>NZ_JAVRQA010000514.1:0-26364 GCF_032161845.1 Mycobacterium sp.
TTCTGCAGGACTCGTAGCCCCGGCAGGGTCTTGCGGGTGTCACGAATCTTGGCGCCGGTGCCGTCGACCGCCTCGACCCACGCCGCGGTAGTGCTGGCGATGCCCGAAAGATGGCAAACGAGATTCAGCATGGTGCGTTCGGCGGTCAGCAGTCCCCTGGTGGGCGCCTCGAGCACCAGGAGCGCGTCACCGGGTTCGAGCCGGGTTCCGTCGTCGACGCGGGAGAGGACGCCATACTGCCCGGCGCCGATGACCTCGTCGAGGACGAGCAGTGCGACGTCTACCCCTGCCGCGACGCCAGCCTGCCGACTCGCCATGGACGCCTTCGTGATGGCGTCGGCAGGCACCGTCGCCAGCGAGGTTACGTCGGGTCCGTAACGGAGGTCCTCGGCGAGCCCTCGGGCGATCGTCGCCCGCGCCTCTTCGACTTCGTCGGAGTCGAGTTGCATCAGCAGCACACCTCCGCCGCGCGGGTGACCGACGGCGTGCCGTCGGACGCGAGTCGGATGCTGGTACTCACGGCACGGGCGGGATCGCGGTCCTGGTAGTCGGCGCGGTGATGGCACCCCCGCGATTCGAGCCGATCCAGCGCCGCCGCCGCAACGGCCGAGGCGGTGACGGTCAGCGCCGCATCCTCGAAGTCTGCGCGGCTACCCAGCGCCCTCGCTCGCGCCGTGCCGAGTAGCTCGGCCAGGTGACTCAACCCGACCGCATCGCGCACCACCGAGGCGTGTCGAGTCATCGCGCGCTGCAAGTCCGTTCGTGAGAGTGCCGGCCGACTGACGCGCTGGAACGCGGCGCGAGGTGGCGCCGCGTCGACGGCGTGGTCGGCCGCACGGCCACCTGCGCGGCGACCCACGACGAGACCCTCGAGCAAGCTGTTGGACGCCAGCCGATTGGCCCCGTGCATTCCGGTGCGTGCCACTTCCCCTGCTGCGAACAGGCCCAACAGTTCGGTACGTCCGTACACGTCGGTGGCAATTCCGCCGCAGCTGTAGTGGGCACCGGGCACCACGGGAATCAATGCTTGGGTGCCGTCGATCCCCGCTGCGAGGCAGGCGGCGTTCACGGTGGGAAACCGTCGCGAAAAGTCCTCGACCGCGCGCGCGTCGAGATAGACGCACTGGTCGCCCGTTTGGGACAACCGCTCATCGATGGCGGCGGCCACCACGTCCCGCGGAGCGAGATCACCCATCGGATGGACGCCGGCGGTCACCGAATCACCGTGCCTGTCAACGAGAATCGCGCCTTCGCCGCGGAGCGCCTCGGTGATCAGCGGTCGCCGCCCTCCGGCGTTCCCGTCGAAGAGCATGGTCGGATGGAACTGGATGAACTCGATGTCGCTCACGGGCAGGCCCGCCCACAGCGCCAAGGCGACGCCGTCGCCCGTCGACCCCTCCGGGTTGGTCGTTGCCGAGTACAGGTGGCCGAGGCCGCCCGTGGCCAGGATCACCGAAGGCGCATGGATCACGCCGACGCCGTCGTCGTTGCGGACGAGCACCCCGGTGACGGCACCGGCGTCGTGAAGAACCTGCAGCGCAACGTGATTGCGTCTGATGTCCAAGGTGCCCGCGGCGTGGTCCAGGGCCCGTTGCACTTCGGCCCCGGTGGCATCTCCACCGGCGTGGATGATGCGCCGACGAGAGTGCCCCCCTTCGCGGGTCAGCGACCACCGTCCCGGCGCCGACTCGTCGAAGCGTGCGCCGAATTCGACGAGTTCGGTCACCGCGGCGTACCCGTCGCCGATGATCGACGTCACCGCCTCCTGATCGCAGAGCCCGCCGCCTGCGGCAACGGTGTCGGCGACGTGCGCCTCGATGGAGTCGTCCGTGCGTGGCACCACGACCGCGATGCCGCCCTGGGCATAGAACGTCGCGGTCTCACTCGCCTTGCTCAGAACCACGACGCGGCGGCCCCGACGATGTGCGGCCAACGCCGCGGCAAGTCCGGCCACCCCGGTACCGACGACGACGACGTCGGCCCGCTGCTGCCAGTGGCCGACTCCGCCGCAGGACGGCGCGGCCATCGTCATTCGCCGCCGCCGGGTTGTCCGATCTCGATCATGCGCTGCACGCTCGCCCGCGCCAAGCGGGCAGTCTCCTCGTCGACGTGCACCTCGTCGGCGCCCTCGACCAGGCAACGTAGCAGCGCCGCAGGGGTGATCATCTTCATGTACTTGCAGGACGCCCGGTCATTCACGGCCCGGAAGTCGACTTCCGGTGCGGCACGGCGCAATTGGTGCAGCATCCCGACCTCGGTCGCGACCAGAACCTGGCGAGCCCTTGTCTTTCTCGCGGCGTCGAGCATGCCGCCGGTGGACAGGATCTTCACGCGGTCGTCGGGGAACGCGCCCTCTCCAGCCAGGTACAGCGCGGACGTGGCGCAGCCGCACTCGGGATGGACGAACAGCTCGGCGTCCGGATGGGCCTTGGCCTGCGCGGCGAGCTCGTCACCGTTGATGCCGGCGTGCACGTGGCACTCGCCGGCCCAGATGTGGAGGTTCTTGCGCCCGGTCACCCGCCGCACGTGCGCTCCGAGGAACTGGTCGGGGCAGAACAGCACCTCGCGGTCCTCGGGGATGGAGGCCACCACCTCGACGGCGTTGGACGACGTGCAGCAG
Source organism: Mycobacterium sp. (assembly GCF_032161845.1). Classification (GTDB taxonomy): domain Bacteria; phylum Actinomycetota; class Actinomycetes; order Mycobacteriales; family Mycobacteriaceae; genus Mycobacterium. The sequence continues at coordinate 2,621 of NZ_JAVRQA010000514.1, forward strand.
ATGTCGGTGAGGGCCTTCACCGCCGCCGTGGTGTTGACGTAGGACACGACCACTGCGTCGGGGTACTCGTCCTTCCACGCCCGCAGATCGTCGGCGGTGATCGAGTCGGCCAGCGAGCAGCCGGCGCGCTGATCGGGAATCAGCACCGTCTTGGCTGGGCTGAGGATCTTTGCGGTCTCGGCCATGAAGTGCACGCCGCAGAACACGATCGTGCCCTCGGAGGCCTCGGCAGCAATCCGCGAGAGCGCCAAGGAATCGCCGACGTGGTGGGCCACGTCCTGGATGGCGGGCAGCTGGTAATTGTGCGCAAGCAGGGTGGCATTGCGCAGGTCGGCGAGGCGTCGGACCTCCGCCGCCCACTCCTCGTCGGCGATCACTCCGCCGTAGCCCGCGGGACCATTCGTGATCTGCGTGGCCCAGCCACTTCGTGACTCTGCGGTGAGGTCGGTAACCGTCATCGCCGTCTCCTTTGATCCTGACGGGGTTTTCGACTTATGATCGAAAACATGCCCAATATTAGCACTGCGCACGAGGTGCTCGCCGTTGTGTTTCAAGTTCGGCAGCTCGCGACGCCAAACCCGCAGCTCGGAGTGCTGCTGTGGGAACGGGCCATGGAGCCGGAGCGCGGGGCGTGGTCCCTTCCCGGCGGGCGCCTCCGTCACGACGAGGACATGACGAGTTCAGTTCGACGCCAACTTGCCGAGAAGGTCGACCTGCGTGAACTAACTCACCTCGAACAGCTCGCAGTGTTCTCCGACCCACTGCGGGTGCCGGGACCGCGCACCATCGCCTCGACGTTCCTCGGACTGGTGCCCTCCCCCGCCACCCCGGAGCTGCCGACGGACACCCGCTGGCATCCGGTCAGTGCACTGCCTCCGATGGCCTTCGACCACCGACCGATGATCACCCACGCGCACGCCAGGCTCATCGCCAAGCTGTCCTACACCAACATCGGGTTTGCCTTGGCGCCAAAAGAATTCGCCCTGTCAACGCTCAAGGACGTCTACGACGCGGCCCTTGGCTACCAGGTCGACGCCACCAATCTGCAGCGTGTCCTCGCTCGCCGCGGAGTGATCGTCCCGACCGGCACCACGGCGAAGTCGGGCCGAAGCGGGGGCAGGCCCGCCGCGATGTACCGCTTCACGGAGGCGCAGTACCGCGTCACCGATGAGTTCGCCGCGCTGCGCCCCCCGACGTGACACGCGTCCGCCTAATTGGTTTTAAGGATTTCTTAAGAGACAATGGGCCGATGGACTCTGGCAGCGCAGCCGTTTCGACCGGTGCCGAATGGATCGGCCGACCGCCCCACGAGGAGCTGCGCCACAAGACGCGCCCCCTGCTGCCGGACGCCGACCCGTTCTACCTGCCGCCCGCCGGGTTCGAACACGCCAGGCCAGGCACGGTGCTGCGCTCGCGCGACGTCGAACTCGCATTCCTCGGGTTGGTCCCGCAGAAGCTCACCGCGACGCAGCTGCTCTATCGCTCGACCGACCTCAACGACCTTCCCCAGGCGACCGTGACGACCGTCGTCGTACCCGCCGAGCGGCCCGCGGGCAGCAAGGGACCCATTCTCTCCTATCAATGTGCGATCGACGCGGTGGCAGGCAGTTGCTTTCCCTCCTACGCGTTGCGGCGCGGCGCCAGGGCCGCAGGCGCGCTCGCCCAATTCGAGTTTCTCCTGGTGTCCGCAGCCCTGGCCGAGGGCTGGGCGGTGTCCATCCCCGACCACGAGGGGCCCCAGGGAATCTGGGGAGCTCCATACGAGCCCGGCTACCACGTTCTCGACGGTCTGCGGGCCGCACTGAACACCGAGGCGCTGAACCTCTCCGCCGACGCACCCATGGGTCTGTGGGGTTACTCGGGTGGTGGCCTGGCCACCGCATGGGCCACCGAGGTCCAGGCGGAGTACGCCCCCGAACTCAACCTCGTCGGCGCCGTCCTCGGATCGCCGGTCGGAGATCTCGGCCACACGTTCCGCAGGCTCAACGGCAGCTTCTTCTCGGGCCTGCCCGCGATGGTCGTCGCTGCGCTCTCGCACGTGTACCCCGACCTCGATCGCGTGATCAACGAACACGTGACCGTCGAGGGCAAGGCCATGCTGACCGACATCCAGCGGATGACGACGGCCCACGCCGTCATCAAGCTGATCGGCAAGGACATGGACGACATGGTCGACGAGCCGCTTGAGAACATCCTCCGGTCACCGGAGGTACAGCACGTCTTCGACAGCATCAAGCTCGGCACCGCGGCGCCGAGCATCCCCGTACTGGTCGTGCAGGCCGTCCACGACCGCATCGTCTCGGTCGGCGACATCGACGAGCTGACCGATACCTACAGCAGCGGCGGCGCCGACGTCACCTACCACCGCGACATGCTGAGCGAGCACATGCTCCTTCACCCGTTGTCCGCTCCGATGACGCTTCGCTGGCTGCGCGACCGGTTCGCCGGACGGCCCGCGTCGAGTAATCGGGCGCGGACCAGGTGGCCGACGCTGCTGAACCCCTCGACCTACCGGGGCATGCTCCGGCTGGGACTGATTACGGCGAAGGTGGCGACGGGTCGGCGAGTGGATCGGCAGCCGCTGTCGGAGCTGGATAGCTAGGTCCTGGCGGCCACGCACCAAGGTCGTCACGCTTCGTCGAGAGCGCACAGATCGCGTAGACGAGGGCCGCTACCCCCGCGGGCACGATGATCGACGCCGCGATCTGGAACGGGCCGTGGCCGAAGAACACTGCAGGCGCTTCGTGCGCGTAGTAGATCCGATGCTCAGGTGAGATCGGGGCCGTCGCGACATCGGGCACGCCATGTCGCCATCGTGCCAACGCGGCACCCACCCCGGCCGCGGCGCCCGCGGCCATCAACCCGCCGATCGACAGTGCGCCGACCATGACGGGCCCACGATGCGGCCGCCACTGCCACGCGGCGACTGCCGCAGTCACGGCGAGCGCGAACAGCAGTCCGGTCATCAGGAAGGCGCCGAGGAAGAGCAGATCGGATTCGTCGCCAACGTATGCGCGCACCCGGTCCCCGTCCTTGGCCAGCGCGATCACCAGTTGAATGGGTGGTGCGAGCCACGCCCAGACCACGCCGACGACGACACCGAGAACGGCGAGAACCACCACGACTCGAATGGCCGCCTGCCGATGCGAAAGGCGTGGCGGCTCAAGCTGATCGGAGCGTTCGAGGGGGAGGTACGGCAGCGGAGCGGAGGGGCCAGTCATCTCTCGTCAAGGTCCTTGGAGTCCAGCTCGCCGTGCCGCGAGCACTTGGCCGCCCAGCCGTCGGGGCGCACCTGCACGATCATCCTCCGGCCGCAGTCGGAGCAGAATCGCGGCGGCTCGAGCCCTAGGCGGGCAGCCGTCGGAACGGCTCCCCCCTCGGGTTCACCCGTATAGACGTTGAACTTGCTGGGCATCGCTGGCTCGCCGGTTTAGATGGTCGCGTTCAGTGCCTTGATCGGCATCTGCAGATCGTCGAGCAGCTCGAGATCGGACTCGGCGGGACGGCCGAGGGTCGTCAGGTAGTTGCCGACGATGACGGCGTTGATGCCGCCAAGGATGCCCTGTTTGGCGCCGAGGTCGCCGAGCGTGATCTCGCGACCGCCCGCGAAGCGCAACATCGTGCGTGGCATGGCCAACCGGAAGGCGGCGACGGCCTTCAGTGCCTCCGCCGCGGGGAGCACCTCGAGATCACCGAACGGCGTGCCGGGCCGCGGGTTGAGGAAGTTCAGTGGCACCTCGTGCGGGTTGAGCTCGGCCAGGTTGGCGGCGAACTCGGCCCGTTGCTCCAGCGACTCACCCATGCCGAGGATGCCGCCGCAGCAGACCTCCATGCCTGCCGCGCGCACCATTTCCAGGGTGCCCCAGCGTTCCTCCCACGTGTGGGTGGTGACGACGTTGGTGAAGAACGACCGCGCGGTCTCGAGATTGTGGTTGTAGCGGTGCACGCCCATGGCGGCGAGCCGGTCGACCTGCTCCTGGGTGAGCATGCCCAGCGAGCAGGCGATCTGGATGTCGACCTCGTTGCGGATCGCTTCGATGCCCGCGGCAACCTGGGCCAGCAGCCGCTCGTCGGGTCCGCGGACGGCGGCGACGATGCAGAATTCGGTGGCGCCCGACTTCGCGGTCTGCTTGGCCGCTTCCACCAGGCTGGGGATGTCGAGCCAGGCGCTCCGCACCGGCGACGCGAAGAGTCCCGACTGCGAACAGAAGTGGCAGTCCTCCGGGCAACCGCCGGTCTTGAGGCTGATGATGCCCTCGACCTCGACCTCGGGCCCGCACCACTTCATGCGTACGTCGTGGGCCAGCGCCAGGAGTTCCTCGAGTCGGTCGTCGGATAGTTGCAGCACTTCCAGGATCTGCTCCTGCGTCAGGCCCTCGCCCCGCTCGAGCACCTGCTCCCTGGCCAGACCCAACACGTCTGCGCTTACCTCTGAAGCCGCTTGCGTCACTACGCACTCCTCCTGCACCCAAGAACTTGAACGGTGTTTAGGCTACAGGGGTGCAACTGCATCGCGGCGACGTGGTCGACAAGGCCATCCAGCTCCTCGACGACTACGGCATCGCCGATCTGACCATGCGGCGCCTGGCGCGCGAGCTCGGCGTCACCCCCGGCGCGCTGTATTGGCACTTCGCCGACAAGCAAGCCCTCCTTGGGGCGGTCTCCGACCGGATCCTGCACCCCGCGGCGACGACGGCCGAGCAGTCGGAGTGGGCCGATCGCATTCACACCATCTGCAGCGGTCTGCGCAACGCCCTGCTGTCGGCCACCGACGGCGCCGAACTGGTCTCCGCCAGCTTCGCCGCAGGCAAGTCCGAGCAGATGGCCTCGATCCTGAAACGGCTCACCAGCGCCGCTGCCGAGGCGGGCATCCCGTCGCCAAACGCCGACCTCGCCGCCCGAACGGTTCTCTACTACGTGCTTGGCTTCACCGCCGACGAGCAGTCCCGACTGCAGTGGGACGCCGCGGGCGCGCTTTCCGACGAGCAGTCGATCTTGAACCGAGACAACACGGCCAGGTTTCTGTTTGGTGTGGAACTCCTGATCGCCGGCGTCGTCCATGCGCCCGTCGCGCGTGGCATTTCCTGACACTGCCGAAAATGGTAGGCAAACACGCTATTCGTCAGGGCTGGCTGTCGATGCGGTGCTCGATGCGGGAATTGCCATCCCAATGCCGCAGCCCAACCGCGGACGCGTCGATGTCTGAGCTGACACCGGCTACTTCGAACACGGCGGGCAGCTGCCCGGCATCGACCCGTCTGGCCAGGGTGACATGGGCCGTCCAGGCACCCGGCGCGGCGTGTGGCAAGGGTTCCGGCGTCATGAACGGCAGGCACATCCGGTGCACGTCAGCATGCAGTGCGAGCAAGGCTGCCGACGGCACCAGCGATCGCACCAGGGTGAAGGGCCCGCGGCCGAACAACATCGGTGCCCCGATGCGGCAGTCCAGCGGCAAGCGCGCCACCACCGGTACCAGCGCGTCGTCCACGTCGCCGGTCATCCGATCGGCGACGACCAGCGTGACGTGCGGCCGGTTGCTTGGCGACTTCACGGTCGCCTGGCTGCGCACGCCGACGGCGTCGAGGTCGTCCCACACTCGGCGGATGCGCGCGTCGGTATCCGTGTCGAACAACAGCTCGACGGAGTGAACCACGTCAGTCCGCCAGACTTGCCAGCCAGCGTGGATCGAATGCAGCCGCGCTCATCGATGCGAAGTCGGCTTTGGTGAGCGTCCCGGCGCCAGCGGGCAGGACGGCGCGCACGTGATCCAGCCTTCCGAGCGCATCGCGGTTGTCGCGCTCCGCGACCCCGGGTACCTCGGGCCACGCGCCGATCACCAGGCCGGCAGACGAAATACCCTTGGCGGCAAGCGCTTCGAGCGTCAGGGCGGTGTAGTTGAGAGTGCCCAATTCAGGTCCGACGACGATCAGTACCTTGGCATGCAATTCGGCCGCGAGGTCACGCAACGTCACCCCCGACGCGCCGAGTTCCACCAGCAGGCCCCCGGCACCTTCGACCAGGGTGAGCCGCTGTGGCGCGGCCACCGCGCCGACCGAGGCCAACAGATCGCCGCGCGTTGGCAATGCCCACCCGGCGCGTTCGGCCGCCGCCACCGGCGCGAGCGGCTCCGGATAGCGCCAGCCCCCGTGCAGGCTCTGCACACCGGACAATCGACGCACCTCGGCGAGATCGTCGTCACCGTCCGCGGTTCCGGTCTGAACGGGCTTGCACACCGCGACGTCGAGCCCCGCCGAGAGGGCCGCGCCGGCAAGCGCGGCGGTGGCGATGGTCTTTCCGACACCCGTACCCGTGCCGGTGATCAGCAGAACGCTCATGAGCGTGCGGTCGCGAGCACTTCCGTCAAGACCCGACGAGCAAGCGTCATCTCGTCGCCGGTCAAGGACGCCCGCGCGGTCAGACGCAGCCGCGAGGTCCCCGCGGGCACCGTCGGCGGGCGGAAACAGCCGACCCGGACACCCCGCTCCAGACACGCCACGGCTGCCTGGAAGGCGACGTCGGGTTCACCGAGGAGCACCGAAACGACGGCCGACTCGGGTCGCTCGTCGATTCCCGCGATGGCGGCGAGTGCCCTGGCGTGGTCGAGGACCGCCTGTGCGCGCCACGGCTCTTCGCCGAGCACTCGCAGGGCGGCCAACGCCGCGCCAACCGCGGCAGGGGCCAACCCTGTGTCGAAGATGAACGGCCGTGCCGTGTCGATCAGGTGGTCGCGAACCGCACGCTGGCCGAGCACGACTCCCCCCTGGCTGCCCAGTGCCTTCGACAGGGTCGTCGTCATCACCACGTCGGGGGCGCCCGCCAGTCCGACTTCGTGAAGCAGGCCGCGGCCGCCGCTCCCGCGCACGCCAAGCCCGTGCGCCTCGTCGACGATGAGCAGCGCCCCGTGTCGTCGGCACACGTCGTGCAAATCACGCAGGGGAGCCATCACCCCGTCGGCGCTGAAGACCGAGTCCGTGACCACTACGGCACGCTCTTCGGCGCGGCCCTGCAGGGCCGCATCGACGGCATCGACGTCGCGGTGCGGCGTCACCACCACGCGGGCCCTCGACAGCCGGCACGCGTCGACGAGTGAGGCATGGGTCAGCGCATCGGACACCAGGACCGAGCCCGGACCAGAGAGGGCAACCACGGCACCGAGGTTGGCGGTGTAGCCGGACGAGAAGACCAACGCCGACTCGGCGCCGACGAACTCGGCAAGCGTGGTCTCGAACTCTTCGTGCAGTGCGGTGTTGCCGGTGACCAGTCGTGAGCCCGTCGAACCGGCGCCCCACGCGTGCAGAGCGCGGACGCCGCCGTCGATGACCCGAGGATCCCGCGAAAGCCCGAGGTAGTCATTCGAGGCCAGGTCGAGTTCGACGTCCGCGCCGGCCTCGGGTGCCTGCCGGACGCGCAGGGAGCGTCGCAGACCGGCCGCTCGACGCTGCTCCTCGACGTCGTCGAGCCAGGCCAGCGGGGAAACCACTACGCGCGTCACGACTCCCCTCCCTCAGCTCACCGGTGAACTTGAACGCCGTTCAGGTTAGCGCACGCGCCACGCCGACCATCGCCGAGCCGATCGTCGCCACCTCGTCGGGCGTGCACACGTAGGGCGGCATCGCGTACACCAGATTGCGGAATGGCCGCAGCCACACGCCGTGTCGCAACGAAGCCTCCGTCGCGACTCGCATGTCGACCGGCTCCTGCATCTCGATCACACCGATCGCGCCAAGGACTCGGACGTCTGCGACACCGAGGAGCCCGCGCGCCTCGGCCAGCCCGGCTGACAACCCAGACTCGATGTCGCGGATCCGCTGCCGCCAGTCCTGTCCGATCAGCAGCTCGACCGACGCCACCGACACCGCACATGCCAGGGCGTTGGCCATGAACGTGGGTCCGTGCATCAGGGCGCCCGGCTCCCCGTCGCTGATGGTCCGCGCGATCTCGCCCGTGCACAGCGTCGCGGCCAGCGTGACGTAACCGCCGGTCAGCGCCTTCCCGACGCACATGATGTCCGGCCGGACGCCGGCGTGGTCGGCGGCAAATAGTTCGCCGGTCCTGCCGAACCCCGTTGCGATCTCGTCGAAGATCAGCAGCACGTCGTGGCGCGTGCACGCGGCGCGCACATCCGTCAGGTATCGCGGGTCGTGGAACCGCATCCCACCCGCGCCCTGGACCACGGGCTCGACGATGACGGCCGCCAGTTCGTCCGCGTGCTCGGCGAGCAGATCCTCGAACGCTGCGCTGTAGGCGGGGTCGTACTCCGACGGCACCTGGGGCGCGAACACCTGCGCGGTCAGCACGTCCGTCCAGATCGAGTGCATGCCCCCGTCGGGATCGCAGACGCTCATCGGGGTGAACGTGTCGCCGTGGTAGCCGCCGCGCCACGTCATCAGGCGGTGCTTGCCTGGCTTGCCACGACTGCGCTGGAACTGCAGCGCCATCTTCACGGCGACTTCGACCGCCACCGAGCCCGAATCGCTGAAGAACACCGTGTCCAGGCCCTCTGGCGTGATCTGGACCAGCAGCTGGGCGAGCCGCGCGGCGGGCTCGTGGGTCAGCCCGCCGAACATCACGTGGTTCATCGTCGCGAGCTGGGTGGTCATGGCCGCATCGAGAACCGGATGACCGTGCCCGTGGATCGCGGTCCACCACGAGCTCATCGCATCGAGCACGTCGGCGGGCCGGCCATCATCGATGACCGTCAGCGATGCGCCGTGCGCCGCGACCGCTACGACCGGCGGAAGCGCCCCAGAACCGGAAGGGCCTGAGATCTTGCTGTACGGATGCCATACGTGGGCGGCATCGATGGCGCTGATCTGATCTGGCGTCAACGGCGGCATGGGAACCACCTTCTCCCGGCGCGACCGCCCGTGACAAAACGGCCGCATCGCCTCGGGTTCGGTAGATTGTCCGACGACCATGTTGACCCTTCCCCCAGCCCCGGTGGTCCCCCCGACCAGATCCGGCTCCACTCAGCACGCCGTCATGGGCACCCGGGCGTCCGGCTTCTACCGGCACGACCTCGACGGGCTTCGCGGCATCGCGATTGCGCTCGTCGCCGTGTTCCACATCTGGTTCGGCAGGGTGTCGGGCGGCGTCGACGTGTTCCTCGCGCTCTCGGGGTTCTTCTTCGGCGGCCGACTGCTGCGCACCGCGCTGACCCCTGGTTCGTCGTTGTCACCGGTACCCGAGGTGAAGCGACTGATCCGTCGGCTGCTGCCTGCGCTGGTCGTGGTGCTCGCCACCGCTGCCGTGCTCACGATCCTCATCCAGCCCGAGACGCGCTGGGAGACCTTCGCCGACCAGAGCCTCGCCAGCCTCGGCTACTACCAGAACTGGGAGCTGGCCAACACTGCGTCGAACTACCTGCGCGCCGGCGAGGCCGTCAGCCCGTTGCAGCACATCTGGTCGATGTCCGTGCAGGGTCAGTTCTACGTCGCGTTCCTCGCGCTGGTGTTCGGGTTCGCCGCCCTGTTTCGCAAACGTCTGCGCTCGCACACGCGCACCGCGCTGATCGTGTTGCTGGCCGCGCTGACGATCGCGTCGTTCGTGTACGCGATCATTGCGCACGACGACGACCCGGCGACGGCGTACTACAACAGCTTCGCCAGGGGGTGGGAACTGCTGCTCGGCGCCCTGATTGGTGCGTTGGTGCCCCACGTGAAGTGGCCGATGTGGCTGCGCTCGACCGTCTCCGTCGTGGCGTTGGCCGCCATCTTGTCGTGCGGCGCCCTGATCGACGGGGTCAAGGAGTTTCCCGGGCCGTTGGCGTTGGTGCCCGTCGGCGCGACGATCCTGTTCATCCTCAGCGGCGCGAACCGGATGGCCGATCCGCACCTGTCGTCCGCCAACGGTCGACTGCCCGCGGTGAACCGACTGCTGGCGACCAAGCCGTTCGTCTCGCTCGGGTCGATGGCCTATTCGCTGTACCTGTGGCATTGGCCACTTCTCATCTTCTGGCTGGCCTACTCGGGCGACACGCATGCGAACTTCATCGAAGGCGCCGTCGTCCTGTTGGCCTCCGGCGTGTTGGCCTGGCTGACGACGAGATTCATCGAAGAACCGCTGCGCCTGCGTGGGTCGCCTTCTGCATCTCCGCCCCCGAGGCAGGCCCTGGTGATTCCGCTGCGGACCCGGCTGCGGCGGCCGACCATCGTGCTTGGCTCGATCGTCACTCTGCTCGGTGTCGCGCTGACGGCCACCTCATTCACGTGGCGCGAGCACATGACCATCCAACGCGCGAACGGCAAAGAGCTGTCCGGCCTTTCGTCACGCGACTATCCCGGTGCGCGGGCTCTGATCAACCATGCCAGGGTGCCCAAGCTGCCGATGCGCCCCACCGTGCTCGAGGCCAAGGACGACGTCCCCGAATCGACGACGCAGGGCTGCATCGGTGACTTCGACGACGTCGACGTGATCAACTGCACGTACGGTGATCAATCGGCGACCAGAACCATTGCCGTGGCCGGTGGATCACACGCCGAACACTGGATCACCGCATTGGATCTGCTCGGCCGCATGCACGACTTCAAGGTGGTCACCTACCTGAAGATGGGCTGCCCGCTGACGACCGAGGAGAACCCGCTCGTCATGGGCGACAACCGGCCGTACCCCAAGTGCCGCGAGTGGAACGAAAGGGTGATGCCCAGGCTGATCGCCGATCACCCCAACTACGTCTTCACCACGTCGACCCGGCCGTGGAACATCAAGGACGGCGACGTCATGCCTGGCTTCTACGTCGGTATCTGGCAGGACCTGTCGGACGCCGGCATCCCCATTTTGGCGATGCGAGACACCCCATGGCTGGTCAAGGACGGCAAGCCGTTCTTCCCCGCCGACTGCCTGGCCGACGGCGGTGACGCCATCTCCTGCGGCATCAAGCGCTCCGAGGTACTGTCCGATCACAACCCCACTCTCGATTTCGTCGCGCAATTCCCGATGCTGAAACCGCTCGACATGAGCAATGCGGTGTGCCGTCAGGACTATTGCCGCGCAGTGGAGGGAAATGTGTTGGTATATCACGATTCTCATCACATCTCGGCTACCTACATGCGCACTTTGACGACCGAACTGGGACGTCAGATCGACGCCGCCACTGGCTGGTGGTGATCCATGGTCTCGGCAATTTGGCCCGGCACGGCGTACCCACTGGGCGCCACCTATGACGGTGCAGGCACCAACTTTTCGTTGTTCTCCGAGGTGGCCGAGAAGGTCGAACTGTGTCTGATCGGCAAGGACGGTAGCGAGGAACGCGTCAACCTCGACGAGGTCGACGGCTACGTCTGGCACGCCTACCTGCCGACCGTCACCCCGGGGCAGCGCTACGGCTTCCGGGTACACGGGCCGTGGGATCCCGAGTCGGGCCACCGATGCGATCCGTCCAAGCTGCTGCTCGACCCGTACGGCAAATCGTTTCACGGGGCCTTCGACTTCACCCAGGCCCTGTTCTCCTACGACCTGGCGGTCGCGAAGAACGATCCGACGGCGACCGGCACGCCACCGATGGTGGATTCGCTCGGTCACACCATGACCAGCGTCGTCATCAACCCCTTCTTCAACTGGGGCTCCGACCGCGCGCCCAACACCCCGTACCACGAGACGGTGATCTACGAGGCACACGTCAAGGGCATGACCCAGACCCATCCCGGCATCCCCGAGGACCAACGCGGCACCTACGCGGGGCTCTGCCACCCCGTGATCATCGAGCACTTGAAGTCGCTGAACATCACGGCGATCGAGTTGATGCCGGTACACCAGTTCATGCACGACCACCGGCTGATCGATCTCGGTCTACGAAACTACTGGGGCTACAACACGTTCGGCTTCCTGGCCCCGCACTACGAGTACGCAGCCAATCAGAGCGCGGGCGGCGCCGTCGCCGAGTTCAAGAACATGGTGAAGTCCTTCCACGCGGCAGGCATCGAGGTCATCCTCGACGTCGTCTACAACCACACCGCCGAGGGCAATCACCTCGGCCCCACCATCAACTTCCGGGGCATCGACAACGCCGGCTACTACCGACTGCTCGACGGCGACCTCAAGCTGTACAAGGACTTCACCGGCACTGGCAACAGCCTCAACGTGCGCCACCCGCACTCCCTGCAACTCATCATGGATTCACTGCGCTACTGGGTGCTCGACATGCACGTCGACGGTTTCCGGTTCGACCTGGCCTCGACGCTGGCCCGCGAGTTCTACGACGTCGACCGGCTGTCGGCGTTCTTCGACCTCGTCCAGCAGGATCCGGTGATCAGCCAGGTGAAGCTCATTGCGGAGCCGTGGGACATCGGCGAGGGCGGTTATCAGGTCGGAAACTTTCCTGGTTTGTGGACCGAGTGGAACGGGCAATACCGCGACACTGTGCGTGACTACTGGCGGGGAGAGCCCGCAACACTCAACGAGTTCGCTTCGCGACTGACGGGATCGTCGGACCTCTACGAGGCGACGGGCCGCAGGCCAAGTGCAAGCATCAACTTCGTGACCGCCCACGACGGGTTCACCCTGGCGGACCTGGTCTCCTACAACGAGAAGCACAACGAGGCCAACGGCGAGGACAACCGCGACGGCGAGAGCCACAACCGGTCGTGGAACTGCGGGGTCGAAGGCCCAACCGACGACCCAGAGATCCTGGCGTTGCGCGCCCAGCAGATGCGCAACATTCTCGCGACGCTGATGCTTAGCCAGGGCACCCCGATGCTCAGCCACGGCGACGAGATCGGCCGCACCCAGCGTGGCAACAACAACGTGTATTGCCAGGATTCCGAGATCGCCTGGATGGACTGGACGCTGTGCGAGACCAACGCCGACCTGATGACCTTCGCACGCACGGTGACCGGGCTACGCAAGAATCATCCGGTATTCCAACGCCGCCGGTTCTTCGACGGCAAGTTGATCCGCAGTGGCGACGACGAGATCCGTGACATCGCCTGGCTGACCACGGCCGGGGTTCCGATGACATCGCAGGACTGGGATTCGGGCTTTCAGTGCGTCGCCGTCTTCCTCAATGGCGATGCGATACCCGCCCCGAATGCCCGCGGCGAGCGGGTGGTCGACGACACCTTCCTGCTCTGTTTCAATGCACACTCCGAGCCCGTCGAATTCCTGGCAGCGGAAGGCGATTACGCCGCCGAGTGGTCGGCTGAACTCGATTCGGCGGCATCGACTGGCAGCAGCGATCTGGTGGTGAAGGCCGGCGAGACCTTCTCGGTGCAGGGACGGTCGATCGTCGTCCTCCGTAAGACGGCCTGACCCGGTGAGCGTCCTCTCGACCTACCGATTGCAGATGCGGGGCCAAGCCAGCGGGCAGGCCTTCACGTTTGCCGATGCGTTGGATCAGCTCGATTACCTTCAGCAGCTTGGCGTTTCGCACCTCTACCTGTCGCCGATCCTGACCGCGAGCGAGGGCTCCGCCCACGGGTACGACGTCACCGATCCCACCACTGTCTCGGAAGCCCTTGGCGGCGCCGAGGGGTTGGCACGGCTGTCGGAGGCGGCGCGTAGTCGGAACATCGGCCTCATCGTTGATATCGTCCCGAACCACGTCGGCGTCGACGACCCGACTCAGAACGCGTGGTGGTGGGACGTTCTCAAGCACGGCAAGAAGTCGCTCTACTCCGCCTATTTCGATATCGACTGGTCCCTGGACCCGGGGAACCGAATCGTCCTGCCGGTACTAGGTGACGACGGTGACCTAGATGACCTCGTCGTCGACGGTGACGTACTGCGACTCGGCGATCGCACGTGGCCGATCGCACCGGGCACAGGAGTTGGCACGCCCCCCGAGGTGTACGACCGACAGCACTACAAACTGATCGGCTGGCGGCACAACGTGTGCGGCTACCGGCGATTCTTCTCCATCACGTCGCTGGCTGCACTGCGCCAAGAGGACCGCGCCGTGTTCGACGCCACTCACGTCGAGGTGAAGCGCTGGTTCAGCGAAGGCCTCGTCGATGGCCTCCGCATCGACCATCCGGACGGATTGACCGATCCAGCAGGCTATCTCGAATGGCTGCGGGAGATCACCGGACCCGATGCCTGGATCGTCATCGAGAAGATCCTCGCGCCCGACGAAGCCCTCGAGCCCACCCTTCCGGTGGCGGGCACCACGGGCTATGACGCGCTGCGCGAAATCGGTGGAGTACTGGTCGACCCGGCGGGGGCTGGCGAGGACGAACCGCTGGATACCGTCATCCGGGGGCTGAAGATCGCGACCGCCAACGACACCTTGGCCAGTGAGCTCGCGCGGGTGTGCCGGGCCATCGTCACCGCCGTCGGTGCCGATCACGCTCAACTCGCCGACGCCGTCGCCGCACTGCTCTCCCACATCGCGGTCTACCGATCCGACTACCGAGGTCTGACGGCGGTCATGCCGACGGCGCTGGCCGAAACCGCCGCTGCCGAGCCCACGCTGAGAGAGCCCCTGGTGCTCGTCGCCGCGGCACTGAACCACGCCGAGCCGGCCACCAGGATTCAGCAGCTGTGCGGCGCCGTCACCGCGAAGTCGGTCGAGGACTGCCTCTTCTATCGTGACGCCAGGCTGGTGTCCCTCAACGAAGTCGGCGGCGAGCCGGATCGCTTCGGCGTGAGCGCCGCCGAGTTCCACCACAGCACTTCGGTGCGGTCCCGGTATTGGCCGTTGGCGATGGTGACGCTGTCGACTCACGACACCAAGCGCAGCGAGGACGTGCGGGCCAGGATCGGCGTGCTCTCCCAGGTCCACTCGCTGTGGACCGAGCTGGTTGGAAAGTGGGTACTCGCCGCTCCGCCACCCGACGCCGCCACCGGGCTGTTTCTGTGGCAGATTGCCTTTGGCGTCTGGCCCTCCGACGGCCAGGTCACGGCCGACCTGCGATCGAGGCTTCACGCGTACGCGGAGAAGGCGATCAGGGAGGCCGCCCTGCACACCACCTGGAACGCGCCAAACGAGCAGTTCGAAGCTGCCGTGCACGCCTGGCTCGACGACGTGATCGACGGGCCGGTCGGTGTCGAGATGACGAGTCTCGTCGCCCAATTGGATGTTCATGCGCGCAGCGACTCGCACGCCCAGAAGCTGCTGTCCTTGACGGTCCCTGGCATTCCGGACGTGTATCAGGGCACCGAACTGTGGGACGACAGCCTCGTCGACCCCGACAACCGTCGCCCCGTCGACTACCCGGCGCGGCGTCAGGCACTCGCGGCGTTGAGCGATGCGAAGATCCGCATCGTCTGGGCCGGACTGCACTCGCGCGCCGAGCATCCCGACTCCTACCTCGCAGGCAACTACGTCCCCGTCCCCGCCACTGGCAGTGCGGCCCAGCATCTGGTCGCGTTTCGCCGAGGTGCCGACGTGCTCGTCGCCGTCCAGCGCTGGACGGTCAACCTCGCCGAAACCGGTTGGGGCGACACGGCACTGCCCCTGCCCGACGGTGACTGGGTGGACCGCTTGACGGGACGGACCTTCACCGGCCATGCCAGCGCAGCCGAACTCCTTGCCGACCTCCCCGTGACACTGCTGGAGCGCACCCTTGCCTGATCACGAATTCGCCGTCTGGGCACCAAAACCCGAGCTGGTTCGCCTCGACGTCGATGGCGTCCTGCATCCCATGACGCCGTCGGAGGACGGCTGGTGGCGGGCGGTCGTCGAGGCACACGTCGACAGCCGATACGGCTTCGTCCTCGACGACGACGCGACGGTGCTGCCCGATCCGCGGTCACCGCGCCAGCCCGACGGCGTGCACGAACGCTCTCAGCTGTGGGATCCCTCGACGGTCGCGTGGTCGGATTCGGCGTGGCGCGGACGCTCCATCGAGGGTGCGGTGATCTACGAGCTGCACATCGGCACGTTCACCCCGACGGGCACGTTGGACGCCGCGATCGAAAAGCTGGACCATCTCGTCGGTCTCGGTGTCGACTTCGTGGAACTGATGCCGGTCAACGCATTCGGCGGCACCCACGGCTGGGGTTACGACGGGGTGCTCTGGTACGCGGTGCACGAGGCGTACGGCGGCCCCGACGCGCTGGTGCGGTTCGTCGACGCCTGCCACGCCCGGGGGCTCGGCGTGCTGATCGACGCCGTCTTCAACCACCTCGGCCCATCGGGCAACTACCTGCCCCGATTCGGCCCATACATGTCCAGCGGCAACACCCCGTGGGGCGAGTCGGTCAACATCGCCGACGCCGACTCCGACGAGGTCCGGGCCTACATCATCGAATGCGCCCTGCGTTGGATGCGGGACTACCACGCCGATGGCTTGCGCCTCGACGCCGTGCACGCCCTGTTCGACACCACTGCCGAGCACATCCTCGAGGAGATGTCGGCCGAAACCGAGGCATTGGCAGCTCAATTGGGTCGGCCACTTTCGTTGATCGCCGAGAGCGACCTCAACGATCCACGGCTCATCACGCCCCGTGACCGCGGCGGCTACGGCCTGACCGCGCAGTGGGACGACGACATTCATCACGCCATCCACACGGCCGTCTCGGGCGAACGAGCGGGCTATTACTTCGACTTCGGCACCCTGGCGGCGTTGGCGACGACGCTGAAGAACGGCTACTTCCACGCGGGCACGTACTCGTCGTTCCGGCACCGCAGGCACGGTCGTCCGTTGGACACCGCGACGATTCCCGCCACCAGGCTACTGGCCTACACCATGACCCACGATCAGGTCGGCAACCGTGCCATCGGTGACCGCCCTTCGCAGAATCTCGACTACGGCCAGCTGGCGATCAAGGCTGCGCTCGTCATCGGATCGCCCTACACCGCAATGCTATTCATGGGCGAGGAGTGGGGCTCGTCGAGCCCCTTCCAATTCTTCAGCTCGCACCCCGAACCCGAGCTGGCACGTGCCACCGCCGAGGGCCGAAAGGCCGAATTCGCGGAACACGGCTGGGACGCCGACGCGATCCCCGATCCGCAGGACCCCGAGACCTTCCAGCGCTCCAAGCTGAACTGGGACGAGGTCGGTACGGGCGAGCACGCGCGATTGCACGACCTCTACCGCGACCTGATTGCGCTGCGCCGCCAGGAGCCGGACCTGGCCGACCCTTGGCTCGACCACATGCGCGTCGACTACGACGAGGAGCGGGGTTGGCTCACGATGCACCGCGGGGCCTTCGCGATCGCGTGCAATCTTGGCGCGGACTCCGTCGTCGTTCCCGTCACCGGCGAGGTGGTGCTGGCCTCCGATGACCCGACGGTCGCGGAAACGACCACGCTGCAGGGACATTCGTTCGCGATCCTGCGGACCGTCGAGTAGTTTCATCCACAGGTCCAGCGCCTGTGGATGAATTCGTCGGAGAGCGCGGAGAATGGCTGATCATGCGGGAATGACTACTCAAGAGTTCCTGCCGATCCCGCCCACCGAGACGACGACCGACCCCATCGGATCGCCGGCCGATCTGGAACAGCGGTGGCGAACCCTGATGGGCCCACTGGGCTTCGGGGAACGCCTGCTGCGCTTCGCCTTCGTCGGCCCGGACCGGTGCATGCTCAAGGTGCTCAGCGAGGTCCCGGTCGCCAGGACACCCGAGGCTGGCCTCGTCTGGAACCTGATGGAAGCTCTTCGGGAGATCGTGGCCAAGTTCGACGTCCACACCACGGTGGCCTTGCTGATGACACGGCCTGGCGTCGGTGCGATCTCGGAAGCCGACCGGCACTGGTCGACCCTGCTCACCGACATCGCCGACGAAGTGGGCGTCCCAATCGAGCCCATCTTCCGGGCGAACGACGAAAACCTGGTCCTCGTCGAGCCGGTCTAGGTCAGATAGCGGTACGCAGGCGAGCCGGGCTCCAGCGCTTCGACGTGCATGTCAGATAGGCGCATGCGCTCGAGTAGACCGTCGTATTCCGTCGCGGAGCCGAGTTCGACGCCGACCAGCGCCTCGCCCGTCTCGCGGTTGTTGCGCTTGACGTACTCGAACAGGGTGACGTCGTCCCCAGGCCCGAGCACTTCGTCGAGGAAGCGGCGCAGCGCACCCGGCTCCTGCGGGAAGTCCACTAGGAAGTAGTGCTTGAGGCCCAGGTGTACCAGCGAGCGCTCGAGTACTTCGTTGTATCGGGAGACGTCGTTGTTGCCGCCCGAGATCAGGCACACGACCGTCGATCCCGGTTCGACGGTGCCCTCGGAACACGCCTCCATCAGCGCCGCGACCGACAGGGCACCCGCGGGCTCGGCGATGATGCCCTCGTTCTGGTAGAGGTCCAGCATCGCGGTGCAGACCGCTCCCTCGTCGACCGCGGTGATCGAGACCATGTCCCCGGCAGCCGACAACACGGCGTACGGCAGCGCCCCGGCGCGGGCGACGGCAGCGCCGTCGACGAATTGATCGACGTGGTCGAGCGTGACGGGCTCGCCGGTCGCCAGCGCCGCCACCATTGCCGCCGCGCCTGCCGGTTCCACCCCGAGCACCGAGGTATTCGTCGTCCGCTCCGCGAGGTAGGTGGTGATGCCGCTGACGCAGCCACCGCCGCCGACGGGGACGATGACGAGGTCGGGTTCCGCCTCGAGCTGGGCCAGGATTTCGACGGCGATCGTGCCCTGACCCGCCATGGTGCGGAGGTCGTCATACGGCGGGACCAAGGTGGCGCCGGTCCTTGCGACGTCGGCGAGAGCGGCGGCCGCCGCAATGTCGTAGGTGGCACCGCCGACGATCAACTCGATGAACTCGCCGCCGTGATAGCGAATTCGGTCGCGCTTCTGCTTCGGGGTCTTGGCGGGTACGTAGACGCGCCCGTGGATGCCCATCGACCGGCAGGCCAGCGCAAAGCCCTGGGCGTGATTGCCTGCCGATGAGCAGACCACGCCGGCTGCGATCTCGTCCGGCGTCAACTGCATCAGCAGGTTGTATGCCCCGCGCAGCTTGTAGCTCCGGACGGCCTGTAGATCCTCGCGCTTGAGGTAGACCTGAAGGCCCGTCAGGGCGGACAGCCGGTCGCTGAACTGCAGCGGGGTGAGGGCGACCACCTTGGAAATTCGCTGAGCGGCCTCGTCGATGTCCGAGGCGCCCAGCGGCGCGGGACGGCGAGAGGTCTGACTCAGTTCAGCGGACACCGGTCAATGGTGCCACTCACCCGCGTGGGAGCGAAAACGGGTTTAACTCTTAGGAGTCAGGACGAACACCGGGATCTGACGGTCGGTCTTCTTCTGGTACTCCGCATAGTCCGGCCACGTCGCGACCGCACGCTCCCACCAGACCGCCTTCTCGTCGCCGAACACCTCGCGCGCCTCGTAGTCCTTGGTGACGGTGCCGTCCTGGAGTTCGACCTCGGGGTGCGCGGTGATGTTGAAGTACCAGACGGGGTGCTTCGGTGCCCCACCAAGGGATGCGACCACGGCATACTCGCCGTCGTGCTCGACCCTCATCAGCGGCGTCTTCCGGATCTTGCCGGACTTCGCCCCGATGGTGGTGAGCAGGATCACGGGCCTGCCCTTGAGCTCGGTCCCCTCCGTGCCGCCGGATGCCATCAACGTCTCGGCGTTCTCCCTGGCCCAATCGGACGTGCTTGGTTCGTAGTCTCCAGTCAAAGGCATGCCACCAGCATATTACCGACGCAAAACGCAGGGCCGGAATCAGTGTTTCGGCTACCCGAAACCCAAGTTACGAGCTATCGTGAAACCATGACCACGCCGACTGAAGTCCACATCGCCGGCGTTCCGTGGCCCGCATACAAAGTGATCGCTCTTGCGATCGGGGCGCTGGTAGCCGTCGTCGTCGGGCTCACCACGATGAGCGCGGCCCCTGCCGTCCTCAGTGCCGCCGCTGCTGCCGTGATCGTTTGGCTGGGGCTCGGCCTGTTCAGCTCGTCGGACGCCTAACTCACGTCTTCGATTAGCTCGCGCAACTTGGCCAGGTCGGCCGTCACCGCCGCAGCGTCAACTTCGAACTCCTCGTTCGACACGCCAGGCAGCCGCCGCAGGGTGAACACCACCTCGCACCCTCGCTCGTTCGTCCCCGCTGGAATCACGCGCATCGGGTTGTAGACCCGCTCACCCGACGGCAGCCGGACGACGTGGTCGAGGACGCCGAATTCGTTGCGTGGCGCGAACCGAACCTCGGCATCGGCCAGTGCCGGATCATTGAGGCCCGCCGCCCAGCGGGGAAGCTCGTCCGGATCACTGGCGAACGCGTAGACCGCAGCGGGCTCCGCGTCGATCCACTGGCTGAGATGTCGGGACGGAGCGCGCCCGTCGGCCGTGTCGTCATTCATTCCTCCATGGTGACGGACACACTGGGCCCATGGCCGACGAGCATGCACGCGATGAGCGCGAGCCCCCGAAGGAAGTCGAGGCCTTCGTGCAGCGGGCCGAACGCCTCGCCTCCGACGCCGAGCATCGCGTGCCATCGTGGCTTCGGCCTGGAGACCCGGAGAACCGCTGGCCCGTTCTGATCGCGATCTTCGCGGCCATCGTGATTCAACGCTCGATACCCCTGCAGTACACCGTGCTGCCACGATGGCCGCTCATCATCATGGAACTGCTTCTCCTGGTGACGCTGCTCCTGATCAACCCCGTCCGGCTGTCGCGGCAGACCACCATCGGGAGGTGGGCCAGCCTCGTCCTGACGGCGGCGATCACCGTCGACAACACCGCTTCGGCTGTCGTACTGGCCAAACGCATTCTCAGCGGCGAGGTCAGCAACGACGCGGCCGTTCTCCTCGGCAGCGGCGCGGCCATCTTCGTCACCAACGTCATCGCGTTCGGAATCTGGTACTGGGAACTGGACCGCGGCGGTCCGTTCGCGCGGCGCGCCGGAAGGCACCCCTACCCCGACTTCCTCTTCCCGCAAATGTCGGATCCGGACAAGGCCAGGCCGGACTGGCGGCCGACGTTCGTCGACTACCTCTACGTCAGCTTCACAAACGTGGTCGCGTTCTCCCCCACCGACACCATGCCCCTGGCGCGCTGGGCCAAGGGAATGATGACGGTCCAGTCGCTGGTATCGATGACCACGATCGCTCTGGTCATCGCCCGTGCGGTGAACGTATTGGGCTAATCGTTCAGCGTCTATCGCTTGCTCCAAGCGGGGAGTACGTTGGCGCACATGACAATTCAAGCCGCCATGTTGTCACCGATCGAGCAGACCGCCTTCCTCACGCAATACGCCAGGGCACTGGATGGCCGGGGGCCGCGACCGATCCTCGGCGACACGCTCGCCGGCGAGGTCGTCGACTCCATCGACTACGACTTCGCGGGTCTCGGCGTCAGCGCGAGCGTGGTGTGCCAGACCGCCTTGCGGGCCAAGATGCTCGACGACAGGGTCCGCCGCTTCATCTCCGAACACGCCAACGCCGTCGTCGTCGACCTCGGCGCGGGACTGGACTGCGGTGCGTACCGCGTCGCCCCTCCTCCGTCCGTCGACTGGTACAGCGTCGACCTGCCCGCAATCATCGCGTTGCGCGACGAGGTGCTGCCCGCCCGACCGGGATCGCATTCGGTGGGAGTGTCGCTGGCCGACGAGCGTTGGCCCGAAACGATTCCCGCCGATCGGCCTACCATGCTCATCGCCGACGGCCTGCTTGCATTCCTCAGCGAATCGGTGATCGTCAACCTCTTTCGGCGCAGCACCGACTACTTCGGGGCGGGCGAGTTGGCGTTCAACGACTACGGGCGCATCGGTTGGGTCAGCCGGGTCGCGCTGAAGTTCTTCCCGCAGAAGATGTTCAAGGACGTCGGCAGCCAGTGGGGATATCCCGGCTTCAAGGATGCGCACCACCCCGAGACTTGGAGCCCCCGGCTGCGCCTCGTCGAGGAGGCCAGCCTGACGAAGGCTCCCGAGGTAGACCTGTTCCCCGCCGGGATACGCTTTGCCACCCGATTGAGCGGGATGAGCAAGACGGGTGCCCGCAAGGCGCGAATCCTGCGCTACCGGTTCTGATCCCGCGTCAGCCCCCGAGGCACCCCGGACCCAGAAGGGCCTTGAGGTCACCCATCAGCGCCGAGGAGGGCGTCACTCGCAGCGCCTGATCCAACTCGAGCGTGGTGATGCGGTCACCACTGATCAACCGCAATCGCACCTGCGACGTGCCGGGATGATTGGCGAGCACCTGCTTGAGTGCGCCCACCTTCTCGACCGTGCACTGCCGCGTTGGCAGGCTGACGGCCACCGGTCGATCAGCCTGGGCATTCGAGAAGTCCGGCACCACCAGATCATTGGCGATCAGCGACAGTCTGTCGTCACGCGAGTTCACCTTCGCACTGACGATGACGACGGTGTCGTCGGCAATCTCCGCACCGAACGTCGAATAGGTGTGGGGAAAGAACATCACCTCGATGCCACCGGTCAGGTCCTCCAACTGCGCCGAGGCCCATGGCATCCCATTCTTGTTGACGCGCCGGTTCACCGAAGCGAGGATCCCGCCCACCCGTACCTGCGCCTCGTTGGGAACGTCACCGTCGAGAATCGCGGGAATCGCCGTATCGACCTGGGCGGCCAGTAGGTGGGCAACACCGTTGAGCGGATGCCCGGAGACGTAGAGCCCCAGCATCTCTCGCTCCAGGGCCAGTTTGTGCTTGTCCTCCCACTCGTCTTCGGGCACCTTGATCGCGAACACCGAGTCGGTCGCGGTGTCGGCGCCTCCGAAGAGGTCGAACTGGCCCATCGCCTCGGCCTTCTTGGTGCCAAGCACGGAGTCGACGGCGTCGGTGTGGATGAGGAACAGACCCTTGCGGGAGTGATCGAGGGAGTCGAATGCACCCGCCTTGATGAGCGACTCCGTCACCTTCTTGTTGCAGGCAGTGACGTCGATCTTGTTCAGGTAGTCGGAGAAGTCGGTGTACTTGCCCTTGGCGGTGCGGGTGTTGATCAGCGAGGCAACGACATTGGATCCGACGTTGCGGACCGCTCCCAAGCCGAACCGGATGTCGACGCCCACCGAGGCGAAGTTCAGCTCGGACTCGTTGACGTCCGGCGGCAGCACCGTGATGCCAAGCCTTCGGCAATCCGCCAGGTACACCGCCGCCTTGTCCTTGTCGTCGCCAACCGAGGTGAGGAGACCCGCCATGTACTCGGCGGGGAAGTTGGCCTTCAGGTAGGCGGTCCAGTAGGACACCAGTCCGTAGCCGGCGGCGTGTGACTTGTTGAACGCATAGTCGGCGAACGGGAGCACCGTGTCCCAGAGCGCCTTGACGGCCGCGGCCGAGAAGCCGTTCGCCTTCATGCCGTCGGCGAAGCCCTCGTACTCCTTGTCGAGCACTTCGCGCTTCTTCTTGCCCATGGCCTTGCGCAGAATGTCGGCTCGCGCGAGTGAATACCCGGCCACCTTCTGCGCGATGCGCATGATCTGCTCTTGGTAGACGATCAAACCGTAGGTCTCGGAGAGTATTTCGCGCAGCGGCTCTTCGAGTTCGGGGTGGATGGGCTTGATCGCTTGGCGCCCGTTCTTGCGGTCGGCATAGTCGTTGTGCGCGTTGACGCCCATGGGTCCCGGCCGGTACAACGCGATGACGGCGACGACGTCCTCGAAGAAGGTGGGCTGCATGCGGCGCAGCAGATCGCGCATCGGTCCGCCGTCGAGCTGGAACACGCCGAGAGTGTCGCCGCGCCCCAGCAGTTCGAAGGTCGCGGGGTCGTCGAGCGGCACCTGATCCAGGTCCAGTTCGATCCCGCGGTTTGCGCTGATGTTCTGTAGCGCATCGCCGATGATCGTCAGGTTGCGGAGCCCTAGGAAGTCCATCTTCAGTAGGCCGATGGCCTCGCACGTCGGGTAGTCCCAGCCGGTGATGACGGCACCGTCCTGCGCACGCTTCCACAGCGGAATCGCGTTGTCCAGT
>NZ_JAVRQA010000515.1:0-11231 GCF_032161845.1 Mycobacterium sp.
TGAGCGGTATCGAGCAGGGTGACCATCGCCGTCAACCTGCGGGCGCACGCGGCGGCTTCCACCCGGGTCCAGGCGTCGACTGCCCCGGCCCCGTGGGTGCCGGTGGTGGTGGCCACCAGGTGATCGAACATGATTCGAACATATGTGCTAACACCGACATCGAACAACCCCAAAGAACCAGGTTGTGGATGAAACGCAGACTGTGCACAACCACGCCTTCGCACCCCGAAAATGTCGGTGTCACATGCTAATTGCACCCTCCCGGCGAATTCCCAGGTTGCGGTCGTAGCTTCAGCGCATGCCGCCCGCCGAGACGCCGTTGTCCATAGGGTGGCCGCTGACCCGCGTAGGACGTAGGACGTCCGGATTCAGATTCTCGGGCGACGCAGGACGACCCGAGGTCACGCGATCACGCCGTAGGCCGCCAGAACCCCTGAAAACCCTGCCCCGCGTTGGACGTCCGGATCGGCGACAGCTTCACCGGCGAGCCCGCCTCGATCATCTGCCCGTTGCCAACGACCATCGCGACGTGGCCGTCCCACACCGCGAGATCACCCGGCCGTAGCGTGCTCTGGTTCACCGCCGACCCGATGTCCTGCTCCTGTGCCAGCCGTGGAAGATCTAGTCCGGCTTCGTGATACGCCCATTGCGTCAGCCCGCTGCAATCCAGACCTACTCCTGGCGTGGTGCCGCCCCAGTCGTACGGCACGCCGAGCTGCGTCAGTGCATACCGAACCGCGCTCGCGGCGAGCGCATTTGGCGCCGTGGCCGTGCTGCCGTCGGGCAGCTGTACCGTGACGCCGTTGCCGAACATGCCGGGATCGGCGAGCGGGCGCGCGTCGTCACTCGCCGATCCCGAGGCGTCGGAGCGTTCAACCGACGCACCGGCGAGCCCGGCCGGCTCCGCACCGCCCAGTCCCGACCCCAGCCCCGGCCCTGGCCCCGGTCCCGACCCGAGCCCACTACCAGGGCCGGGCATTCCGCCCATCGGCACCGTCGGCAGTGCTCCCGGTGCGGGCTCGGCAACGGTCGCCTGGTGATCGTCGAGCTCGGCACGCAGTTCCTCGATCACGCCCTTGGCCTCGTCGAGTGCCCGGCGGGCCTCCGCGACGAGTTCGTCCGCCACACCTGGCTCGTCGAGCTGGGGCTCGAGTACAGCGGCGCGGGCTTCGAATTCATCGACGATGGTCTGAAGTCGCGCCCGTGCGCGGCCTACGGCGTCGGCGGCGTCCGTCGTAGCGGCACCGAGGTCACCCGCCCTGGCGGCCAGGGCGTCGACGGCCGCCACGGTCTCCCGGGAGAACTCGGATGCGGCCGTCCCCGCGTCGCCGACCCAGCGCGTCCCCTGCCATGACCGGCCGGTCGCGGCGGCGATGTCGGTCAGTGCGGTGCGAATGCTTGCCAGCGCGGTGGCGGCGTTCGGAGTGCCGGTACCGACCGTCGCCTGCAGCTCGCGCAGCGACGCGCTCAACCCGCTCACCAGTGTGCTGGGCACTGCTAGGCTCGCCGCAACGAGATCGCCTGCCCCGCATGATCTTCGGCAGATCTGTAGGCATCGGCCACCGTGTTCGCCGTCGAAGCCGCCGCGATGACGCGCTCGGCGAGCTGCGTGGCGCGATGTGCCTCCTGCATCAACGCACGATTCAGTGCCGCGAGGAATCCGGCTCCGACCTCGCCGAAGGCGTCGGCGGCGACCGTGGCGGCAGTCAGCTCGGCAGCTACGGAGGTGAGGTCATCGGCGTGACCACGGTGGGCGACGCTGAGCCCATGGATGTCGGACGTATCGGCGATCATGCGGTTATGACGTCGGCCGGAGCGCTCTGGTTCCATTCACGTCTCCGACGTGGTGGTTCCACTAGGGTTCGCCGCATGGACGTCCGCGTTGTCGATCACCCCCTCGCCGCTGCCCGGTTGACCACGTTGCGCGACGAGCGCACCGACAACGCCGGCTTCCGCGCCGCCCTGTGCGACCTGTCGCTGATGCTGGTCTACGAGGCGACCCGGGACGCGGCCTCCACTCCCGTACCGATCCGCACCCCGCTGACCGACACCGTCGGGTCCCGCCTCGCATCGCCACCCCTGTTGGTCCCGGTGCTTCGGGCCGGTCTCGGCATGGTCGAGAAGGCACACCAACTGATACCCGAGGCCAAGGTCGGGTTCGTCGGCGTCGCCCGCGACGAGCAGACCGCGCTGCCCACCCCGTACCTGGAGTCGCTGCCCGACGACCTCAGCACCACTCCGGTAATGGTGCTTGACCCGATGCTCGCCACCGGCGGATCGATGGCGCACACCCTGGGTCTCCTGCACGCCCGCAACGCCGTCGACATCACCGCCGTGTGCGTGGTGTGTGCGCCGGAAGGCATTGCGGCGCTGGAGAAGGCATCACCGAATCTAAAGCTGTTCACCGCGGCGATCGACGACGGGCTCAACGACGTGTCCTACATCGTGCCGGGGCTCGGCGATGCGGGTGACCGTCAGTTCGGGCCCCGCTGAAGCAGGGCGACGACGTCGGCCCTCAGCTCGTCGAGCAGTCGGGCCGCGACCGTTAGGGCCGCGGGCACGTTCTCGCTGGGTGGCAGCCGAATCTCCAAGTACGCCTTGACCTTCGGCTCGGTTCCCGATGGGCGTATAGCCACGCGCACCGATTCGCCGCGATAGATCAGAGCGTCGGTGCGCTGCTGTCCTCGGCGGTCCAGCAGGTCGGTGACCTCCACCGGTTGGTCGCCTAGGTGGGTAGGCGGGTTCGCCCGAAGGCGGTCAACGAGGGTGGCGTCGGCCGGCACCGACACTGCGGACGTCGTGTGCACGCCGTGCCGCAGGGCCAGTGCATCGAGGGCATCCGCGGGGGTGCGGCCCTCGTTGCGAAGTGCCGCGACGAGGTCGCAGGCAAGCACGGCCGCACTTATGCCGTCCTTGTCTCGAACGGCGGCGGGGTCGACGCAGTGGCCGATCGCCTCCTCGTAGGCGTAGACCAGCGTGCTGCCCGCGAGGCCGGCGTCGGCGCGTGCGAGCCACTTGAATCCGGTGAGCGTCTCGACGTGCTGAGCTCCATGGGCGGCGGCGATGGCGGCGAGCATGCGCGACGACACGATCGTGCTGGCGACCACGCTGCCCGCCATCACTTCGCCAGGTTCGGTTTGGGACAGCACGAAATCACCCAGTAGCCAACCGGTTTCGTCTCCCGACAGCATCCGCCAGCCCGTGACCGTCGGGATGCCGACAGCGCACCGGTCGGCATCAGGGTCCAGCGCGATCGCGACGTCGGCGTCGACGTCGGCGGCGAGCGCGAGAAGCCGGTCGGTGGCGCCGGGTTCCTCCGGGTTGGGGAACGCGACGGTGGGGAAGTCCGGGTCGGGTGAGTACTGCTCGGTGACGGGGTGGACGTCGGTGAAGCCCGCCTCCCGCAACGCCAGTAGCGCAGGCTCCCCGCCGACGCCGTGCATGGGCGTCAACGCGATCCGTACGTCGCCGGTCGTCCGTCGGACCCCGGCGGCGCGGCGGACGTAGTCCCCGATGAGTTCGGTGCCCGCAGGCGTGACCTCGGCACGGGCGACGTCGCTCGGTGCGATCGCCATGGCGGCTTCGATCTCGCGGTCGGTCGGAGGGACGATCTGCATGCCTCCGTCGAGGTACACCTTGTAGCCGTTGTCGGCGGGCGGGTTGTGCGACGCGGTGATCTGGACCCCCGCCGCAATGCCGAGATGGCGAACCGCGAACGCGACCACCGGCGTCGGGGCCGGATCCGGCAGCAAGACGACGGAAAAGCCCTCGGCGGCAAGTACTTCAGCGGTCGCCAGGGCAAACTCATCGGAGTTGTGGCGAGCGTCGCGGCCCACCACGACCGTCGAACCGCCAAGACGTCTGTCCTTGAGCACCTTGGCCAAAGCCCACGTCGCCGACGTCACGGTCTCGACGTTCATGCCGCCTGGGCCAGGACGCATCGGGCCGCGTAGTCCCGCCGTGCCGAACGTCAGAGGCTGGTCCGTCATGGCTGTCATTGTCTCTCGTCACCGTCAGCGAGCTTGCGGAGCACGGGCGCAACGAGCATCAACAGGTTGAACTCGAGCTCGGTCAGAGTGTCGTGCATCGCCGTGTTGAGCCACTCGTCGCGTTCGGCGCGATCGTCTTCCAGCAGTGCCACTCCATCCGCGGTGACCTCGATGAGTTGGCGACGCCGGTCGTCGGCGTCGGTTCTGCGGGCCACCAACCCGCGCGACTCCAGATGGTTGATGCCGTCGGTCAAGGACTGCACGCGCACCCGCATGCGGGCGGCGAGTTCGGCGGGTGTGGTGACCCCGGCCCTGATGACTTCACCGAGGACCTGCTGCTGGCTGAGGGTGAGGCCGTTGTCGCTGCGATGGCGACGAAGTTGGCGGGTCAGGGCCATGATCGACTCCCGCAACTCGGTCGCGTTGGCTTTGTTGGAGACCTCAGTAGTGCTCATTACCAAGTTATACCTTGGTAATCGCGAGATAAAGGCCAGTTTGAGCACGCCGTTTAACAAGTGCATACTTGTCGTTATGTGGAAGTGGGCCCTGCTCGTCGTCATCACGGTTGCCGTCACGGTGCCCTTGGACCTGATCGGCGTCCCGTCCGCCGCGCTCTTTGCGGCCCTGATCGTCGGCATCGTGCTGGCACTGATCTCGCTCGCTCCCGCGGGATTGCCCCGCAAGGCGGGCATCGCCGCCCAAGGCGTGCTCGGCGTCTACATCGGCACGATGGTGCACCGGGATGCGCTCACCGCGCTCGGCTCGGACTGGCCGATCGTGCTCGCCGTTGCCGTCGCCACGCTGGCGCTGAGCATCGGCGCTGGCGCGCTACTGGGCCTGCACCGCGACATCAGCCCGCTCACCGGATCACTCGCCTTGGTCGCGGGCGGTGCCTCCGGTCTCGTCGCGATCGCCAGGGAATTGGGCGGGGACGACCGCGTGGTCGCCGTGGTGCAGTACCTACGGGTCGCCCTGATCACGGCATCGATGCCCGTCGTCGTCACCCTCGTCTACCACGCTGAGAAGACCGGCCACACCGCTGTGCCCAGCCAAACTGACCCGGCGCCTTGGTATCTCAGCATCGCCATGCTGGTGGTCATCGTCCTCGTCGGCGCCACGGCGGGACGGCTCGCCCGGCTGCCCGGTTCCGGACTGCTCGGACCCATGGCGGTGACCATCGCGCTGGAGCTGACCGGGACGTCGTTCGGCCTTTCCGTGCCGATGGCGCTGGTTCAGCTCGGCTATGCCGTCATCGGTTGGCAGGCCGGGGTCGCCTTCACCCGCGAGTCCATGCGAGCGATCGGCCGTGCGCTGCCGACGGCGCTTGGTCTGATCGTGCTGCTCAACGTCGCCTGCGCCGGCCTCGGCATCCTGTTGGCCCACGTGACGGGGATCAGCCCGCTCGAGGGCTACCTGTCGACCAGCCCCGGCGGCATCTACGCCGTGCTGGCCACCGCCGTCGAGACGGGCTCGAACGTCACGTTCATCATCGCCGCGCAGGTCGTACGGGTACTGCTGATGTTGTTCGCCGCGCCGCTGCTGGCCCGCGGCCTCGTCGCGCTGACCAGGCGGTTCGCCTACAGGCGCGCCAGTACCTCCGAGAGCAGGGAACCCATCCGCGTGGCCGACTGACGCCCCGCCTCCAGCACCTCGACATGGCTCAGCGGTTGGCCTGTCATACCGGCTGCCAGGTTGGTCACCAGCGAGACACCGAGCACCTCGGCGCCCGCCGCGCGGGCCGCGATCGTCTCGTGCACCGTCGACATGCCGACCAGGTCGGCGCCGAGCGTCCGCAGCATCCGGATCTCGGCCGGCGTCTCGTAATGCGGACCGGGCAGCCCGGCGTAGACACCTTCCGCCAGAGTCGGATCGACGTCACGGGCCAGCGCGCGCAAGCGCGGTGAGTAGGCGTCGACGAGGTCGACGAACTTGGCGCCCACCAGCGGTGAACGTGCGGTCAAGTTGAGGTGATCGTTGATCAGCACCGGCTGGCCCACCGAGTAGTCCGCCCGGAGCCCGCCCGCAGCGTTGGTCAGGACGACGCTTCGGGCGCCTGCCGCGCACGCCGTCCGCACGGGATGCACCACGTGGCGGAGGTCGTGGCCCTCATAGGCGTGGATTCGGCCGAGCAGCACCAGGACCCGCTTGCCGCCGACGTGCACCACCAGAACCTGGCCGCCGTGGCCCGCGGCCGAGGGAGGCGTGAAGCCCGGCAGCTCTGCCATCGGAACGACGGCCGACGGATCGCCGAGTTCAGCGGCGGCAGGCGCCCACCCCGAACCAAGGACGACGGCAACGTCGAAGGAATCGATCCCGGTGCGTGCCAAAAGGGCCGCGGCCGCTTCGTCGGCAACGTCTTGAGGATCCGTCACAGCAGCCACAGGGAGGAGCGTAGCCGTCGGTGATGAGCGCTCGCGCGAAGAACAAACGGTCGGTGAGATACTGCTTCGATGCCAACCGTCACAGCATCGACGACCGTGGAGGACGTCGTCCAGCGACGTCGCGGCGACCTCGTCGAGCTGTCGCATTCCATCCATGCCGAGCCGGAACTGGCGTTCGCCGAACACCGCAGTTGCGCCAAGACGCAGGCGCTGGTCGCCCAGCGCGGATTTCAGGTGACAGCGGCACCCGGGGGATTGGACACCGCCTTCCGCGCCGATTTCGGTAGCGGATCGCTGGTCATCGGCATCTGCGCGGAGTACGACGCGCTGCCGGGCATCGGGCACGCGTGCGGCCACAACATCATCGCGGCATCCGCCGTCGGGACGGCCCTCGCGCTCGCCGAGGTCGCCGACGAACTGGACCTGACGGTCGTGCTCCTCGGCACCCCCGCCGAGGAGGCGGGGGGCGGTAAGGCCCTGATGCTGGAGGCTGGCACGTTCGACGACATCGCCGCCACGGTGATGTTGCACGCCGGACCTCTAGACATCGCCCGCGCGCGGTCCCTTGCGCTGTCACAGGTGGCCGTCGAATACACCGGACGTGAGGCGCACGCGGCCGTCGCGCCGTATCTGGGGCTCAACGCGGCCGACGCGATCACGGTGTCTCAGGTGGCGATCGGTCTGCTGCGCCAACAGTTCGCGCCGGGACAGATGGTGCACGGCATCGTCACCGACGGCGGCCAGGCCACCAACGTCATCCCGGCCCGCACCGAGATGCATTACACGATGCGCGCCAACGACTCCGGCTCGTTGCGCGAGCTGGAAGGCAGGATGTCGGACTGCTTCCTGGCCGGTGCGGTGGCCACGGGCTGCGGCCACCAGGTCGAGGCGACGGAGCCGTCCTACCTCGAGCTGACGCCTGACCAATGGCTCGCCGACGTGTTCCGCGCCGAGATGGTGCGGTTCGGCCGGACTCCCGTCGGGACGGAGATCGAGGCCGCGTTGCCGCTGGGCAGTACCGACATGGGCAACGTCACGCAAATCATGCCCGGCATTCATCCGATCGTCGGCATCGACGCCGAAGGCGCATCGATCCACCAGCCGGCGTTCGCGGCCGCCGCCGCGGGACCGAGTGCTGACAAGGCCGTCATCGAGGGTGCAGTGATGCTGGCCCGCACCGTCGTCGAGCTCGCCGAGACCCCGGCCGAGCGCGATCGGGTGATGCGAAGCAAGGCGGCCCGCGGATGACCATCTCGGAGGCCACCGAGGCGTGGCTGGCCGCCAACTACGGCGCAATGGTGGCGTGGCGGCGCCACATCCATCAGCACCCCGAGCTGGGCCGGCAGGAGTTCGAAACGACGCAGTTCGTGGCGTCGCGCCTCGCCGATGCCGGCCTGAACCCCAAGGTTCTGCCGGGCGGCACCGGCCTGACGTGTGACTTCGGGCCGGAGCATGCCCCGCGGATCGCGCTGCGTGCCGACATGGACGCGCTTCCGATGGCCGAACGGACCGGTTCGTCGTACTCGTCGCTGGTACCCAACGTCGCGCACGCCTGTGGCCATGACGGGCACACGGCGGTTCTGCTCGGTGCGGGCCTGGCTCTCGCCTCGGTCCCGGAACTGCCCGTCGGGGTGCGCCTGCTCTTTCAACCCGCCGAGGAGTTGATGCCCGGCGGCGCCATCGACGCGATCGCCGCGGGCGCGTTGAACGGAGTGTCGCGAATCTTCGCGTTGCACTGCGATCCTCGTCTCGAGGTCGGCAAGGTCGCCATCCGGCCCGGGCCCATCACGTCCGCGGCCGACCAGGTCGAGATCACGCTGCACTCGCCGGGCGGACACACGTCGCGCCCCCATCTGACCGGCGATTTGGTGTACGCGCTTGGCACCCTGATCACTGGCGTTCCTGGCGTGCTGTCGCGGCGCGTCGATCCGCGCAACAGCACCGTCATGGTGTGGGGCGCCGTCAACGCCGGCGTCGCCGCCAACGCCATCCCGCAGACCGGCAGCGTCGCCGGCACCATCCGCACTGCCAGCCGTGAGGCCTGGGTCGCGATGGAAGAGCTTGTCCGCGAGATCGTTTCGTCGCTGTTGGCTCCCCTGCAAGTCGAGTTCAGCGTGCACTATCGACGCGGTGTCCCACCGGTAGTCAACGAGGAGGTGTCGACGCGGATCTTCACGCACGCGATCGAGGCCATCGGTGCCGACGTTCTCACCGACACCCGACAGTCCGGCGGCGGCGAGGACTTCTCCTGGTACCTCGAGGACGTTCCCGGCGCGATGGCGCGCCTTGGCGTCTGGCCGGGTCACGGTCCCCAGCTGGACCTGCACCAACCGACGTTCGACCTCGACGAGCGGGCGTTGGGCGTCGGGGTGCGGGTGTTCACGAACATCATCGAGCAGTCGGCCGGAATCTAGGGCTCCTTCGCCGCCCCCTTCGCCGCGAGCTCTACGGGTGGGTCGTGATCTGCGCCGAAGTGCGACCCTGGCGCAGATCTCGACGGGGCGAGGCGGGGTTGTGAGCGCAGAGTCGGCGCTAGGTGCCTGGACCGACGTTGCCGGCCGGTCGGGTACGCAGATCGTGGACGTACTCATCCGGCGCGCCTGCGATCTCGGCGGCCTCGGCCATCACCCCGAGGTACCGAGCCGACGGGATGCCACCCTCCCAGGCGTCGACGACGTAGAGCCAGGCAAGCACCGGATCGGTGCTGGTGTCCGAGGACTCGCGGTGGACCCGGCAACGGATCTTCTTGTGGAAGCCGAGCTCCGAGCCCTCCCAGCGATCGAGGTTCTCCTCGTCCTCTCGGGTCATGTCGTAGAGCACGACGAAGACCTTCGACAGCGGATCCTCGACGAGGGTGGCGAGCGCGCCCTCCCAGCCCAGATCCTCGCCGCCGAACGTGAGTCGCCAACCGTGCAGCCACCCCGTTCCCGCCATCGGCGAGTGCGGCGCACGCTGCAGCATCTGCTCCGGATGCATGTTCGATCCGTAAGCGGCGTAGATCGGCACGGCGGTAAGCCTAAGGGGTGGGCACGGCATTCGGTGGGCAGGAGCGGAGCGACCCGGGAAATTGCACGGGCGGGCAACCGCCGCGTTGCGTCGGCCACAGCAGACTAGGTTGGGTCCGTGGTTACCCGCATTGTGATCATCGGGGGCGGCCCCGCCGGCTATGAGGCTGCACTCGTCGCGGCGGGCCGCGGTCCAGACGTCGCGCAGGTCACCGTCATCGACTCCGACGGTATCGGCGGCGCGTGCGTGCTCTGGGACTGCGTGCCGTCCAAGACATTCATCGCGTCGACGGGCGTGCGCACCGAGCTGCGCCGCGCCAACGGACTCGGCTTCGACATCAAGATCGAGGACGCGAAGATCTCGTTGCCGCAGATTCACAACCGCGTGAAGACGCTGGCGCGGTCGCAGTCCGCCGACATCGGTTCGAACCTCCTGCGCGAGGGGGTGACGATCGTGCACGGCCACGGCCAACTCGTCGACGACATCCCCGGCATGGCGCACCACCGTGTGAAGGTCGCCACACCCGACGGCAAAACGGGTGTGCTCAAGGCCGACGTCGTGCTGATCGCCACCGGAGCCCGCCCGCGGGTGCTTCCGAACGCCGTGCCCGACGGCGAGCGGATCCTGAATTGGCGTCAGCTCTACGACCTCACCGAGCTGCCCGAGCACCTGGTCATCGTCGGCTCGGGTGTCACCGGCGCCGAGTTCTGCAGCGCCTACACCGAGCTGGGCGTCAAGGTCACCGTGGTGGCCAGCCGCGACCAGATCCTGCCGCACGAGGACTCCGACGCTGCAGCGGTGCTGGAAGAGGCGTTCAACGAGCGCGGCGTGAAGCTGGTCAAGAATGCGCGCGCGGACTCGGTCACCCGCAGCCCGAACGGTGTGGTGGTCGCCTTGGCCGACGGTCGCAGAGTCGAGGGCAGCCACGCGCTGATGACCGTCGGCTCGGTGCCCAACACCGAGAACCTCGGCCTCGAGAAGGTCGGCATCGAGCTGGGAAGTGGCAATTACCTTGCAGTGGATCGCGTTTCGCGTACCTCTGCGGCCGGCATCTACGCCGCCGGCGACTGCACCGGACTCCTGCCGCTGGCGTCGGTGGCCGCCATGCAGGGCCGCATCGCGATGTATCACGCGCTCGGTGAGGGAGTGTCGCCCATTCGCCTGCGCACCGTCGCCGCCGCTGTCTTCACCCGCCCCGAGATCGCCGCCGTCGGCGTACCGCAGACCGCGATCGACAACGGGACGGTGCCCGCGCGCACGCTGATGCTGCCGCTGACAACCAACGCCAGAGCCAAGATGTCGCTGCTGCGCCGGGGCTTCGTCAAGATCTTCTGCCGGCCTGCCACTGGCGTGGTCATCGGTGGAGTCGTCGTCGCGCCGATCGCCTCGGAACTGATCCTGCCGATCGCGCTTGCGGTGCAGAACCGGATATCGGTGACCGACCTCGCGCAGACGCTGTCGGTGTACCCGTCGCTGTCCGGTTCGACGGTCGAGGCGGCCCGTCGGTTGATGGCTCACGACGATCTGGATTAAAGACACGTAGGCTCGAAGCCGTATGCCTACCGACCAGTAACAAGAGGAGTCCCTGGCGTGAGTGACCCGATCCCCGGTCCGGGCAACGGCCAGACCCTTCTTGGCCCCGAATGGCGTGCACAGGCGTGGGAACGACTCGGTAGCGAGCAGTTCGACGTCGTCGTCATCGGCGGTGGCGTCGTCGGTGCCGGGGCGGCCCTCGATGCCGCCACCCGCGGTCTGAAGGTGGCGCTGGTCGAGGCCCGCGATTTCGCATCCGGCACGTCCAGTCGGTCCTCGAAGATGTTTCACGGCGGCCTGCGCTATCTGGAGCAACTGGAGT
>NZ_JAVRQA010000516.1:0-4095 GCF_032161845.1 Mycobacterium sp.
CGTCGTTGTTCTCCAGCCGAGTGACGTAGGGCAACACACCCTTTGCGCCCCACCCGGTTGCGCCCATCGCCTCCCATTCGTCCAGGCCCTCCGCAGGCGGCCAGAACGCGATGCACGAGTTGTGCGACGAACAGCCGCCGAGCACCTTCGCGCGGGCGTGCCGCATGAAGCTGTTGCCGCGTTCCTGAGGTTCGACGGGGTAGTCCCAGTCGTAGCCGGAGTCGAGCAGATGCATCCACTCGGACAGCGGGAGGATGTTGGCGTCACCCACGTCGGTCGGTCCAGCCTCGACGAGGCATACCGTCACGTCGGGGTCCTCGGACAGGCGGGCGGCCAGCACGCAGCCGGCCGTCCCCCCGCCCGCGATGACGTAGTCGAATGTTCCTGCGTCAGACACCGATCGGTCCCGGATCGAGGTTCTCCGCCTCCGACTTGGTGGCCACCGCGTGCGATTCCAGCGTGCCGATGTGGTGGCGGCCCTTCAGGCCGTACCACAGCAGCCCGAAGCCCAGGATCACGCCGATGTAGACGAATGCGCCCCACGTGTTGTACCAGGGGTCGCCGTACACCGCGACGCGCGGCCACGCCAGGTTCACCGCCATTCCGACGCCCCAGACCACGGCCAGGATGTTGACCGGCATCCCCCACTTGCCCATCGTGAAGTAGCCGCCCTCCTTCAGATCCTTCGGCGGCCATTCGCCTTGGAACCGCTTCTTGAGCATCGGCCCGGTGACCATCAGGTACGCGAGGTAGATCATGATGATCGCGATCGACGTCAGCACGGTGAAGATCTTCGGCTGGCCGATGTTGATCACCAGGATGATGGCCGCGATCACGCCGATGACGATGGCGGGGACGATCGGCGTCTGGGTCTTCGGGTTGACGCGAGCAAGCTTCTCGCCGAAGGGAAGTGCGTTGTCGCGTGCCATCGCGAAGGTCAGCCGGATGGCCGCGGTGTGCACGGCCAGCGTGCAGACCGTGACCGCGACCACGATGCAGACCAGGAACACCTTGCCGAGCGGGCCCCACATGACCTGCTCGACGATGTACTGCAGGCCGCCGCTGCTCTCGCCGATCTTGGGGTCGTTGAGATCCGGTGCCGACATGACGGCGAACACGAGGATCGCGCCACCGATCACGAACGAGGCCAGGATGGCACGCAGAATCGCCATCGGTGCGGTGCGGCGCGGTTCCACCGTCTCCTCGCCGAGCGAGCTCGCGGTGTCGAAGCCGTACATCACGTAGCCCGACGCCAATGACGCGATCAAGAACGCGCCAAGGTAGCCGCCGCTCTCCCCCGCGCCGTAGCCGTTGGTGGAGAAGAACACCGACGGTCCGCGAGTCGTGCTGGCGGCCAGGATGATCGCGATCAGGACGGCCGCGATGAGCTCGATGAAGACGCCGGCGCTGTTGATCATCGCCATCAGCTTCACGCCGAGGGCGTTGATGACGGTGGTGAACACGATCAGGACGCTGCCCAGCACGACGGCGTTGGCGGCGAAGTCGTATTCGCCCGTCCCGTCGCCGATGATCTGGAATCCGCTCCACAGCCGGGGCAGGTTCAGCTGGTAGGCCAGGACGACCGCCGAGATCGTGACGATCGACGCGGTGAGCATCAGCCAGCCCGACGACCACCCGACGATCTTGCTGCCCAGCTTCTTCGACCAGTTGTAGACCGAGCCCGCGACCGGGTACTTGGCAGCGAGTTCCATGAAGCACAGGGCGACGGCCATTTGGCCGACGAAGACGATCGGCCATGACCACAGGTACGCGGGACCCGCGCTGCTGAAGCCGAAGTAGAAGAGTTGGAACGTTCCGGTCAGGATCGAGATGTAGCTGACGCCGGCAGCGAAGCTGGCGAACTTGCCGATGCTGCGGTCGAGGGACTCCTTGTACCCGAAGTCGTCCAGGCCGCCGCTATCCGCTCCCGGTGAACCTGCTTCAACAGTCATTGACGCGTCCTCTCTGAGGTTGTCGCCGCGAGGCGGGCTATTCGCCCTTGAACCACCCTGCGGGTTTCGGCGCGGTGTTGTGCCAGATATGTTTGAGCTCTTGGTATTCCGCAAGTCCCGTCGGTCCGAGCTCGCGACCGTTACCCGACTTCCCGAATCCGCCCCACTCCGCTGCCGCGGTGTAGTAGCCGAAGTCGTTCAGCCACACCGTGCCGTGCCTCAAAGCACGCACCACACGTTCGCCCCGCGCCGGATCGGACGTACGAACGCCCGCCGCGAGACCGTATTCCGTATCGTTCCCGAGGCTGATGGCCTCGGCCTCGGTGGTGAATCGCTCCACCGTGAGGATCGGTCCGAAGGTTTCGTCTCGGACGATCCCCATCGATCGGTCGCACCGATCGAAGATCGTGGGCAGATAGAAACTGCCCTTGGCCAGCGCCGGATCCGACGGTCGAGCACCGCCGGTCAGCAGCTTGGCACCCTCCGAAATGGCCGCCGCCACATGGCCTTCCACCTTGGCGCGGTGTTGTTCGGACACCAGTGGGCCAGTCTCGCTGGCCGGATCCATGCCGTCGCCCATCCGGATCTTCTCGGCCCGCTCGACTAGCGCCGCGACGAAGTCGTCGGCGATCGACTCCTCGACGATCAGCCGGGTGCCCGCCGAGCACACCTGACCCGAATGGAGGAAGACCCCGGTGAGCACCTGGTCGACGGACGTGCCCCACGCATCACCGGTTCCGATGTCGGCGAAGACGATGTGCGGGTTCTTCCCGCCGAGTTCCACCGCCACCTTCGTGACGTGCTCGGCGGCCACCTTCGCAATGGTTCGACCGGTGGCCAACCCGCCGGTGAACGAGATGAAGTCGACGTCCGGGTTGTCGGTCAGCGCGCTGCCGAGCACCGCGCCGCTGCCCTGCACCAGGTTGACCACGCCGCCGGGCACGCCCGCCTCCTCCAGCAGGTGCGTGAACGCAATGGTGGACAGCGGCGTCACCTCGCTCGGCTTGGCGACCATGGTGCAGCCCGCTCCGAGCGCGGGCGCGATCTTCCACGACATCTGCAGCAGCGGGTAGTTCCACGGTGCGATGAGCACGCAGACGCCGATGGGTTCGCGGACCACGCGGCTGATGACGGCGGGATCACCCACGTCGACCACCCGGTCCGCCTCGACTCCGACCAGACGCGCGTAGTACCGGAACACCGACGTGACGTCGTCGATGTCGATCCTGCTCTCCACCAGAGTCTTTCCGGTGTCGCGGGTCTCCAGGACCGCCAGGTCCTCCTTGTCCCGCTGCAGCAGGTCGGCGACGTGGTCGAGCAGCGCGGCGCGGTCACCTGCGGACGTCGCCGGCCAGCTGCCCTCGTCGAACGCCGCCCTGGCCGCGCTCACGGCGTCGCGCGCGTCCGCGTCGGTGGCCTCGTCGACGGTCGCAGCGACGGTTCCGTCGGCCGGGTTGATGATCTGTCGCGTCCCGTCGTCGGACGCGTGACGCCAGCGGCCAGCGACGTAGAGGTCGGGATCACCGTTCACGGGCACTCACTCACCTTGCGTCGCCGAGAGACGGGACACTACCCATTCGTGGAACTCCGCGATGTGGTGTTCGGAAGGAACGAGTACCCCGCCGTTGCGATAGGCCCGCGACGACATCGCGGGCTGGGTGCGTTCGCAGGCCGCGAAGTCCTGCTCGTTGACGCGATGGAACAGCTCGACCGACCGCGATACGTCGCGACCGGAGTCGACCACGTCTGGGGTGTACAGCCAGTCGCATTCGACGACGGTGCGGTCCGGCGCCAACGGGTACATGCGGTGGAAGATGACGTGGTCGGGCACCAGGTTGACGAACACCGTCGGCCTTACCGTGATTGCGTAGTAGCGCCGGTCCTGCTCCTCGGTGACACCTGGCAGCGTCTCGAAGCCCGCGCTGCCGTCGATCGTGAACCCCGTTACCTCGGAGGCGAACTCAGCCCCGTGCCCGACGTAGTACTGCGCGGCGAGCCCCTTGGCGAACTCAGGAAGCACTTCGGTGAGCTCGGGATGAATCGTGGCGCAGTGGTAGCACTCCATGAAGTTCTCGACGATGAGCTTCCTATTCGCCGCCACGTCGTACACCACCCGGCGCCCGACGCTCAGATGCTCGATCCC
>NZ_JAVRQA010000517.1:0-5151 GCF_032161845.1 Mycobacterium sp.
GTGCCCAGCACATGCTGGGTCCATCGGTCGAGATCACGGAATGGGTCGGTACGCATCAACATCATCTCCACCTCCTGTGCTCAATACCAGATCATCTGTGTTGTCTGGCATAGATTTATCTATAACACCGATGGTAGGTTGTGGCAAGAGGATTTGCGAAGAAAGTCGTCGAGGAATGGGACCAATTGGTGAGCGAGGATTCGGCAGCCCGATCGGGGCGCGGGGTGTACGGCATCTCGGTGGCTGCGGAGTTGTCAGGCGTCGGGCAGCAGTCCCTGCGGCTCTATGAGGAGCGAGGTCTGCTTACCCCCGCCCGCACCGCAGGCGGCACCCGCCGCTACAGCGACGACGACCTAGTACGCCTCCAGCGCATCACCGACCTGCTTGCCGCCGGGGTCAACGTGGCCGGCATCGGCCAGATCCTGGAGCTGCAGGACCGCAACACCCAGCTCGAATTCGACAAAACCGCACTGGAATCCGACAACGTCCGACTGGCGTCGGCCCAGCGCCGGGCAGAAGCACAGAACGGCCCCGCTCGCAGGAATCACGCAAGAGAGGGGAGGCGCTCATGACGAGCAGTGAGGACACCCCCGAGGCGACGTCCCCGAACCAGATCGCAGGCGGCATTATCTCGTCCCGGGCTAATCAGGTCGGCGGATTGCTGAGCGCCGTGTTCAGTTTTCTTCGGGCCAGGTCGAGCAGGGTCGCGAAGCCTTCGGGTTCGATGTGCAAATAGCCACAGATCACGTCGACGAGGGTCTCGCTGATGACGCTGAGCTCCTCGCCGCGGCCCATCAGGGGCCAGCGGTCGGCCATGGGGCAAACACAGCGGCATCCTGCTCAGCCGGTTCGAGTTTGGTGAGCGGGCTCTGTCAATCTGCCGGACGCCACCCCTGCATCGCCGCGTCCATCTGATCCTCCCCCAGCGCAGGAACGTCGAGACGATCCTGACCCCTTCGCTGACGCATGCCGTCGAGCATGATCGCCACGTACCGACGCCACAGTTCGGGCTCAACGTGGCCGGCCCATTCACTCACGGTGCCTGCCAACAGGCCAACGATGGGCACGTCGGTGGGCCCGACGTCGGGTCGCAGGTGGCCGTCGTCCCGTGCCCGCTCGACCACTTTCGAAATCGGCGGGGTGCACCGATCCCGCGCACATTCGACGCGGTACCCGCCATATGCCTTGCTGTAGACCATCTCGCGCAGGCCGCGGTCGGTGGCGGTCAGTTCACAGAGGTGCTCCACGAACCATACGAAGCCATCCCACGAATCCTCCTGTTGCAAAGCGGTTTCCGCGAGTGCCACGATCTGCTCGATACCGTCCTCGAAGACCGCGTCGACGAGCTCTTCCTTGGTGGCGAATCGACGGTAGACCGTTCCAACGCCCACTTTCGCGTGCTGTGCTACGTCGTTGAGCGTTGCCTCCATTCCTCTGATTGCGAACAACTCACGAGCAGCCTCGAGCACGCGTTGCCGATTGCGTTCGGCGTCCTTGCGCAGCCCACGGTGTGCCTTGTCAATCATCTGACCCACTTTAGTGACGTGCATAACCCAAGTCCATAACCGGATTGACTCTATCCACTTTCGCACTTAGATTGCCTATCTAGATCTGCTGCCGCCGGCGCCATCCGGCTGCCGCCTCCTCGAAAGGCCAGACGTGACCGCAGTATTCGTGATGCTCAAACGCGTCTGGCTCCCCGCACTCATGGTGGTGGCCATCGTCGTTGGTGTGATGAGCGTTTCGTATCTGCGATCGGTATTCGGCTCCGACGGCGCAGTGGTGACACCCGTCGGTTCGGACACCGCGGACTCCTTCAACCCGAAGGTCGTCACTTACGAGGTCTTCGGCACCGGAAGCACCGCAAAGATCAACTACACCGACCTCGATGGGTTGCCGCAGCGGACGGGCGAGGTGAGCCTGCCGTGGTCCCTGAAGCTTCAGACCACCGTGCCGTCCGTCATGCCGAACCTCCTTGCTCAGAGCGACGGTTCATCAATCAGCTGCCGGGTCACCGTTGACGACGTGGTGAAGGACGAAAGGACGGCCCAGGGCGTGAATCCCGCGACGTACTGCTTGGTGAAGGCGGCATGAGCACTCGGACCGAGGACACCCCGACCGACGTCATACCTTCCGCGCGCCACGCCGCCCGACCCCGGCTGCCGCGGTTCATCCGCACCTTTGCCATCCCGATCGTGCTGGCGTGGATCGCCATCGTCGCGATCCTCAATACCGTGGTGCCGCAACTAGAAGACGTCGGCAAGATGCGGGCGGTTTCGATGAGCCCCAACGACGCACCCTCGCTCATCGCCACCAAGCGGGTGGGCGAGGTGTTCAAGGAATACACCACCAGCAGCTCGGTGATGATCGTGCTGGAAGGTGCCCAACCGCTGGGCCCGGACGCGCACACGTTCTACGACGAGATGGTCCGCAAGCTGCGCGACGACACCAAGCACGTTCAGCACGTCCAGGACTTCTGGGGCGATACCCTGACCGCGGCCGGCGCCCAAAGTGTCGACGGCAAGGCCGCTTACGTGCAGATCTACATCGCCGGTGACCAGGGCGAGGCGCTGGCCAACGAGTCGGTGGACGCCGTCCGGAGCATCGTCGACAGCACAACGGCGCCGCAGGGCGTGAAGGCCTATGTGACCGGGCCCGCGGCGACGTCGACGGATCAGAACGCCGTCGGCGACGCGAGCATGAAGATGATCGAGGGCCTCACGTTCGCCGTCATCACCATCATGCTGCTGCTCGTCTACCGTTCCGTCGTCACGGTGTTGATCACGCTCTCCATGGTGGTGGTCGGCCTGATGTCGGCCAGGGGCATCGTCGCCTTCCTCGGATATCACGGCGTCTTCGGCCTGACGACCTTCGCGACCAACATGCTGGTGACGCTGGCGATCGCGGCCGACACCGACTACGCGATCTTCCTGATCGGGCGCTACCAAGAGGCGCGAAGATCGGGTGAAGACCGAGAGTCGGCCTACTACACGATGTTTCATGGCACGGCGCACGTCGTGCTCGCGTCCGGCCTCACCATCGCCGGCGCGACGCTCTGCCTGCACTTCACCCGGCTGCCGTACTTCCAGACCATGGGCTTCCCGTTGTCCATCGGCATGGCGATCGTCGTCGCCGCCGCAC
The DNA here is from genome assembly GCF_032161845.1 of Mycobacterium sp. GTDB lineage: Bacteria > Actinomycetota > Actinomycetes > Mycobacteriales > Mycobacteriaceae > Mycobacterium. The sequence goes on from NZ_JAVRQA010000517.1 coordinate 3,142, forward strand.
TCACCCTCGGGCCCGCCCTCATCACGCTCCTCACCCGGTTCGGCCGGATACTGGAGCCGAAACGCACGGGGAAGGCCCGTGGTTGGCGCCGTGTCGGCGCCGCGACCGTCCGCTGGCCCGGCGCGGTGCTGGTCATGGCCGTCGTGCTGGCCCTCGTCGGCCTGCTGACGCTGCCCGGCTATCACACCACCTACAACGACCGGATCTTCCTTCCCGCCGACGTGCCCGCGAACGTCGGAATGGCAGCCGCCGACCGGCACTTCTCAGACGCGAAGATGAACCCAGAACTGGTGATGGTGGAGGCCGATCACGACCTCCGCAACCCGGCCGACTTCTTGGTCATCGACAAGATCGCCAAGGCAATGGTCCGCGTGCACGGGATCGCCCAGGTGCAGACCATCACCCGTCCCGACGGTAAACCGATCAAGCACGCGACGCTGGCCTACAACGTGAGCCAAAGCGGCACAGGTCAACTGATGAACAACGACTACCAGCAGACGATCCTGGCGAACACGCTCAAGCAGGCCGACGAGATGCAGGTGTCGATCGACTCGATGACCAAGATGCAGGGCATCACCCTGCAGATGGCCGACGTCACACGGCGGATGGCCGACAAGTTCAAGAACACCTCGGCCGACACCAACGAGATCCGCAACCACCTCGCCGACTTCGACGACTTCTTCCGGCCACTTCGCAGCTACTTCTACTGGGAGCCACACTGCTTCGACATCCCGGTCTGCTTGGCGCTGCGGTCGATCTTCGACAGTCTCGACGGCATCGGCACGTTGTCCGACGACATCCAGGATCTGGTGCCAGACATCGAGAACCTGGCCGATCTGACCCCGCAGTTGGCGGCGCTGATGCCGGCGATGATCCAGACGATGACGAACCAGAAGCAATACCTGCTCAACCAGTATCAGGCGCAGAAGGCGCAGCAGGATCAGACCATGGCCACGCAGCAGGATGCCACGGCCATGGGCCAGGCATTCGACGCCGCCCGCAACGACGACACCTTCTACCTTCCGCCGGAGGCATTCCAGACCGCCGACTTCCAGCGGGGCATCAAACTGTTCCTGTCGCCCGACGGTCATGCCGTGCGGTTCACCGTCTTTCATCAGGGTGACCCGTTGAGTGAGGAGGGCACCTCGCACATCGAACCGCTACGCATCGCCGCGGCCGACGCCATCAAGGGCACGCCGCTCGAGGGTTCGACGGTGTACATCGGCGGCACCGCCGCCATGTTCAAGGACATGCAGCAAGGCGCCGACTACGATCTGCTCATCGCAGCGGTGGCCGCCCTGATCCTGATCTTCCTGATCATGGTCGTGCTCACCAGAGCCATCGCTGCCGCGGCGGTCATCGTCGGCACCGTCGTGCTGAGTCTTGGTACTTCCTTTGGTCTTTCGGTTCTGCTGTGGCAGCACCTCATCGGCATCCCGCTGCACTGGATGGTGCTGCCGATGTCGGTGATCGTCCTGCTCGCGGTCGGCGCGGACTACAACCTGCTACTGGTCTCCCGAATGAAGGAGGAGTTCCACGCCGGCCTGCACACGGGCATCATCCGGTCGATGGCGGGCACCGGATCCGTGGTCACCTCGGCTGGCCTGGTGTTCGCCTTCACGATGGCCGCCATGTCGGTCAGCCACCTGATCGTCATCGGTCAGGTCGGCACCACCATCGGGATGGGCTTGCTGTTCGACACCTTGGTGGTGCGGTCGCTCATGACGCCGTCATTGGCCGCGTTGCTAGGGCGCTGGTTCTGGTGGCCGCTTCGGGTGCGTCAACGTCCGGTGCCACGCCCCTGGCCCAGTCCCGCCCCGGCGGTGCCGAGCTAGAGGCTGGTCGCCACACCGACACGCCCGATGACATTGCCCGCCGGCGCAGGTCTACGTGAGTATGGACACCGTGGACCTACCCGTGCAGCCACCGATCGAGCCGATGCTGGCCAAGGCGCAGACGACCGTGCCCGACGACGCCGGGGTGTGGTCGTATGAGCCGAAGTGGGACGGT
>NZ_JAVRQA010000518.1:0-6413 GCF_032161845.1 Mycobacterium sp.
CGACACGGCGGTGGCAAAGATGGTCGCGACGGCGATCCGACGCCACATGGGTGGGGTGGTGTCGCGGCGGTCGATGGTCATGGCTTCTTCGGTCTGCTCGGGGTTGCGCCCGACCGCCGCCCGTCAACTGTTGTGTGGCCAGTGTGAGCCTGCTGGGGAGAGCCTGGCAAGCTTTCGCACCATCGCCCCTATCGCTGTCTGCCAGCTGAATAAGACCTGCGTAGGCCCTGTGAGCAATCGTGGACTCTTCGCCCGCGCTTCAGGGTCTCGAAAGCGTGACGACCTCGGCGCTGCCCTTGGTGTCCTTCGTGGTGGTCACGTCGCGGCACTCGCCGAATAGTTCGACACTCCTGGTGGAATCACCCGCGCTCTGAGGCCCCAGCACGGCAACCACACCATTCTTCTGCAGCGTCGTGCCATGGCTCTTGAAGTCGGAATCGGTTGTCCAGCCCTGGCTTTGGAGGCGCTGGGCCATCTTCGCGACCTCTGCCTCCGAGGCGGCGAAACTCGCTGCCACCGGGTATCCGATCCTCATCTGCCCACGGAAGGGCGGGTCTCCCTGGTCGTTGCAAGAGGCATGCCAGAACGCTGGTTCGATGGCATGCAGATCGAGGGTGCTGACGATCTCGTTGGCGGCATCGATGACCAGTGCCTTGGACTGCTCTGGTGTCAGCGGATCGGAAACGCCACCGTTCTTCATCGAGCTCACTGCGCCACATCCTGAAACTAGGGCCGCCACCAGGGCGACGGCGGCTAATGATTTGCTTCTCATCTCTAGGTGGTCGTCCCTACTCATGGGTGTTCCCCGTGGTGCCGGGCCGGAACAATTCGGGGTCGTTGGGGATGGGAACGCCGAAGACGTCTCCGAGATTGGTGAGGATGTCATCGCGGCGGTGCGGGGCCGTCATGCCGTCGTGCTCCAGGGCGTCGCCGTGCCCAGAGACGATGTCGGACATGCTGAACAACGATTCGTTGCCACGGGTGTAGTACTGGCTGTGGTCGCCCCACGGCGTCGTCAGTCCGGGCACCTCGGCCTTGAACCGGGTTGAGCCATATCCGTCCATCGCCGGGTCATCGCCCAGCGATGCGGTGAAATCGGTTCCAGGCACGTGGATTTGCGGGATCGCGCTCAGCTGCGTGACCGGGTCGGTGGAGGCAGCGCCAACGTAGAGGTGGCCACCCTCGTTGAGGTGGAAGTCGGCGGCGCTGTGGGCCAGGTCGGTGCCGGGGCAGCCGACGAGCACCACGTCGTCGGCATGCATGCCGTAGCCGGCGGCCGCGTCGGACACGGTGGTCGATCCGTAGGAGTGGCCGAGCACCGTCATGTGCGATGCGCCTTCGTGAGTGGCGTTGAGGGCGTTGACGTCTGCGGCCAGTAGCTGGCCGCCCTCGTGGGCAAGACCCGTCGTTCCGACCCGCGGGTCGTACAACGCATCGGGTGCGTCGTATCCCATCCACGCGACGACCGCACGGCTCCTGGACGGATCGGCCGCCTTGGTCTCGTTGTACAGGTTGGTGGCGTCGTCACCGCCGAGCCATCCCGAACCGACGCTGTTCCCGGTTCCTGGCACGACCACCGCGGTGTTGTCGGCATGATCGGGGTCTCCGATCGCGATGGCGGCTCGACCGTCGCCCTTGAACTCTTCGGGCTCGTAGACCTGAAGATAGGTCTGGGCGCCCGTCTTCAAATGATCGGTGTTCAACGCCTCCTGCACCTTGAGGGCGTTGTTGTACCGGGCCATCATCTGCGGGTTCATGCCGTAGGAATCGGGGTGGGCCAGCACCTCGTCGACGGTCACGTTGCGCGCTGCGGCGACTTCGGCGACGCGGTTGATGTCCTGGTGCATCACCGCCTGATTGGCCTTGTCGCGGTCGACGACTGGGATGCCGTTCAAGTTGCCGAGCTTGTCGGGCCAATCGCGCAGAAGCTGATCGCGTTTGTCCTGGGGGAGCGACTTCCACCAGTCCTTGACTTCCTTGGGGTCCTTGCCAACGGGAATCTCCGCACCCGTGTCATACGGCGGTGCCTCGGGCAGCGGGCCGCCGACGCCAAATTGTGCAGGCTGGCCATCGAGGCCTCCGACGGCGGTGCGAAGGTTCTGGCTCAGCGCCCGGTCAGTCGTGTCGAAACCCGCCAACAGCGCCTTCACGTTGACCGAATTCGTCGCGGCCAGCTGTTGGATCTTCATCGCGTTGACTTGGCTGATCTTTGCGTACTGATCAAGTGGGCTTCCCGGACGCACCGACACCGTGCCGTCGGGCGCCAGCTGCCAGCCCTGGCCGGACAACTGGCTGACGGTTTGCAGCACCGACGTCCGGGTCTGAGCGAGGGTCGCGCCACCCTGCTGAAGGACGGTCTGCGCCTTCGTCAGGGCGTCGCGGACCTGCTGCATCCGGAGCAGTGTGGGTTGCGCCTTCGCGATCGCGGCCTCAGAGGCGGTGCCCTGCCACCCCGTCCGCAATCCTTCCAACGTGGCGCGCTGCTTGTCGATTTGTGAGGTCAGGCCGGACGCCTTATGGCCGAGCTCCGTCGCGGATTGGGTGAGCCCCTCCGGTCGCGACGCCTCGACCTGGGGGATCGTCACCGTCATGGCGATGGCCCAGCCGAGTCAGGGGTCACTGAGCGATCTTGCGCAGACGGCGGCCGAGTTCCTCGTCGGTCCGGTGGTATTGATCGGCAGCGGACGAAAGATTCGTCGAGTGTGCCGTCAACTCTTCGTGGACGGCAGCGGTGGCGGTGTCGAAGATCGTGCCGGCGAACTGGCACGCGCCTTCGGTGAGCAGACCTGACATGCCGGTGCCCGCGTTCGTCATCGACTGACCCGCCGCCATGCCCGACACGAACGTACCCACCTCGGTCTGTGCGGCTGCAGCAGTTCGAAGTTGGGCTGGGTCGACCCGCAACGTTGCTCCCACGCCAACGATCCTAAGCCCGCCAACTGCAGTGCAGGTGCACCTTTCACGGTGCCAGGATTCGGCGCACTTCGTCGGCCAACGCGACGCCAAGGTGGCGGTTGTTCTGCTCGGTGAAGTGCACCCCGTCGCTGCCGTCGGTGCTGATCACCGAGCCCGCATCGAAGTACGGGATCTTCATGTACGCACAGAGCGCGCGATAGGCGTCGGCCAACCGTTCCGACTTCTCCTGGCCGCCGTCGAAGGTCATCTGAAACCACGGGTCCGGCATCGGAGCCAGCGGAGGCGGTGCGACGACCAGGACCTTCGGCGCCGGGTAGGTCGTGCCGACTCCGCCTGCGGAACCCAGCACCTGCGCGGCCAGCAACGACATGCCGGTGGCGATGTCGAACGGTGTTCGGTGGAAGTAGGCCTTGGTGTCGTTGGTGCCCAGCATGAGGACGACGAGGTCCAACGGCAGATGGCTGGCGAGCGTAATGGGAAGGTGCGCAGCGCCGTTCAGCCGTGGGTCGGTCGGATCGTCGACGTTCGTGGTGCGGGCGCTGAGGCCTTCCTCGATCACGACGTAGCCGTCGCCAAGATTCTCGCCGAGAACGCCGGTCCAGCGGACGTCACGCGGGAACCGCGTCGTGGGAGCGGTCTGCTCCGCGGGCACCCAGCCCCACGTCAACGAATCCCCGAAGCACAACACCGTCTTCTCTGCCATGCCACCAACCTTATTGCCCAGGGTCGCGTCGTTTCGGCTCGTCGTACTTAGCGAGCTCCTCGCGGATCGCGGTGACGAACCCGTCGACGTCGGCCTCGGTGGTGTCCCACGCGCACATCCACCGCACCTCGCCGGCCGCGCGGTCCCAGTCATAGAAGCGCACCCGCTCGCGGATGCGGTCGGCCGCGTCGTTGGGCAGCACGGCGAACACGGCGTTCGCCTCGGTCCGCTGGCTGAAGGACAGGTCGTGGATGTGGTTGGCGTCGAGCGCGCCTCGGAGCCGTGCCGCCATGGCATTCGCGTGCGCTGCAGAGCGCAGACCGAGCCCGTCGTCGAAGAGTGCCAGCAGTTGCGTGCTGGTGAAACGCATCTTGCTGGCGAGCTGCATGCTCAGCTTGCGCAGATACCGCATCCCTTCGACGCGCGTCGGGTCGATCACGACGATCGCTTCCGCGCCGAGCAGGCCGTTCTTGGTGCCGCCGAAGCTGACGACGTCGACGCCGGCGTCCGTCGTGAATTCGCGGAACGGCACGCCGAGCGCGGCCGCCGCATTCCAGATTCGCGCGCCATCCATGTGCAGGGCCATCCCGCGCTCGTGTGCGAAGTCGGCGATCGCGTGCACCTCCTCGGGTGTGTAGAGCGTGCCCAGTTCGGTGGTCTGGGTGATGCTGACGGCAAGCGGCTGCGCGCGGTGCTCGTCGCCCCAGCCCCATGCCTCCGTCGCGATCAACGGGGGTGCGAGCTTCCCGTCGGGTGTGGGCACCGGCAGGAGTTTGAGGCCGCTCACCCGTTCGGGGGCGCCGGCTTCGTCGGTGTGGATGTGTGCGGTCGCGCTGGCGACGACCGCACCCCAGCGCGGTAGCAGGGCGGTGAGTGCGACGACGTTGGCGCCCGTGCCGTTGAACACCGGGAAGGCCTCGGCGGCCGCGCCGAACTCCTCGCGGACGACCTGCTGCAGCCGGGAAGTGTAGACGTCCTCGCCGTAGGCGACCTGGTGGCCACCGTTCGCCGCGGCGAGCGCGTCGAGCACCTCGGGGTGCACGCCCGCGTAGTTGTCGCTTGCGAAGCTCCGGTAGCCGGTGTCGTGGAGGGTGTCGACCATGCCGTCAGTCTCGCAGGCGAATTCGGGAGTTATCGTGGCATCCCGGCAATTCATCAGGGGGTCCGATGGAAACCGTTGACCCAGCGGTTGTTCGGCGTCAGAAGATGGATCGTCAGGTCGGCAGTCGACAAGCCCTCGCTGGCGCCATCATCGCATTGGGGATGGCCACCGTCGGCTCGGTCGGCATCGGCCTGTTCGTCGCCTCGTTGGTAGGGACCTTCCGGTCGATGTCGATCAACGACGTCGTGACGATGGAAGGCTTTGACCCCGTTGCCATGGGCGTCATCTTCTTCGTCGGGCTGACGATTGCCGGCATTGGCTCGGTGTGGGGCGCCCAGAAGCTCGACGCGTACCGTGCCTCGTCGGGTAGCGGCGGCTGGGCATTCGCGCTCGGTTTCGCCGGGGCCACGATCGGTGTCCTGGTCGCGAGCCGGACCTGGGTCGCGCCCACCCGAGTGGGATGGATTGAGTCGGACTACGAAGAACCCCAGGCCTGGAACTGGGGCAGTTGGTTGCTCTTCTACGCCGACGTCTGGCTTCCCGTCGCCCTCGGTCTGCTCACCGTCGCGCTGACGGTGTCCGCGGCCAAGGCCGTCCGCCGCGGCAACGCCCGGGCCCGGAGACGCGAACGGTTGCTAGGTGAGGGCGCCAGGACCACCGGGACCGTCAGCGACGTTCGGATTCACTACTCCACCAACGACCAGGGCGGGCGAACGGTCTCGGCGGCGACCGCAACCGTCACCTACGTCGACGGCCACGGCACCCGGCGCTGGGTCACGCGCAAGCACTCAGACGCCTCGGTGGTGGTGGCCGGCGGCGAAGTGCAGGTCGTTCACGATCCGTATCGACCCGACGACGACGGCTCGGTGTTCGTCGCGTTCCTACGTGAACCTGCCGCCCTCGACTGGGTTAGCCGCAACGCCCTCGATCGCATTCGAGGGTGAGCCGCTCGAGGCGCCTCACCAGGAGACTCGGCAGCCACCTTTCCGTGTCCGCGACCGCGATCGCAGTGGTGCGTTCCAGCAGCGAACCGATCACGGTCTTCGCCTCCAAGCGGGCGAGCGCCGCTCCGACGCAGAAGTGCGCGCCCTTGCCAAAGGTGATGTGGCCCTTGCCTCCAACTCGATCCAGCCGGAACTCGTCGGGGTCGTCGAACTGCGACGAATCGCGGTTGGCCGCACCCCACAACAGCAGCAGCCGCGAACCGGCCGGCAGGTCGAATCCAGCCAGGGTGGTATCCCGAACCACGTGGCGGTAATGACCGCGAAACGGCGGCTCGAAGCGAAGCACCTCCTCAAGAAAGGCGCCGAGTAGTTCGGGGTTGTCCCGCACCTGCTGTTGAATGTCTGGACGAGAGGCCAAGATCCACGCTGCAGAGCCGATCAGCGAGGCGGTGGACTCTCCGCCCGCGCTGAACAATGTGATCAACATGAACAGCGCGGTGTTTTGCTCGATCACGCCTGCCGCGCGCGCCGCGACGAGGTCGCCGAGAAGATCGGCCCGAGGATCCGACGCTGCACGCTCGAGTTGTTCGGCGATGTAGCCGGCGAGTTCCAAGACGGCGATGCCCGCAGCGGTGAGCTGATCCTGGCTGACGAGGCCTTCGACCATGTGCGTGGCCGAGTAGCCCCACCGCACCAGCTTGTCGATGTCCTCGTCCGGGACGCCGATCAGTCTGCCGACGATCATCAT
>NZ_JAVRQA010000519.1:0-8238 GCF_032161845.1 Mycobacterium sp.
ATTGTCGCGGCGGGGCCGGATCTCGGCGGGCGGGGCAACCCGCCTCATCCCCGCGGCCGACGGCTGGTGGGCGCTCACGCTGTCCAGGCCCGACGACGTCGACGCGGTACCCGCGCTGGTGGAATCAGCTGAGCAACAGGAGGATCCATGGTCCGCCGTCGAGCCGTGGGCCGCCGGCCGGCCCGCCGCCGACGTGGTGGAACGCGCGAGATTGCTCGGTTTGCCGGCGGCCCGCCTCGGGGAGGCCGCCGCCGCCGAGCCCGCCGTGCGCCGCGTTGGAGGCGCCGCCGCGCCACGCGTCTTGTCGGACCTGCTGGTCGTCGACCTGTCATCGATGTGGGCGGGACCGCTGTGCGGGCAACTCCTTCGGCGCGCGGGTGCCACCGTCGTCAAGGTGGAGACCACGGCGAGGCCGGACGGCACCAGGGCCGGCTCACCCGCCTTCTTCGACTGGATGAACACCGGAAAGCTCTGCTACGTAGCTGATTTCACTGATGATGGGCCGTTGCGAGCGCTGCTCGAAGCGGCGGACGTCGTCATCGAGTCGTCGCGGCCATCGGCGTTGCACCGCCGCGGTCTCGGCGCGGACGACGTCACGGCCAGGGCCGGGCGGGTGTGGGCACGGATCACCGGTCACGGTGCGGGCGGGGAGTGCGCCACCTGGACGGGGTTCGGAGACGACGCCGCAGTGGCGGGCGGACTGGTGGGTCGCAGCAGCGATGGGCCGGTGTTCTGCGGCGACGCGATCGCCGATCCGCTCACCGGCATGCACGCGGCCCTCGCGGTGGCCGAGTCGCTCGCCCGCGGGGGCGGCGAGATCATCGACGTGGCGATGGCCGCGGTCGCTGCGACGTACGCGGCCCTGCCAGAGACTCGCGGTGGCGGTGACTGTCCCGCACTGGTTCCCGCGGCACCCGATCCGCACCCCAGGGCGTCGGACCTCGGAGCCGACCACCGACTCGTCGAGCGGCTGATCGCCGAACGGAGAATGACCACTTGCTGATTCAACGTGTGCACCTTCTCGATGGCACCGTCACCGACGTCAGGACCGATCACCGGATCATCGAGGTCGCTCCCGACCTGACGCCGGCCCGCGGTGAGTCGGTGTTCGACGCGTCCGGGTGCACCGTCATCCCAGGGCTGCACGACCACCACGTCCACGTGCACTCCGCAGCGGCCGCCACCGCATCGGTGAGTCTGGATCCGCGGAACACCCATGGCCGCAACGGCCTTCGGGCTGCGCTCGCGACCGCGCTCGTCGGCGAGGACGGCTGGATCCGGGCCGTCGGCTATCACGAGGCAGTCGCGGGGGAGCTGGACCGTGCCACGCTCGACGAGGTGTCCCCGCCGGTGCCGGTGCGCGTGCAGCATCGCAGCGGAATCCTGTGGACGCTGAACTCGGCAGGCTTGGCGCGCGTCGGCCTCCCCGACCATCCCGATGGCCGGTTGCGCAGCGCCGACCCGGGCTGGTCCAGCGCGTTGGCGCGACGAGAGACCGGTCTCTCCGACATCAGCCGCCGGCTGGCCTCCTACGGCGTCACCGGAATGACCGACGCCACACCAGATCTCGACGTGGGCGACGTGCTGAGATTCGCCGACTCGCACCGCCATGGCGAGCTCCTGCAGCGGGTGCACTGCCTTGCGCCTGGCAAGCGGATCCTGCACGACGAGGACCTGGACCTCGACGGGCTGATCGACTGGATCGGCGACCGGCACGGCGCGGGTGCCGCCGTCGCCCTGCACTGTGTCACCGCACCGCAACTCGTCGTCACGATCGCCGCACTGCGTGCGGCGGGAGCTAGGCCCGGCGACCGCATCGAGCACGCCGCCGTCGTACCCGACGACTGCCTGACCGACCTCGCCGACCTCGGGGCGACCGTTGTGACGCAGCCGAACTTCGTCGCCGAGCGCGGCGACCAGTACCTCGCCGACGTGCCGAGCGACGAGCATCACCAGCTGTGGCGGGTGGCGTCGCTGATCGCGGCCGGGATACCGGTCGCGATGTCGACGGACTTTCCCTTCGGCGACCTCGACCCGTGGGCCGCCCTGCGAGCCGCGGTGGGTCGGGAGACGGCGTCCGGCACCGTCCTCGGCCCTCGGGAGCGGATCGACGCCGCCGCCGCGCTGACGATGTTCTTCGGCACGCCGGAACATCCGACCAGGCTGCGCTCGGTCAGCGCCGGCCAGCCCGCCGACCTGTGCGTGCTCGCCGGCACGCCGGGCGACGTGCTGAACGAGCTCGACGCGGGGCTGGTCGTGGGAACCTACATCGAGGGTCGCGTCGTGTACGAGCGCGGGTGACGGTGGCAACGACTAGCGTCACGCATCTGAGTATGTGGAAATAAACTCAGCCCAACTGACATTGGACGTGGGCATGGAGCACTTCACCTTCGGCCGGAACAACGGGCTTCGCGTATCCGCACTCGCGCTCGGCGCAGGCAACTTCGGCACCCGCTGGGGGTACGGCGCCGACGCCGACGCGGCCCGCGCGATGGTCGACCGATTCGCCGAAGCCGGCGGCACCGCGATCGACACCGCCGCGAGTTATCAGGTCGGAGAGTCGGAGGAGAACCTCGGCCGCATCCTGGCGGGTAGGCGCGACCAGTTCACGATCGCCACCAAGTTCGCCATTGGTGGCGCGTCCGACGGCAGCGGCGTTCTGCAGACGGGCAACGGTCGCCGGGCGATGTTCCGCTCGGTCGAGGACAGTCTGCGCCGCCTCGACACCGACTACATCGACCTGCTGTACGTGCACTTCCCCGACTTCGTCACCCCGATCGAAGAGATCGTCCGTGCGTTCGACGATCTCGCCAGTGCGGGCAAGATCCTCTATGCCGGGCTGTCGAACTTTCCGGCCTGGATGACGTCCCGGGGAGTCACCCTGGCCGAATTGCGGGGCTGGACCACGATTTCGGCCGTGCAATTCGAATACAGCCTCGTCGAGCGCAGCGGCGACCGGGACAACCTCCCGATGGCCGAGTCGCTGGGAGTCGGTGCTGCACTGTGGTCACCGCTGGGCGGCGGACTGCTGACCGGCAAGTACCGCAGCAGCAGCGCGGGCAGGCTCACCGAGTGGAATCGGTTGGTGCACGCGGAGGACGAGCCGGTGAAGGCCGCGACCGTCGACGCCGTGATCGAGGCCGCGGGCCATCTTGGGGTGCCACCGGCGCGCGTGGCGGTGGCGTGGTTGCTCGAACGCGCCAGGCGGTCGCCGACGGGAGTGGTGCCGGTCATCGGCCCGCGTACGGTCGAGCAGCTCGACGATTACCTTGCCGCTCTGGACGTCGATCTGGGCGCGGAGATCTACGACCGGCTGGATCAGGTCAGCCGCGTCGCCCTCGGCCAGCCGCACGAACAGAACCTGGAGCGACGGACGACGGCTCTCGGCGGCGAGGGTTTCAGGCCTCCGCCGATTCCCGCTGCGTGAGTCTCTCTCGCAACCAGGCGACCTGACTGGCGAAGAACGCCCGTGACACAGGCGCTTTCGGGACCACCCCGTCGAAGCCGTGAAACGCGCCAGGCACGATCTCGACTTCGCAGGGCACTCCCGCCGCCTTCAGCCGTTCGGCGTAGGCGAGGTCCTCCTGGTGGAACAGGTCGTTCGTCCCCACCCCGACCCAGGCCGGCGGCAGGCCACTGAGGTCGTCGTGGCGGGCGGGTACCGCGACGTTCGGATCGGCATCCCCGAGATAACTGGACCAGCCGTAGACATTCGACTTCTGCGTCCACATCCGGTGATGGTGGTCGTCGAGTCCGTCCTGCGTCGCCGAACGGTCGTCGACCATCGGGTACACCAGCAGTTGCGCCGCGACGTTCACCTCACCTCGGTCACGGGCCAGCAGCGCCAACGCGGCGGTCAGCCCCCCGCCTGCGCTCGCGCCGCCGATCGCGACGCGCGTGGAGTCGACGGCGGGCAGGCCGGCCAGCCAGGTGAGTGCGCCGTAGCAGTCCTCGAGCGGGATCGGATACGGATACTCGGGTGCGAGGCGATAGTCGACGGCCGCGACCGTGATGCCCAGTTGCCTGGCGAAGCGGCGGCAGATCTCGTCGTCCTGCGCGGCACTGCCGATGACGTACCCCCCACCGTGAATCCACAGCAGGGCAGGCCCGTTCGCCGCTGCATCGGGCGGTCGGTGCAGGCGGACTCGGACACCCGAGGCCAGCGTCAGGACTTCGACGTCGGCCGGGATGCGCCGGTCCATCAGACGCGCCGCCACGCGGAACACCGGCAACGAGTTCGCGGTGATCATGCCGCGCGGCATCAACCGGGCGGTGCGCTTCAAGTCGGGGTGAAAGTCGGCCACGTTCTGACCTTACTGATCGCCGCGGGCGTGCGTGTCCGCTCCGACCTAGGCCGGCGGTAGTGGCTCCGGCGGCACGTATCCCGGCAGCGTGATCCGCGGGAGGCCAGGAATCTCGAGGATCCCAGGTGTCGGGGTGGGGCTGGTCTCGCTCTGCGGCGGCTCGGCTGCCGGCTCGGGCGCTGGCGGAGCCGTTGTCGTCGGCGGCGCGGGACTCCCCGTGGTGGTCGCGGTCGTCGTCGTCGACGACGGCGGGGGTGGAGGTGCCTCGGTGGACAGCGGACCCACCGGAATCAGGGGTTCCTCGTAGACGGGTGGTGGCGCGGGGTCGGACGTGCTCGGCGGCGGGGTCGTGGGTGGCGGGAGGTCCGCGGGCGACAGGGTTCGTGCGCTTCCCGTGACGGGCGTCCATCCCTGCTCGGCGGGTCGGCCGACGCCGCACGACACCTGCCTGCTGCCCGCCGACCAACTCGCGGGCGACACCGTGTCGTAGCCAAGGGTCAGTCCCGACGTACCCAGCTTGGCGGGCGCCAGGTAGGCGTCGGCCGTCCGCGTGCACGCATCGGCGATGAATGCCCGCTGATCGGCATCGGACGGCGGCCCGCCGGGGAACCGTTCGGCGAGACTGACGGCGCCAGTGACCTCGAGGCCGTGCGGTGCGGTGCACTCGACGGGAAGGTCGGTCGAGCGGTTGGACGAATCGAGGCCAAGGCAGGTGCCCGCCGGCCAGACCTTTGACTGGTCCAACTCGACGATGCGCCCCTTGAAGGGGACGGCCTTGCCGTCGGGGCCGAGGAGTTGGAGTCCGCACAGCAGGTTGCGTGCGCCGGTGCTGGTGTCGTCGGCGTCGCCCGCCCAGAGCACGCCGATCGTGAACCTGCTGTTCGGGTCGTAGCGGGTGCCGAGATATTCGCGCACGGCAAGCTGGCATGGCTCCCCGAAGCTGTTCATCCCGACGGGTTTCGCAACCTCGAACATGTGGTCGGAGCGGCACTGGACGAACGACGGCTTGTCGGGCGCATCCGGCGGCCAGCTCAGGCAGGTACCGGTTCCCGCATTGCTGAACACGATGCTGGCGCGGCTGCCGCCGTCGGCCGCGGTGCGCTTGTCCGGGGTGGACGTGAACAGCTGAATGACGCCACCGACGAGCAGAACGACCATCACCAGCGTCAGGAGCCCTCGGCGGTGCGCGCGGGCCCGTTGACGCTTGGCGTCACGGTCGCCGCCCGAGCACGTGTCTTCGAGCGCGGCGAGTACGGACGCGAGGTCTGGGGCGCCCTTGTCCGTGCGGGGACCCTTCACCGGTTGCGGCCCCGTCGGAGTGTCGGCACGTACCTGCTTTCAGCGACGGTGACCTGGCCGAATTTGCTAGCCACGGCAATAGAGCTTGGCACAGCCGGAGAGGTCCCGCCACGTCTGCGGCCGTACCGTGACCTGCTTCAATGCCATTCCGTGTCTCGATTACCAGTGAATCCACCACGTTTCCGACGCAGCCCGCGCTGCCTGGGAATCTGGTGAATTCACCGCATGTTCATGTTCCGGATGGACGAGGATGAAGCCCATTGGGGGCCCGTCGACCACGCGAGGTGAGCGTCATGGCACGAATCGACCTGACAGCCAAGATCCCGTTGATCGGAATGTCCATGGTGTTCCTGGCGATGGGCATCGTCGCCGTCACTGCCTATCTGCACGCAGGGTGGTGGTCGATCGTCGGGTACGGGCTGGCCGCCGTCATCGCGGTGTTCGGCTTCGCCTTCACGTTCCGCGACATCAACGATCCGTCCAAACCGCCGCCAGTGGTGCCGCCGTCGTCGAACGGAGCAACTCGATGAGTGCTGACGCCGAGCACACCGAGTACGACAACTCAGCACTGACCAGTGAGGACGCGGGTTACGAAAAAGGACTGAAACCGCGCCAGCTCCAGATGATCGCGATCGGCGGGGCGATCGGCACCGGGCTGTTCCTCGGCGCGGGCGGACGCCTCGCCAGCGCCGGTCCTGCGCTGTTCCTGGTGTACGGGTTCTGCGGGATCTTCGTGTTCCTGATCCTGCGCGCGCTCGGTGAACTCGTGCTGCACCGGCCGTCGTCCGGGTCGTTCGTGTCGTATGCCCGCGAGTTCCTCGGTGAGAAGGCCGCCTTCGTCGCCGGCTGGATGTACTTCCTGAACTGGGCGATGACGGCGATCGTGGACTCGACGGCGATCGCCACCTACTTCCACTTCTGGAAGGCGTTCGCGCCCATCCCGCAGTGGCTGATCGCACTGATCGCGCTGGCCGTCGTGCTCGGCATGAACATGATCTCGGTCAAGGTGTTCGGCGAACTCGAGTTCTGGGCCGCGCTGATCAAGGTCGTCGCACTGGTGACGTTCCTGGTGGCGGGGACGATCTTCCTGGCGGGCCGCTACAAGATCGAGGGGCAGTCGACCGGCTTCAGCGTGATCTCGGACCATGGCGGGTTGTTCCCGACGGGCCTCTTCCCGGTGGTCATCGTCACCTCCGGCGTTGTCTTCGCCTATGCCGCAGTGGAACTCGTCGGGACGGCGGCGGGTGAGACCGCCAATCCGGAGAAGATCATGCCGCGCGCGATCAACTCCGTCATCGCCCGCATCGCGCTCTTCTACGTCGGCTCGGTCTTCCTGCTCGGCCTCCTGCTTCCCTACACGGCGTACAAGTCGGGGGAGAGTCCCTTCGTCACCTTCTTCTCCAAGATCGGCATCGACGGCGCGGGCACGATCATGAACATCGTCGTGCTGACGGCCGCATTCTCCAGCCTCAACGCCGGGCTCTACTCGACGGGCCGGATCCTGCGGTCGATGGCCATGAACGGCAGCGCACCGAAGTTCACCTCGCTGATGAACAAGCGTGGGGTGCCCTACGGCGGCATCTGCCTGACGGCGGTGATCGGGCTGTTCGGCGTGCTCCTCAACGGGGTCGTGCCCGCGCAGGCGTTCGAGATCGTGCTCAACGTCGCCGCGCTGGGCATCATCGCCTCCTGGGGCACCATCGTGATCTGTCAGATCCAGCTGTACCGCTGGTCGAAGAAGGGGATCCTGGAGCGGCCGTCGTTCCGGCTGTGGGGCACGCCGTGGACCGGCTACCTCACGCTGGTGTTCCTGGCCGCGGTGCTGGTCCTGATGGCCTTCGATCCGCCGATCGGCACGTGGACCGTGGGGTCACTGGTACTCATCATCCCGGCGCTGGTGGTCGGCTGGTTCGCCGTCAGGTCGCGAGTGCTGGCCGTCGCGCAGGAACGCGAGGGATACACGGGTCAGTTCCCGGTGGTGGCCAACCGCCCGCCGCCGGGGCAGAACGAGTAGACAACTTTCAACAGTTGTCGTGTACTTGCCGGTAACCGGGGTACCCTCGCGAAATGACGGCTCGACCGGACACCCGGTACCCCGGACCCACGATGACCACGCGCCTGCGCTGGCTGATGAAGGCGGGACCGGCCGACTACTTGTTGGCGATGAGCGTCGCGGCCGCGTCGCTACCCGTGATCGGCAAGCACCTCGAACCCCTCGGCGGCGCCACCGCGATGAGCATCTGGGGCGTGCGGCACACGCCGGACTTCGTCGGCGCCGCGGTCAAGTCCTGGTTCACCCCTGGCATCGGTGAGATCAAGAAGCAGGAGCGCGACGCGACCAACGCCGTCACCGAGGCGGCGCTCCGCGGTGTGGTGCCTGCGAAGGACCTCGACGTCACCTGGCCCGCGCCGGACCGCACCCCGCCGGTGTGGAAGGCGTTCGAGCATCGCCGCAACGTCTACCGATCCTCGGTTCGCTACGGCGACAGTCCATCTCAGCTGCTCGACGTGTGGCGGCCCAAGGAGTTGCCCGCCCAGCCCGCACCGGTGATGATCTTCCTGCCCGGCGGCGCCTGGGTGCACGGCGGCCGGATCCTGCAGGGCTACGCGCTGATGTCCCATCTCGCTGAGATGG
>NZ_JAVRQA010000520.1:0-9105 GCF_032161845.1 Mycobacterium sp.
GCGTCGGCAACTCGGCGAGCAGAGCCGCGCAGACCATCGCGGCCAGCACCAGCATGTAGAGGATGACCGGGATCGCCATGCCCTCGGCGATCAGCTGCGGCCAGAACCACCCCAGCAAGCTCGCACAGGCGAGGCACACCACGACGGAGGCCGCCACTCTGGACGGCGTTCTCCTGGCGAGCGGCAGCAGCGCGGCCAGGAAGCACAGATGCGCGACGAGGAAGGCGCCAAGGCCGAGCACGAACGACGGCTGCCACCACGGCATCGCGAGCAGGAAGTCCCCTGCTGCCGAGAACACCAGGGCGGGGACCAGCCAGCGGCGTTCTCGCCGTACGGGATGGCTCAGCGCCGCCGCGGCGAGCAGGACGGCAGCCAGTGCCTTGACGGGGGGTTGCATGCCGAACTGGCCAGTGAGCTCGACACCTGCGGGCGAGCGGAGAGCCGTGACGACGAGAAACGTCCCATAGGCGGCGCCAACCACTGCCGCAGCGCCCCACAGCATTCGCGTCGCGCGCGATGCGTACGGTGAGTCGATGCCCGTCACCGACGCTTCAGGCGACAAGCCAGGTCTGGATGCCATCCTGCAGAAGGTACTGGAAGCGGTGCCCTTCCAATTGACAACCGACGGAGGCCCCGAGGCGGCCCGGCAACGGTTCCGCGACCTGCCACGGCGTCCGGTCCACCAAGACCTGCGCGTGGAGGACCGCACGATCGATGGCGCGGGCGGCCCGGTACCGATCCGGCTGTACTGGCCGCGCGAGGCCGCCGACGGGACGGTTCCCGTGGTGATGTTCTTCCACGGCGGCGGCTGGGTGGTCGGCGATCTCGACAGCTACGACGGCGATGCCCGTCGGCACGCGGTGGGCTCGGGCGCGCTGGTGGTGTCGGTCGACTACCGCCTGGCACCCGAGCATCCGTACCCGGCGGCCGTCGACGACGTCTGGGCCGCCACTCAGTGGGTGGCCGCGCATGCCGCCGACCTCGGCGCCGATCCAGGGCGGCTCGCGGTGGCCGGCGACTCCGCAGGCGGCAATCTCGCGGCGGTCGTCGCGCAACTGGCGCGCGACTCGGGTGGTCCGGCCATCGCGTTCCAGCTGCTGTGGTACCCGGCCACCACCTGGGATACGTCCCTGCCGTCGTTCACCGAGAACGCCGACGCGCCCATCCTCGCGCTCGATGCGGTCGCGGAGTTCTCCCGCTGGTATGCCCACGGCCAGGACATGAAGAATCCGCCGACGACGCTGGTGCCCGGCCGGGCGGCGGACTTCTCCGGTTTGGCGCCCGCGTACATCGCGGTCGCAGGGCACGATCCGCTGCGCGATGACGGCGTCCAATACGGCGAACTGCTGAGCGCCGCGGGGGTTCCGGTGGAGGTGCACAACGCCGAGACGCTGGTACACGGCTACCTCGGCTACGCCGACGTCGTACCTGCCGCCACCGATGCCGTTCAGAAGGGGTTGTCAGCCCTTCGTCGCGCGCTAGCCTTGGGTACATGACCGAAACCTCTTCTGAGCGGCCCGGTATCGATCCGATTCTCAAGATGCTTCTCGACGCCGTGCCACTCGAGTTCACCATCGACGAAGGCGTCGAGGTCGCTCGCGAAAGGTTTCGTGCGGTGACGCCGCCCGCGGAGACGTTGCCGGACATGCGAATCGAGGAGCGCACGGTCGGGTACGGCGACCTCACCGACGTTCCCGTCCGCATCTACTGGCCGCCGGTCGACGCACACACCGACCTGCCGGTCGTGGTCTTCTACCATGGCGGCGGCTGGGCGATCGGTGACCTCGACACCCACGATCACGTGGCGCGTGCCCACGCGATCGGCGCCGAGGCGATCGTGGTGTCGGTCGACTACCGCCTGGCTCCGGAGCATCCCTACCCGGCCGGCGTAGACGACGCTTGGGCGGCATTGCAATGGGTCGGTGAGCACGCCGCGGAACTCGGCGGGGATCCGAATCGGATTGCCGTCGCGGGCGACTCCGCCGGCGGCAATCTGTCCGCGGTGATGGCGCTGCGAGCCCGTGATGCCGGTGGGCCACCGCTCGCCTTCCAATTGCTCTGGTACCCCGTGGCCGTCGGCGATCTGTCCGCGCCGTCGTTCACCGAGAACGCCGATGCCCCGATCTTGACCGCCGACGTGACCACGGCATTCCTGACCTGGTACCTGCCCGGGCGGGACATGACCGATCCCAAGACGCTGCCCACCGACGTCGCCCCTGCCAACGCCTCGACGCTCGCGGGCCTGCCGCCCGCCTTCATCGGGACCGCCGAGCATGATCCACTGCGCGACGACGGCGGAAAGTACGCCGAAATGCTCTCTGCCGCAGGTGTTTCCGTCCAGCTCAGCAACGAGCCGACAATGGTCCACGGCTACGTCAGCCTGGCGATGGCGTCGCCCGTGGCGGCCGAGGCCACCGATCGCGGGCTGGCTGCGCTACGAATCGCACTGCACCCCTGAGGATGGCGGATTCGGAGCGCCTCGTCCTCGACGTGCAATCCCCGCTGCAGTGGGAACAGTGGCTAGACGCCTACCACGACACGGTGACCGAGGTGTGGCTGCGGCTCTACAACAAGTCCGCCGGTGACGTGCCACTGGGGTACGGCGAGGCAGTCGAGATCGCGCTGTGCTTCGGCTGGATCGACAGCTTGGCCCGCGGACACGACGACGTCTCGCGCATCCAGAGGTTCAGCCCGCGAAAACCCAAGAGTGCCTGGTCGAAGTCCAATGTCGAACGAGTGCGGCGCCTCCTCGACGAAGGCCGGATGCGGGACCACGGGTTGCGTCACGTCGAGGCCGCGAAGGCCGACGGGCGCTGGCCGTCCTCGCCACTTTGAACGATGCGGCAAAGGACCGGCCCCGATCGGGTTATCTTCCCCTTGGTGGCGGAAATGGAAGCGACGCCGACGTTGCGCCCGAAATGGGGTTGACCGTCATCACCCATCGACGGGAGACGCCATGACGGACTTTCACACCATCATCGTCGGTGCCGGGTTCTCGGGCATCGGCATGGCGATCCAGCTCGACAGGGCCGGACTTGGCGACTATCAGATCATCGAGGCGGGCGAGGAGCCCGGCGGAACCTGGTACTGGAACACCTATCCAGGTATCGCCGTTGACATTCCATCGTTTTCCTATCAGTTCTCGTTCGAACAGAGCGCGGAGTGGTCACGGACCTACGCGCCAGGCCGGGAGCTGAAGGGGTACGCCGATCACTGTGTCGACAAGTACGGCCTACGCCAAAAGATCCGATTCAACACCAAGGTGACGGCCGCGACATTCGACGACGACGCCGCTTCCTGGCGGGTCCAGCTGGACTCGGGTGACACACTGACGGCCCGCTTCCTGGTCAACGCGAGCGGCGTGCTGACGGTGCCGAACCTGCCCGACATCGACGGCGTGGACAGTTTCGCGGGCATCACGATGCACACCGCCCGCTGGGATCACTCCCAGGATCTGAGCGGCAAGCGCGTCGCGATCATCGGGACGGGAGCGTCGGCGGTTCAGGTCATCCCCGAGATCGCGCCGCTGGTGAAGAGTTTGACGGTGTTTCAACGGACGCCGATCTGGTGCATGCCGAAACTGGACGTGCCGCTGCCCGCTCCAGCGCGTTGGGCCATGCGGATACCCGGCGGCAAGATGATCCAACGCGCGCTCAGCCAGGCCTACGTCGAGCTGACGTTCACGATCTCGGCCCAGTACTACACGGTATTTCCGCTCGCCCGCCGCGCCGAGAAGATGGGCAGGGCGTACCTGAAACGCGAGGTGCACGACCCGGAGGTCCGCGACAAGTTGACCCCTCGTTACGCGGTCGGCTGCAAGCGACCCGGATTCCACAACACCTATCTGTCGACGTACAACCGCGACAACGTCGAACTGGTCACCGAACCGATCGACAAGGTCATCGGATCGGGTGTCGCCACAACGGATGGCGCCGAGCGTGAGGTCGACGTGCTGATCCTGGCCACCGGCTTCAAGGTGATGGACGTCGACAGCATCCCGACGTTTCCCGTCACGGGCGCCGGTGGCCGCTCGTTGGCGAAGTTCTGGTCCGAGCAACGCCTACAGGCCTATGAGGGCGTCAGCGTCCCCGGGTTTCCGAACTTCTTCACCGTGATGGGCCCCTACGGCTACGTGGGGTCTTCGTACTTCGCGCTGATCGAGACGCAGACACACCACATCATCAGGTGTCTAAGCCGGGCCTCGAGTGAGGCCGCCACCCGGGTCGAGGTCTCCCAGGAGGCCAACGACCGGTACTTCGCCGAGATGATGGCCAAGCGACACCGCCAGATCTTCTGGCAGGACAGTTGCGCGTTGGCCAACAGTTACTACTTCGACAAGAACGGCGACGTGCCGCTTCGGCCCACCACCACTGCGGAGGCGATCTGGCGCAGCCGCCGCTTTCCGCTCGCCGACTACGAGTTCAGCACGTAGCCGATCAGCGCGGCGGGCCGAGGATGACGCTGTCGTATTTCTCGGACGCTTCGGCGAGCAGCTTGGGCGAGATCTCGAAGCCGTCCGGACGCGGCGTCGACATGTCACGGCCCGCGTGGCGGAACATCCCCTCGATGCCAGCTGGCGTGTTGATCATCAACAGGTCGGCCTTCTTCGAGGTGATCCGATAGGCGTGCGGAATCATCTTGGGCAGAAACACGATTCCGCCCTCGGCCAGCTCCATCTCCTGATCGTCGACCCACACCAGCGCGGTGCCCTTGATGAGCATGAAGACTTCGTCTTCGTGGGTGTGCCGGTGATAGGGCGGCGCCTCGCCTTCGCTCACGTCGAAGCGTCCGATCATCAACTGACCGTCGGTGGCCTTGCCGTCGAGCAGAATCGCGAGCGTACCGCCGTCGAGCCATTCCAGCTGTTGTTGCCGTTCGGGCTGGGCGAGATAGGCAACACTCACATCGCTTCTCCCTTCGTGCGGATGTCTTACTCCGCTTGAACGACAGCATAGGTGCCAAGGTGACTCAGTACGAGATCGAGCCGAGTGATCTTGCCGCACTGCGTATTTCGTCGTGAAGCCCGCCGTAGGCGGGTGCCTTCGGCAACAGTCGCTTGTCGACCTTGGTGACGGCGCTGTAGTTGGTGTCTACGACGTTCGCGATCGGAACCTGCGAAATCTGGCTCAGCAACTGGTACGCGTCGAGCCGGTCGAGACCGTACAGCTGGCCCAGCCAGCCAATCATCTCGACCTGACCGGCCCGCCACGCCTCTTCCAGTGGGCGCCCGGAACCGACGCACATCAGGTGGGTGTCGGTCTCGATCCTCGGCCACGCAGGTCCACCGCCCTTGATCAGATCGACGATCGCGGTCACGTGCATCGCGCCCTCGACCGCGGTGCCGCACGACTCTCCCTCGCCCTGCCGGTAGTGCCCGTCGCCGAGCGAGAACAGCGCGCCTTCGACGTTCACCCGTAGATAACAGGTTGCGCCGGCTGCCATTTCGGGACTATCCATGTTGCCGCCGAAGTAGTCCGGCACCAACGCCGTCCGCACTTCGCGCCGGGCCGGCGCCACGCCGACGGTCCCGAGCATCGGGTTGGCGGGCAGGCGAACCTGGAAGTCACTGGCCAGTGCCGAGAAGCCCAGCGTGTCCGTCCCCGCGTCGTAGTCGTAGATGTAGGTGCGCTCCGGTAGCGGGTCCTGCAGCGTCGGGCTGGCCGGGATGCTGGTGAGCCCGCCGAAGAACGGGATCAGGGTCGAGGCCCCCCACGTTCGGGAAGGCGTCAGGTCCACCAGGTGCACCGCCAACGTGTCCCCCGGTTCGGCGCCATCGATCCAGAACGGGCCGGTCTGGGGATTGAGGTCCTCGGTGTCCAGCGCCGTGGTCGCGACGTCGGCCTTGCTGGTGATGCGCCCGCCGTACGCGTCTTCGGTCCATAGCGTCAGCGCCGTGCCCGGCTTGATTCGCATTACCGGTGCCGCCCCACCGAAGGTGTAGGCGAATTGGTCGACCGTTGGCACGAAGGTCACGTGATCCATGACCGTCATCCTGCTGGAATCGACGACTCCGCGCGCGAGCAGTCGCAAAAGCCCCTGAAATCCGGAGATTCAGGGGCTTTTACGTGCTCGCGCAGAAGAACTAGACGGACGCCTTCAGTTCCTCCACCTTGTTGAGCTGCTCCCACGGCAGCTCGATGTCGGTGCGGCCGAAGTGACCGTAGGCCGCCGTCGGCGCGTAGATCGGGCGCAGCAGATCGAGATCGCGGACGATCGCGCCGGGACGGAGGTCGAAGACCGAGGTGATGGCCTTCTCGATGCGCGCCGGGTCGACGGTCTCCGAGCCGAAGGTCTCGACGAACAGTCCGACGGGAGCGGCCTTGCCGATCGCGTAGGCGACCTGGACCTCGACCCGCTCGGCCAGGCCGGCTGCGACGACGTTCTTGGCCACCCACCGCATCGCGTACGCGGCGGAACGGTCGACCTTCGACGGATCCTTGCCGGAGAACGCGCCACCACCGTGGCGGGCCCAGCCGCCGTACGTGTCGACGATGATCTTGCGGCCAGTCAGGCCGGCGTCGCCCATCGGGCCACCGAGGACGAACTTGCCGGTCGGGTTGACCAGCAGTCGGTAGTCGGAGGTGTCCATCGACTCGTGGTTCAGGTCGGCCAGAACGGTGTTGACGACCTTCTCGCGGATGTCGGGCGTCAGACCGGCCTCGAGGTCGATGCCGTCGGCGTGCTGGGTGGACAGCACCACAGTGTCCAGCCGGACCGGAGTGTTGCCGTCGTACTGAACGGTGACCTGGGTCTTGCCGTCGGGCCGCAGGTAGTCGAGCACGCCGCTCTTGCGGACCTCGGTCAGCCTGCGGGCAAGGCGGTGTGCGATTGCGATCGGCAGCGGCATCAGCTCGGGCGTGTCCTTGATGGCATAGCCGAACATCAAGCCCTGATCGCCTGCGCCCTGCGCGTCCAGCGGATCCCCTGCACCCTCGACGCGCGCCTCGTGCGCGGTGTCGACGCCCATCGCGATGTCGGGCGATTGGGCGCCGATGCCGATGTTGACGCCGCAGGTCTCGCCGTCGAACCCCTTGTCCGACGAGTCGTAGCCGATGTCGAGGATGCGCGCGCGCACCGTCTTCGGGATGTCGGCGAACGCTTCCTTGGCCGTCGTGGTGACCTCACCGACGACGTGCACCTGCCCGGTGGTCACCAGCGTCTCGACCGCGACACGCGACTTCGGATCCTGCGCCAGCAGTGCGTCGAGCACCGAGTCGCTGATCGCGTCGCAGATCTTGTCGGGGTGTCCCTCTGTTACCGACTCACTGGTAAACAGCCGACCTTTGCTCACGGTGTCATCCCTTTCCGAAACTTAGTTCTGCGAATCATATCGATGCCCTGCTGTAGCCAAGCGTGCGCCCGGTCGGGGCGCAACACTTACGCGCAGCGTGTCGCTGTCGAACCGGTCACCCGGCGCGGTTCCCAAGGAAGGCCACGATCGCGTCCACGATACGGCTAGACATCAGTGTCTTCGACCCATGCTCCAAGGCAACGTCGTTGCCATCGGCCGCCAACAGCCAGCCGTCATTGTTGTCCACCTCGAATGCACGGCCCTCACCGACGGCGTTGACGATCAGCAGATCGCACCCCTTGCGCTGAAGTTTGGCCCGTGCGTGAAACAAGACGTCTCCGTTGGCGTCCCCGGTCTCGGCGGCGAATCCGACGATGGCCCGCATGTTGGGCAGCTGACCGTCGGTGCGGGCCCGGACGATGCCCGCAAGCACGTCCTCGGTACGCGTGAGTTCGATGGCGGGTGCCGACTCGGCACCCGGCTCGTGCGATTTCTTGATCTTGCTGGTCGCGATGTGAGTGGGGCGGAAGTCGGCCACGGCGGCTGCCATCACCAGGACGTGGGCATCCGGAGCCTGCTTGGACACCGCGTCCTGCAATTGGCTCGCCGAACCGATGTGCACGACGTCGACACCAGCAGGGTCGACGAGCCCAGCGGTGTTTCCCGCGATCAGGGTGACGTCGGCGCCGCGCTGAGCGGCGACCCTGGCCACTGCGTAACCCTGCTTGCCCGAACTTCGATTGCCGATGAAACGCACCGGGTCGAGCGGTTCGCGGGTGCCGCCGGCAGTGACGAGCACCTTGACCCCCGCCAGGTCGAAGGGCAGTGCATCAGGGCGGTCGAGCAGCAGCTTGGCGAGCGTCGTGATCTCTTCCGGCTCGGGCAGGCGGCCAGCGCCACTGTCCGATCCGGTGAGCCGCCCCGACGCCGGCTCCAAGACGACGTTCCCGCGGCGACGCAATGTTTCGACGTTCTGGACGGTGGCGGGATGGAACCACATCTCGGTGTGCATCGCTGGCGCGAACAGCACCGGACATCGCGCGGTCAACAGCGTGGCCGTCAGCAGGTCGTCGGCACGTCCAGCGACAGCTCTTGCCAGCAGGTCCGCAGTGGCCGGAGCGACGACCACGAGGTCGGCCTCCTGGCCGATGCGAACATGCGGGACCTCGTTGACGTCTTCGAAGACACCGGTGCGGACCGGCTGGCCGGAAAGTGCCTCAAAGGTGGCCGCGCCGACGAAGCGAAGCGCCGATTCGGTGGGAACTACGCGAACGGCGTGACCGGCTTCAGCGAGTTGACGGACCACCGTGCACGCCTTGTAGGCGGCAATGCCGCCTGCGACGCCCACGACGATCCGCTTCCGCTCGCTCATCTCCGCCTTTCGCCCGACAGGCTCATGGCCGGCGCGGGAGGCCTAGCCCTCGCCCTCGGTGTGCTCGAGCAGGTCGGCGTGGATCTCGCGCATGGCGATCGACAGCGGCTTCTCTTGAAGTCCGGGCTCGACGAGCGGGCCGACGTACTCGAGGATGCCGTCGCCCAGCTGGTTGTAGTAATCGTTGATCTGGCGCGCGCGCTTGGCGGCGTAGATGACCAGCGCATACTTGCTCGACGCGCGGGACAGCAACTCGTCGATCGGCGGGTTGGTGATGCCCAGCGGCGTGTCGTAGGCGTTGGCGGCGTCGGAGTCGGTGCTCTCGACAGGGGTTGTCACGAAGTTATCTCCTGGCGTTTTCGCTTGAGGGCTAGCTAGCTGTCGGGTCGATCGGCGCTCCATTTGGCGCTGAGCTATTAACGGCCCACCAGCAAGGATACCA
>NZ_JAVRQA010000521.1:0-7026 GCF_032161845.1 Mycobacterium sp.
ACCAGCTGGGCCAAACACCACGGGCAAACCAACATCGACGAAGAAACCCTCGCCTGCCCCGGCGACAACCGCCTCGCCGAAGAAGGCTGGACCGTCACCATCCGAAACGGCACCGCCGAATGGATCCCACCCCCAGCCCTCGACACCGGCCAAACCCGCATCAACTACTACCACCACCCCGAACGCCTCCTCGCCGAACCAGGCCCCTGACGACTTCGCCCCTGAAAGTCAGGGCGCCACAGCGGTGCTCGCGGGATCGATCATGATCTTGGCGTGGATCTCGGGGTCGCCGAGAGCGTCGAACGCCGTCTCCACACCGGCCAGGCCGACGGTGCCCGTCAGCAGAGGCGAGCCATCGACCTTGCCGTCGGCCAGCATGTGCAGGGTGTCGCGGAATTCCAATGGCGTGTAGCCGAATACGAATCTCAGGTCGACCTCCTTGCTGATGGCCATCGCGGGCCGCAGCTTGTCGTCACCCATGCAGACACCTACGACCACGACGCGCGAGTTGAGCGGCGCGGCACCGACGATCCCGTCGATCATTCCTGGCACGCCGACGCATTCGAAGATGACGGGCCGCTTCGGGCCTGCCGCGCCGAGGGCGTCCACAGTCCGGTAGACGTGTGACCATCCTGGTAGCTTCCGCAGCTTCTCCATCGATCCCATGCCGAGCTCGTAGAGGGCCGGGGCCTTGGTAATCATGCCCTTGCGGTCAGCACGCTCGTATGGCGAGTCGGTCGCTGGGTCGACCACTACATCGGCGCCGCACCTCGTCGCGAGCGCCCTTCTGCCCGAGGAGAAGTCGCTCGCGACGACGGTCTTCACGCCGGACGCCTTGAGGTGAGCGATCACGGCGAGCCCGACCGGTCCGCAGCCGATCACGATCGCGACGTCGCCCTTGCCGATGTCGCTGCGCCGCACTGCGTGCAGCGCGACGGCCATCGGTTCGGTCAGTGCCGCGACGTCGGCCGACAACCCGTTCGGGACGACGAAGCTCATCGCCGCCTCGGCGACGACCTGCTCGGCGTAGCCGCCGGGCGCCAGCGGGGACAGACCGGTCAGATGCACGCCGCCGCTGGCGCGCACCAGCGGAAACGAGACGACGAGCGCGCCTACCTTGAACTCCTTGGCGACCCCGCGTCCGCGTTCGGCGACCTCACCGGAGAACTCGTGGCCCATCACGACCGGCGTGTCGGCCCGCATGAAGTCCTCGTAGCCGACCGCCTTCATGACGTCGGTGAGCTCGCCTGCGTGATGCCTGGCGTGCAGGTCGGAACCGCAGATGCCGCATCGCTTCACGTCGAGGACGAGCTGGCCCTTCTGCGGCTGCGGCGCCGGGAGGTCGACGACCTCGAGATTACCGTCGAGGCAACTCACGGCCCTCATCGCGACACCCCCGCAGACTCGATGCGCCGCAACGCATCTGGCACTAGATCCTTGAGCGAGGCGTATCCGTCGATACCCATGATGAGGTCGGCCTCGGCGAGCAGTGACCGCAGGACGTGCACGACGCCGTCGGTGCCGCCGAGAGCCATGCCGTACGCGTAGGGCCGGCCTACCCCGACCGCAGTGGCACCGAGCGCCAACGCCTTGACGATGTCGGCGCCACTGCGGATGCCGGAGTCGAACAACACCGGTACCCCGTTGGCGGCGTCAACCACTCCCGGCAGGCAGTCGACCGCGGGCACTCCACCGTTGGCCTGCCGACCGCCGTGATTGGAGCAGTAAATGCCGTCCACGCCGCCGTCGATCGCCCGGCGGGCGTCGTCGGGATGTTGAATGCCCTTGACCAGCAAGGGAAGTGTCGTCAGCGAGCGCAGCCACGGCAGGTCGGCCCACGACAAGGAATTGCCGAACACCGAGATCCATTTGAGGATGGCGCCCTGGGGGTTCTCCTCGGGCGTCTGCGCCAGTGAGGCGCGGAAGACGGGGTCACTGGTGTAGTTCGACAGACAGTGCCCGCGCAACTGCGGGAAATTCGACGTCGAAAGGTCGCGTGGTCGCCAACCGGGAACCCAGGTGTCCAGTGTGACGACGATGCCCTTGTAACCGGCCGCCTCGGCACGCGAGACCAGGCTGGCGGCGAGGTCGCGGTCGGTGGGGGTGTACAGCTGGAAGAAGCCAGGAGTGTCACCGAACTCAGCGGCGACCTGCTC
This sequence comes from Mycobacterium sp., assembly GCF_032161845.1. Classification (GTDB taxonomy): domain Bacteria; phylum Actinomycetota; class Actinomycetes; order Mycobacteriales; family Mycobacteriaceae; genus Mycobacterium. The sequence continues at coordinate 2,157 of NZ_JAVRQA010000521.1, forward strand.
CAACGGGTCGGCCGTCAACGTCGACACCACCATCGGGACACCGGTCCGGGCAGCCGCCCTCGCCGCCGCCAGGTCACCGTGCCCGTCCTGCGCGCACAGCCCCATCACCCCGATCGGCGCCATGAAGACCGGCGACGGAAGGGTCATCCCGAAGAGGTCGACGGACACGTCTCGTTCCTTGGCGCCCACGAACATTCGCGGGACCAGACCCCACCGCTCGAATGCGGTGACGTTGACGCGCTGGGTGCGTTCGTCCCCGGCGCCTCCTGCCACGTAGGACCACAGCGACGGGGACATCGCGGCCTGGGCCTTGGCCTCCAATTCCGCGAACGCCATCGGATATGACGGCAGGACGCCGGAAAGGCCCTGCAAGTAGATCTCGAGCTGATAGTCGCCGAATGCCATGGGGCTAAGCGTGCCAGCTCGAGGTCACCCTGCGGGCTGAGACTCCGCTTTCGCCAGTTCTGCCTTCCACTGACGGAACGTCTCCTCGGTGCGGCCCCGTCGCCAGTAGCCGGATATCGACGCCCACTTCGCGTCGACGCCGCGTTCCTTGCGGATGTAGGACCGCAGGTTGTGCATGACGGCCTGCGCCTCGCCGTGGATGAAGACCTGCACCTGCCCCGGGAGCCACTCGGCTTCCGTGACGGCCGCGATCAGCGGTGCGTGGTCGCCTGCCTGCTCATCGGAGACCAGGTCGGCGCGTCCGCCGCGGTAGATCCAGCGGACCTCGACGCCCTCGGGTGCACTGACCGGGACTTCGTCCTCGGGACCGCTGACCTCGATGAAGACCTGCCCGACGGCATCTGGTGCCAACGCCTCGAGAGCGGTACTGATGGCGGGCAACCCCGCTTCGTCGCCGGCCAGCAGATGCCAGTCGGCGGCGGGGTCGGGTGAGTACGCGCCACTCGGGCCCATCAGGTAGGCCGGGTCGCCCGGTGCGACGGAGCTTGCCCACGGGCCTGCCACCCCGTGCTCGCCGTGGACGACGAAGTCGATGCTGAGCTCGCCACGTTCGGTGTCGACGTGGCGCACGGTGTAGGTACGGACGGCTGGCTGATACTCCTCGGGCAGCTCCTTGAAGCTGTCGAGCGTCAGCGGCGTCGGGAGCGCCGACACATCGGTGCCCGACCGGGGCAGCACGATCTTCACGTAGGAGTCGGTGAACTCGACGGGTGTGAACGTGGTGAAGCCTCCGCCGAGAACCACCCGGACCATGTGCGGCGCCAGCTGTTCACTGCGCACCACCTCAAATGTGTGGATCGGACGCCCTGCCACAGTCACCTCATATCGTCAGTTGATCGCCTCCGACTATACGAGCGGGTGAGGTCGGGTGGCTGGCTACGGTGCGGGCCGCAATCCTCCACTTCCCTTCCTGACGAACCACTAGGCCCGCGAGTTCCAACGTCGCGAGCGGGCCCAGCAGCTCGACTGGCGGCAGGCCGGCGGCGACCGCGATCTGGTCCACGGTGCGGGCTCCCCGCGCCGGAAGTGCGTCATAGGTCCGCAGTTCGGCGTCGGTCAGCCCGTCGAGCGGTGACGTGGGCCGATCGGGTTCGGGTGCGAGTTCGCCCGCCGCTCCGACGAATTCCAGCACCTCCTCGACGCGTGTCACCAAGAAGGCTCCATTCCTGATCAAGACGTGACATCCGGCTGAGGCCGACGACGTCACCGGTCCCGGGTAGGCGCAGACGGGACGACCGAGGGCCTCGGCCCAGGCGGCCGTGTTGGCGGCACCGCTACGCAGGCCCGCCTCGATCACGACCGTGGCACCGGAGAGCGCAGCGACAAGTCGGTTGCGCGTGAGGAACCTGTGCCGCGCCGGCCGAACGCCCGGCGGATATTCGGTGACCAGCAGCCCTTGATCGCCGATTCGGCGCAGCATCGCCGTGTGGGCCGACGGGTAGGGCACGTCGATCCCGCCGGCGAGCACCGCGACGGTCAGCCCTTCGGCGCCGAGCGTGGCGCGGTGGGCGACGCCGTCGATTCCGAACGCGCCACCCGAGACGACTGCCACGTCGCGGTCGGCGAGGCCGGCAGCCAAGTCCGCCGCCTGATGTTCGCCGTAGGACGTCGCCGCGCGCGTCCCGACGATCGAGCACGAACGTTCGGCGACGTCGGCGAGCGAGTCATCCCCGATCACCCAGAGCACCATCGGCGTGTGTCCCGCCGGCCGGTCGCAGGCGGGCTTGCCGTTGAATGAGGTGAAGGCAAGCAGGGGCCAGTCGGGATCGCCCGGGGTGACCAGGCGACCATTCAGTCGGGCCAGTACCTCCAAATCACTTGCGGAGCAATCGATGTCACGGCGCGCCGCGGTCAGTCGGCCCAGGCCCTTGACGTCCTCACCCCGCTTGATGCGATCCGCCGCCTCGACCGGCCCGACGGCCGCCACGAACGCCGTCAACTCGCGGGACGGCGGCTCGACGACCCGCGACAGGTAGGCCCAAGCCCGGTTCTCGTCGCTCACCTTGCGCCCCCGGCCTGGCGGAAGCTCAGTGCGGTGTTGACGTCGTCCAGCACCGGCATCGGACGACCGGCAAGATCACAAAGCGTCCACGCGACCCGCAGGGTTCTATCCATGCCTCGGATGCTGAGATCGCCTCGGTCGAGGGCGGTCCGCAGCGGCGCCATCACCGTTCGGTCGAGCCGGAAGCGTCGACGCAGCAGCGGGCCGCTGACCTCCGCATTGGTGCGAACGCCGTGGGGCGCCCATCGCGATGCGGCCGCCTCACGGGCCGCGGCCACCCGGTCGCGGACCGCTGCGGTGGACTCGCCCTCCGCCGCGCCGATCGCGCCCGAGCGGACCGGATGCAGTTCCACGCGGAGGTCGACGCGATCCATCAACGGGCCGGACAACTTCCCGAGATATCTCCGCTTGACGACTGCCGCGCAAACGCAGTCGCTGGACTTCGCCGGTGCACACGGACACGGGTTGGCGGCCATAACCAGCTGGAACCGGGCCGGATACTGGGCCACTCCGTCTCGGCGAGCCAGACGAATCTCGCCATCCTCCAACGGAGTTCGCAGTGCCTCGAGCACGCTGGAGCCAATCTCGGCGCACTCGTCGAGGAAGAGCACCCCGCGGTGCGCACGGCTCACCGCACCGGGACGCGCGAGGCCCGAGCCGCCGCCCACCATGGCGGCGACGGTCGACGTGTGGTGCGGCGCGACCAGCACCGGCCGGGTGATCAGCGGGGTGCGTCCCGAAAGGAGACCAGCCACCGAGTGGATGGCGGTCACCTCGAGGGACTCCTCGTGGGTGAGTGGAGGTAGCAGGCCCGGAAGGCGTTGCGCCAGCATGGTCTTGCCTACTCCAGGCGGACCGGTCAGCAGCAGGTGATGCGCGCCGGCGGCGGCGACCTCGACGGCGAACCTGGCATGTGACTGCCCGACGACGTCGGCGAGATCGGCGACCGGTTCGTCCTCGGCCGCCACCTCGACCACGCGATCGTCGAGGCTGCCCTTACCGGCCAACCATGCCTGCACCTGTCGCAGCGTCCTGGCTCCCCATACCTCGATGCCCTCCACCAGACTGGCCTCGGCCAGGTTGTCGATCGGCACCACGACCGACGGCCAGCCCTCCCGCTTGGCGGCAAGCACCGCGGGCAGTACGCCCTTGACCGGTCGGACACGCCCGTCGAGGGCCAACTCACCGAGCAGCACGGTCTTGTCCAAGCGGGCCCAGGACGTCTTCTTCTCGGCCGAGATCACGGCCACGGCCAAGGCGATGTCGTACACCGATCCCATCTTCGGCAGGGTGGCCGGCGACAGGGCTAGCGTCAGCCGGGTCTGCGGCCAATCGTTGCCGCAGTTGGTGATTGCCGCCCGCACCCGGTCGCGGGCCTCCTGCAGCGCCGCGTCCGGCAACCCGACCAGATGCACCCCCGGCAACCCGTTGGTGATGTCGGCCTCGATCTCCACGATGGCACCGTCCACTCCGCGGACCGCAACCGAATACGCCCGTCCCAGCGCCATCACCCCACCGCCCGAAGGTGGGTGATCTCCGGCACCGGACCTCGCCCGATCCGCACGCCCACCACGTCGATGCGCACCTGCGACCACCGGCGGTCCTGGGCGGCCAACCACAGCCCCGCCAGCCGGCGCAACCGCCGGACCTTCTGCGGCGTCACCGCCTGCTCGACGCCACCGAAGCGGTCACTCGTGCGCGTCTTCACCTCGACGAACACCACCGCCCCGGCGGCGGGGTCGGTGGCGATCACGTCCAACTCGCCGTATCGGCATCGCCAGTTGCGGGTCACCACCTGCAACCCGTGCGACGTCAGATAGTCGACCGCAAGCTGCTCACCGAGAGCGCCGATTTGGGCGCGAGTCCACGTTTCCGTCATGGCCACACCCTGCGGGTCTGCACCGACGGCGGACGCGAGGCGTCAGCGCGTCATCCACAGACGCCGATTCATCCACAGGTGCCAGTGGTGCACCCGTTCGCCGGTCACTACGTATCCGACCGGGCGTACTCGCTCGGCGAGCAGCCGGCCACCCGGGTGAACGCCGTCGTGAACGCGGTCGCGGACTGGTAGCCGACCCGCTGGGCCAGTTGCGTGACCGCAGGACGCTCGGTTCTCAGCAGATCCTTGGCCAACGCCACGCGCCATTCCAAGAGATATTGCATGGGCGTCAAACCCACTGTGCGGCTGAATCTTTGCGCAAACACCGCGCGTGACACCGAGGCGACCCCGGCGAGGTGTTCGACGGTCCACCCGCGTGCGACGTCGGCGTGCATCTCGCGCAGGGCCGGCGCGAGCACCGGATCCGCCAGTCCCGCAATCAATCCCCTGCCGCCGCTGCCCAGGTCTGGCGCGGCGGGAAGCCGGGTGGCTTCGATCAACAACACCTCGACGAGGCGTTTGAG
>NZ_JAVRQA010000522.1:0-3556 GCF_032161845.1 Mycobacterium sp.
GTCGGCAAGATCGATGACCATTGCCGTGATGCCCTTGTGCTTGGGCACATTGGTGTCCGTGCGTACGGTCGCCAATCCGCGCTGGCAATTCGCCGCATCACTGGTCCATACCTTCTGACCGCTGACCACCCAGCCACCGTCGGTCCGCGTGGCCCTGGTGGCGACCGCCGCTGCGTCCGAGCCGGCACCCGGCTCGCTGAACAGCTGGCACCACCGGACCTCACCCTCGAGGCTGGGCCAGAGCAGCCGCTCGACCTGCTCGGCGCTGCCGTGCTGAAGCAGTGTGGGCACCACCCACTCGCCGAGCCCGAGACTGGGCTTGTCTAGACCCTTCAGAGCGTCGTCGATGATCAACTGCTCGATGCTGTCGGCGTCTCGGCCGTACGGCTTCGGCCAGTGCGGCTGCAGGTAGCCGCTGCGCGCCCAGAACTTCTGGCGGACATCGGGTTCGGCCTTCTCCAGCTCGGCGCGGAAGTCCAGGGCGGCCTGCCGGTACTGCTCGGCTCCCTCGGGCAAGTCGATGGAATGACCCCGACGCACCCCGCCGAGTTGCAGCTCGACGACGTCGTCCCGCAGTGCGTTCTGTCCGCCGGCAAAGGCGTGCAGCACGGTGGCGCGCCTGATGTAGAGGTGGGCGTCGTGCTCCCACGTATAACCGATGCCGCCGTGCACCTGGACGTTTTGCAGTGCTACGCGCTGATAGGCGGGCAGGGCGTGTCCGGACGCCATCGCGGCCGCGAGATCGGCCTCGGCTCCCGTCGCCCGGGCCGCGTCCCACGTCGCCGCGATGGCGAGCTCGGTGTCGACGAGCATGTTCGCGCAGTGATGCTTGACCGACTGGAAGGAGCCGATGGGCCTGCCGAATTGCTCACGGGCGGCGGCGTAGGCGGTCGCCATCTCGGTGCATGCGCCGAGCCCACCGACCGCCTCCGCCGCGGCCAGCAGCCGTAACAGCCGCGTGGCCACGTGGGCACCGCCTGCGAACACCTCGGCGACGGGTGCTTTCGACAACTCGATGACGGTGACGGGCCGCATCAGCTGGTCCACCGAATCGGTACGGGTCGCGCGGACCGAATCGCCCGCCTCGACGAGCACCAGGTCCTCACCCAACGGAAGCAGGAAGACGTCGGCGCTGACTTCGCCCAGAGTCGCCACCGCTGCAGCGACTACGGTCGAATCCAGCAGTCGGAGATCACCTTCCGCGCCGAGGGCTCCGACGGCATCACCGGAGGTGAGCCGTGGCAGCCATCGCTGACGTTGTTCGTCCGTGCCGACCTCCGCGATCACGGCGGACACCACAACCGTCGGAAGGAACGGGCCGCCCACGGCGCCGCGACCGAGCTGCTCGAGCACGATGGTCAGTTCCGGTACGCCGTAGCCCTGGCCGCCGAACTCTTCACCGACGTGTAGGCCGAGCCATCCGGTGGCGACGATCTCCTTCCAGAGTCCGTCGTTCTCCCACCATCGGCCGGTTTCGTCGGCCTCGAGCAAGATGCGTCTGGCGCTGGCCACACCGCCGCGCCCAGCCACCACCGACTTCGCGACGTCGGCGAGGTCGCGGTGGTCTTCGGTTATCGCCAACGGCATGTAACGGCCTTACTGGTAGAGGTGGATCGAATTGCCAAGCAACTGGTCGGTATTCAGTCGGACAGCCGACGCTCTCCGCTGGGCGTCCAACCGGTCATCGACACGGTGGTCAGATCGAGCGTCTCGCCGAGCGACAGCTTGCCCGACATCACCCGCTCGAGGAACCCGGCCATGACGTCCTCGGGAGCCCTGTCGAGCTCGTAGATCACCAGATAACGATGGGTTGGCGGAGGCAACTGAGCGGGCAGGTCGGGGTCGTCGGGGATCTTCAGCTCGGCGAGGTCATAGCGCTGAGCCGCGATGACGCCAGGGACGTCGAGTACCTCCGGCACGTGGACCTCGTCGTACCACTTGTTGAATCTGTCGTCCTCGCCCTCGATGGGATTGCTGAGGACGATCATCCGGTTTCCGGTCACGGATCCGCCTTTCGACATGGGCCGCCCAAACAGGCCCGCTCGATCACACTATGACAGTCGACTGTCACAGTCAACGTGGACGCGACGGCGTCATCGCGGACCGCTCGAGGTAGGCGTAGCCGGACTCGCCGTCGCAGCGCACCTCTGCCCAGCCGACGGTGTAGGCCCGCGCCGGGTCCATGACGCCGTAGGGCAGTCCGTCGGCCATGGTGACCCACATCGACGAGCAGACGGTTCCGTCGAGTACGTAGCCGTCATCGAGCGCGAATGAAAAGCGTTCACCGTCGCGGGTCAACACCGCAGGCGGCGGCGCGGTGACGATGTCGACGTGGCGCAGCAGGCCGTCCTCCACCACGTAGGCGCCCTCGAGCGTGGTGTGCCCGTCACGGGCCCAGTAGCGGCACATCCCGAAGGCCCTGCCGCTCGGCAGCACCCCGCCGGTGATCACATGGCCGCCCCAGTCCTTGAGAGTGTCGGCACCGCGCGGCCCCCGCGAGTGGTCGCGCCAGCCACCGCCGTCGAAATCGATGCTGACCCCATCGATCACGATCTGCCCGGTCACGCGGGTGAGTTGTTCGTAATGCTCGCGCGCCCAACTCTGTTGAGCCATGCCTTCTCCGGCGGTCGCGGCGTCCCACACCGGGGTCACGCATTCGACCTCGAGATCGAGCCGGACGTGCGACTTCGCGCCATCGGCAAGCGGGCCGGTGCGCATCTGCTCGTACGTCGATCGCACGCAGAAGCCGTCAAAGATGATGCGCCACTTCCGAAACGGATCCTCGCAGCGAAATTCTAGATTGGCGCCTGCAGGCTGTCGATCGGGAACGGTGAGGTGATACGCCCACATGCTCAGCACGCCCTGATCGCTCGGGAGCGCGATGAGCACGCGGTCCTCCCACATCTCCCACCTGTCGGCAACCGTGCCCAGATGCAGCCACATGCCGATGTCGGCGACGGGGTCGTACGGGGTGAAGAGCAGGTTCTCGGTCCATCCCGGGACGTCGGGACACGTCCGGACGGTGCGCTCGCAGTCCGCGTCCATGCCCGACGACAACTGCTGAAATGTACTGCTCACCTGATCCTCCTCATCCGACCGAGCGAGTGAGGACGGCGATCTCGCCGGTCGAACCGTCGACCCGTACCACGTCGCCCGTGCGCAGCAGCTTGGTCCCGTTGCCCGTTCCGACGACGGAGGTGATGCCGAGTTCGCGAGCGACGATCGCGCCGTGGCTGGCCGGACTGCCGATGTCGGTGACGAGCGCGCCCGCCAGCGACACCAGTGCCGTCCACCCGGGATCGACGAACTTGCACACCAGCACCTCGCCGTCGGCGAGAACGTCATCGGAATCCGCATCCAGCACGACTCGGACGGTGCCCTCGACCACCCCTGGGCCTGCCGGGGTGCCACGCACCGTGCCGTCGCCGTCGACGTCCGAGACCGTCATTGGTTGCGGCATGCCGGTGAAGATGACGGGAAGCTCGATGCCGCGATACTCTTCGCGCCGCTGTTTGCGGAAGGCGACGAGTTCACGGGCGTTGCCGGGCAGGGGGCC
>NZ_JAVRQA010000523.1:0-35892 GCF_032161845.1 Mycobacterium sp.
TCCCTCGCGCGCCTCGTGCCAACGGCGATGTCGGCATCTTTGACCATGGTGGCTGTACCTCGGTCCTAAAAAGGCTGCAACCGGCAGCTTAGGCATGCTTTGAGCGTGCGACGTCTCAATTTGAGAATCCCGGTCGGCTTTGGAGGGGACGTTCGTCGAAAATTTTCGATTGTGACGCTCGTCTCAGACTGAGACGCCTGTGGGCCGTGCCACACGGTTACATCGGTGGCGCATCGTCCCCAGCCCGGCGGATGAAGGCCCATCTATCAGGAGGCTCACGTTGAGTAGACAAAGCCTGACCAAGGCGCACGCGAAGATCAGTGAACTGACGTGGGAGCCGACGTTCGCCACCCCGGCGACCCGGTTCGGTACCGACTACACGTTCGAGAAGGCCCCCAAGAAGGATCCGCTCAAGCAGATCATGCGGTCCTACTTCCCCATGGAGGAGGAGAAGGACAACCGGGTGTACGGCGCGATGGACGGCGCCATCCGCGGCAACATGTTCCGCCAGGTCCAGCAGCGCTGGCTCGAATGGCAGAAACTGTTCCTCTCGATTATCCCGTTCCCGGAGATCTCGGCCGCCAGGGCGATGCCGATGGCGATCGACGCGGTGCCCAACCCGGAGATTCACAACGGCCTTGCGGTGCAGATGATCGACGAGGTTCGGCACTCGACGATCCAGATGAACCTCAAGAAGCTGTACATGAACAACTACATCGACCCGGCCGGCTTCGACATGACCGAGAAGGCGTTCGCGAACAATTATGCGGGCACCATCGGCCGTCAGTTCGGTGAGGGGTTCATCACCGGGGACGCCATCACGGCGGCCAACATCTACCTGACTGTGGTCGCCGAAACCGCGTTCACCAACACGCTTTTCGTCGCCATGCCCGACGAGGCCGCGGCCAACGGCGACTACCTGCTGCCGACCGTGTTCCACTCGGTGCAGTCCGACGAGTCACGCCACATCTCCAACGGCTACTCGATCCTGCTGATGGCCCTGGCTGACGAACGCAACCGCCCGCTGCTGGAACGCGACTTGCGCTACGCCTGGTGGAACAACCACTGCGTGGTCGACGCGGCGATCGGCACCTTCATCGAGTACGGCACCAAGGACCGTCGCAAGGACCGCGAGAGCTACGCCGAGATGTGGCGGCGCTGGATCTACGACGACTACTACCGCAGTTACCTTCTGCCACTGGAGAAGTACGGCTTGACCATTCCGCACGACCTGGTCGAGGAGGCGTGGAAGCGCATCACCGAGAAGGGCTACGTGCACGAGGTGGCGCGATTCTTCGCCACCGGCTGGCCGGTCAACTACTGGCGCATCGACACGATGACCGACACGGACTTCGAGTGGTTCGAGGACAAGTACCCGGGCTGGTACTCCAAGTACGGCAAGTGGTGGGAAGCCTACAACCGCCTGGCGTACCCGGGCCGCAACAAGCCCATCGCCTTCGAGGAGGTCGGCTACCAGTACCCCCACCGCTGCTGGACCTGCATGGTGCCCGCGCTGATCCGCGAGGACATGATCGTCGACAAGGTCGACGGCCAGTGGAGGACGTACTGTTCGGAGACCTGCCACTGGACCGACGCGACGGCGTTCCGCGACGAGTACGAGGGCAGGCCAACCCCGAACATGGGGCGCCTCACCGGTTTCCGGGAATGGGAGACGCTTCATCACGGCAAGGATCTCGCCGACATCGTCAGCGACCTCGGGTACGTCCGCGATGACGGTAAGACACTCGTCGGGCAGCCGCATCTGAATCTGGATCCGTCGAAGATGTGGACTCTCGACGACGTTCGGGGCAACACCTTCAACAGCCCCAATGTGCTGCTCAATCAGATGTCCGATGACGAGCGCGACGCTCACATCGCGGCGTACCGCGCCGGCGGAGTTCCGGTCTAAGTACCAACGGCGGGTGGCACTGCGCCGACGCGGTGCCACCCGCCGTCATCACCCACCTCAGATCGTGGCCCAAGGAGGCACCGCCATGGCGGATTCGCACAAGATCAGCTTCGAGCCGGTCAACCTCGAAATGGAGGTCGGCGAGGACGAGAACATCCTCGACGCCGCCTTCCGCCAAGGCATCCACCTGATGCACGGCTGTCGTGAGGGCCGTTGTTCGGCCTGCAAGTCCTATGTGCTCGACGGCGAGATCCAGATGGAGAACTACTCGACGTTCGCCTGCAACGACTCTGAGGTCGACGACGGCTTCGTTCTGCTGTGCCGGTCACATGCGTTCAGCGACTGCACCATAGAGCTCCTCAACTTCGACGAGGACGAGCTCCTCGGTGGAATACCGATCCAGGACGTGCGCACCCGGGTGATCGCGGTCGAACCGATGACCCGCGACATCGTGTCGCTGCGGCTGGCACCCATCGAGCCAGCCATCTTCGAGTTCAAACCCGGCCAGTACGCCGACCTGCACATCCCGGGCACCGAGGAACACAGGTCGTTCTCGATGGCGACCACCCAGTCGTGCACTGACGAAGTCGAGTTCCTGATCAAGAAGTACCCCGGCGGCAAGTTCTCAGCCCTCCTGGACGGCCAGATCAGTGCCGGCGACGAGCTCGCGCTGACCGGACCTTACGGATCCTTCACCCTCAAGGAAGGACATGTGCTGCCGGTGGTCTGCATCGGCGGCGGCGCCGGGATGGCTCCCATCCTGTCGCTGCTGCGACACATGAACGAGAGCGAGAACACCCGGCCGGTCCGTTTCTACTACGGGGCGCGCACCGCCGCGGACCTGTTCTACCTCGACGAGATCCTGCAACTCGGAAAGGGTTTGAACGACTTCGAGTTCGTGGCCTGTCTGTCCGAGTCGGCCGACGGCTCGGTACCCGACTCGGTCACCGTCGAGGAGGGCATGGTCACCGATGTCGTCGCTCGCCACGAAGCGACCATCGGCAAGACCGAGGTGTACCTATGCGGACCGCCGCCGATGGTCGACGCCGCATTGATCTTCCTCGACAACAGTTCAGTGCCCAAGGACCAGGTCTTCTACGACAGCTTCACCAGCCCGCTATTCAGCTAGACCGCAACGGTTTCAGCTCAACCCGAGAGGATCACATGTCCACCCCCGAGAAAACCAAGGAACGCAGCTTCCCGAAGATCGAGTTCACCGACTCGGAGGCCGGCGCGCTCGTGTTTCCGAGCTCGAGGAGCCGCAGCTACTCGTACTTCAAGCCGGCCAAGCTGCGCGCGACGATGTACGAGGACGTCACGGTCGACGTCCAGCCCGACCCGGATCGCCACCTGACCCAGGGTTGGATCTACGGATTCGGCGACGGACCCGGGGGCTACCCGCAAGCGTGGACCACGGCGAAGTCGTCGAACTGGCACTCCTTCTTGGACCCGAACGAGGAGTGGAACCAGACGATCTTCCGCAACAACTCGGCGGTGGTTCGTCAGGTCGAACTCTGTCTGAAGAACGCGAAACGGGCCCGCGCCTACGACGGCTGGAACTCCTCTTGGTTGACGTTCCTCGAACGCAACGTCGGAGCCTGGATGCACGCCGAGAACGGCCTCGCGCTGCACGTCTTCACGTCCATCCAACGGTCCGGTCCGACGAACATGATCAACACGGCCGTAGCGGTCAACGCCGCACACAAGATGCGCTTCGCCCAGGACCTCGCGCTGTTCAACCTCGACCTGTCGGAGGCCTCTGAGAACTTCGACGGCGGTGCACACCGAGCGGCGTGGCAGGAGGCTCCGGAGTGGCAGCCCACCCGCGGAGTCGTCGAACAACTTACGGCCGTGGGGGATTGGTGCCAACTGCTGTTCGCCACCAACATCGTCTTCGAGCAGCTGATGGGTTCGCTGTTCCGCAGTGAACTGGTCATGCAGATCGCGGCCCGCAACGGTGACTACATCACCCCGACCATCGTCGGCACCGGAGAGCACGACTACGACCGTGACCTGAACTACACCCGCAACTTGTTCCGGCTACTGACGCGTGATCCGGAGCACGGTGAGACAAACAAGGCTCTGTTCGGGGACTGGTTGGGCATCTGGGTGCCTCGTTGCCTCGAGGCTGCGTATGCGCTGCAACCGATTTGGTCGACGCCCGCCGACAAACCGGTGACGTTCGCGTCGAGCCTCGACGCGGCGAAGGCGAAGTTCCGTTCCGTGCTCGAGAGCCTCGAGCTCGACATACCCGAGGAGTTGGACAAATGACCATGCAATTCGGAGCAGCGACCGAGTTCTCCAACATGTGCGGCGTCACCTTGATGAACACACCGATCGGACGGGTCGTCGCCGAGGTCATGGGTGCTAAGGACGGGGTGGAGCTCACCGAGTATCCGTCGATGATCCGGGTCGACGGTGTGCGCCTGCTGGACTTCGACTACGACGAACTCTCCGACGCCCTCGGCCAGGAGTTCGACGGGTCGATCTTCGAGGAGATCAGCTCGACGCACTACGGACGCATGGTCCATCTCGACGACAAGACGATCCTGTTTGCCAGCCCCGAGGACGCGGCCGAGTACATCGGCTTCGACCTCACCGCGCAGTAGTCGACCCAAGCAAATAGCCAAGAAGGCAGGAGATTTGAGATGTATCAGAAAGACGGACAAAAGTACTTCATCGTCGACGGGCACGTCGCCCTGTGGGACGCCCGGCCGGAGAACCAGCGCAACATCCACGGCAAGCAGTTCATCGACTGTTTCTACGACTACCACCGGAACCTATCGCCCGAGTCCGAGGTGTGGAGCTACGAGGACTACCTCTATCAGGGTGGCAAGCGACTGATGAAGGATCTCTTCGAAGACGGCTACGTCGACCACGCGATCTTCCAGCCGGCCCAGCTCGGCGAGTTCTACTACAAGGGCTTTGGTCAGACCGAGGAAGCGTTCGCGCTCACCGAACGGCACCCCGACAAACTGACCTACAACCACAACTTCGACCCACGCAACGGCGAGGCAGGCCTCGATCGACTCCGTGACGACGCCAAGCGGTTCGGACTGAAGGGCGTCAAGCTCTACACCGCCGAGTGGCACGGCGATTCTCGTGGGTACAAGCTCGACGAGGCGTGGTCACGGCGATACCTCGAAGAGTGCATCAAGCTGGGCATCAAGAACATTCACGTCCACAAGGGGCCCACGATCCGGCCGTTGGATCGGGACGCTTTCGACGTGGCCGATGTGGACAAGGTGGCCACCGACTACCTGGAGCTGAATTTCGTCGTCGAACACGTCGGGCTGCCCCGGTTGGAGGACTTCTGCTGGATCGCCACCCAGGAGTCCAACGTCTACGGTGGCCTGGCGGTGGCGATTCCCTTCATCCACACCCGGCCCCGCTACTTCGCGCAGATCATCGGTGAGTTGCTCTACTGGATCGGCGAGGACAAGATCCTGTTCTCCAGCGACTACGCGCTGTGGACACCCAAGTGGCTCATCGAGAAGTTCGTCGACTTCCAGATCCCCGAGGACATGCAAGGCGAATACGCCCCGATCACGGTCGAACAGAAGCGAAAGATCCTGGGACTCAACGCCGCCGCACTCTACGACATCGACGTCCCCGCTGAACTGCAACTCGCCGAGCCTGCCGGGCAGGGCGGCGTCGAGGTGGCCGCGGGGGCCAAGGAGAGCGTGTCGCTATGACCACCGCCGTGCTCTCCGCCGATGCCGAGATCCTCGATGCGCTGGCCACGGTCACCGATCCCGAGCTCGACGAGCCCATCACCGATCTCGGCTTCGTACGCTCGGTGTTCATCGACGATGACGGAGTCACCGTCCATCTGCGGCTGCCGACGGCGTTCTGCTCGCCGAACTTCGCCTATCTGATGGCCTCCGACGCCTTGGACGCACTGCGGGCGCTGGATGACATCGGGGAAGTCCGGGTGCTCCTCGATGATCACCACGACAGCGAGAAGATCAACTCCGGACTCGCGGCAGATGCAGGTTACCTGGGCACGTTCGGCGACGAGGCGGAGGAGAGCCTCGCCGAGTTGCGGGATGTGTTCTGGCGCAAAGCCCATGCTGCGACGATGGAGCGTGCGATCGGCGCGCTGCTGCGTCAGACACCGATGGACGTCGACCAGATCGGGCGTCTCACGCTGCGCGACCTGCCCGAAGGCAAGCCGAAGGCGGCGCTGTTGCGCCGCCGGTTCGCCATCGGTTTGAGCAACTGCCCGAACAGCAGGGTCCTGGTCGACGACGTGGGCAGGGCCATCGCGCCCGAGGCGGTCCCGCTGCGGTTGCGATTCGCCAAGTCGGTACGAATCTCGATGGAAGGCAACGCTCACTTCTGCCGCGGGCTGCTGGCCACCCGCTATGCCGACGACGAGCCCCAGAACGCCATTCCCGTCGTCACGAACATCAGAACCCGAAGGAGCATGCTGCGATGAAAGCCATCCAGGTGGTCGGATACCACCAGAACCTCGAGATGGCGGAGGTTCCCGTACCGACGCCCACCGGACCGTTCGACGTCGTCGTGAAGATCGGCGGTGCGGGGGTCTGCCGGACCGATCTGCACATCCTTGAAGGCCAGTGGGCGGAGAAGTCTGGGGTTCAGCTGCCGTACACGATCGGGCACGAGAACGCCGGGTGGGTGCAGGCCGTTGGATCTGCCGTCACGAACGTGGCCGAGGGCGACAAGGTGATCGTGCACCCGTTGATCACGTGCGGGCTGTGCCGCGCGTGCCGCTCGGGTGACGACGTGCACTGCGAGGCGAACCAATTCCCGGGCATCGACACCAACGGCGGGTACGCGGAGTACCTCAAGACCTCGGCGCGCAGCGTGGTGAAGATCGACGACTCGCTGGAGCCCTCGGACGTCGCCGCTCTGGCGGACGCCGGCCTCACCGCCTATCACGCCGCCGCCAAGGCCGCCCGCCGCCTGACACCGCGCGACCGTTGCGTGGTGATCGGTGCTGGTGGGCTGGGGCACATCGGGATTCAGGTGCTGAAGGCGTTGTCGCCGGCCGAGATCATCGTGGTGGACCGCAATCCCGAAGCGCTCAAGCTCGCCGAGTCGATCGGCGCCGACCACGGCGTCGTGGCCGACGGCACTCAGGTCGAGCAGGTGCTCGAACTCACCGGAGGTCATGGCGCCGAGACCGTGGTGGACTTCGTCGGCGAGGGCGGCGCCACCCGTGAGGGCATCGCCATGTTGCGCCGGGCCGGCGATTACCACGTCGTCGGCTACGGCGAGAACATCGACGTGCCGACCATCGACGTGATCTCCACCGAGATCAACTTCATTGGCAACCTGGTCGGTTCCTACAACGACCTGTGCGACCTGATGGCGCTCGCCGCCCGCGGCTCGGTCAACCTGCACACGCAGAAGTACGCGCTCGACGACTTCCAGTCCGCCATCACCGATCTCGACAACGGCAACGTCCGTGGCCGCGCGATCCTCGTCCCCTGACACTTCACCAAACAGCCTACCCGGAAGGAACTTACGACCATGGCCAAGGAATTGCGGTTCAACTCAGACGCTCGCGCTCGACTCGAACAGGGGGTCAACGCACTCGCCGATGCCGTCAAGGTGACACTCGGCCCCAAGGGCCGTAACGCCATCCTGGAGAAGCTGACCGGTCCCCCCACCATCACCAACGACGGTGTGACGATCGCCAGGGAAATTCAACTCCGTGACCCCTTCGCCAACATGGGCGCCCAGTTGGTCAAGGAAGTGGCGATGAAGACCAACGGGGTGGTCGGCGACGGCACCACCACGGCGACGGTTCTGGCCCAGGCGATGGTGCGGGAAGGGCTGCGGGCCGTGGACGCGGGCGCCAATCCGATGCGGGTGCGCCGCGGTATCGAACGTGCGGTGCCGGTCGTCGTCGAAGCATTGCGCGAGAACAGCGTTCAGGTCCAAGGCAGGGATCTCCACCGCGTCGCCTCACTGGCGGCTAGCGACGACGAGGCGATCGGCGACGTGATCTCTCGCGCCGTTGAACACGTCGGCCTCTCAGGGGTGGTCACCACCGATGAGAGCGAAACCCCTGGGCTGTCTGTCGCCGTCGTCGACGGCATCGAGTTCGACCACGGCTACATCTCCGGTTACATGGTCACCGATCATGACCGGATGGAGGCCGTGCTCGACAACCCGCTGATTCTGCTGACCAACAAGAAGATCAGCCAGGTCCAGGAAATCATGCCGACGTTGGAGGTGGCCAAGCGTGCAGACCGGCCGCTCGTGGTGATCGCCGAGGACGTCGACGGTGCGGCGCTGCAGCTGCTCGTCGGGGGCAACATGCACAAGACCATGCAATCGGTGGTGGTGCGCGCGCCCGGCTTTGGGCATCGGCGGGTCGCCGAACTGGAGGATCTCGCGGTGGCGCTCGGCGGACATGTGGTAGCCAAGGACACCGGCATCGAGCTCGCCGAGATCACCCGGGAACACCTCGGCTCTTGTGATCGGCTCACCGCCTCCGAGAACGACACCACCATCGTCGGTCCGCACGGGGAGCAGGCCCGCGTCGATGCTCGGGTCAGCCAGCTCGAAACTCAGCGCGAGAGGGCCAAGCTGGATGCCGATCAGGACATCCTCGATGTGCGGATCGCCCGCCTCACGGGCCGGGTCGCCGTGATCCGCGTCGGGGGTGCAACCAGTGTGGAGCTCAAGGAGCGCATGCTTCGGGTGGAGGATGCGCTCGCAGCGACACGCGCTGCCCTCGAAGCCGGCATCGTCTCCGGCGGCGGCACTGCACTGGCCCAGGCCCACCGTGCGTTGAGCATGCTCGAATTGGTCGGCGATGAAGCCATTGGTCGCGACGTGGTGCGCCGCGCGCTGGCTGAGCCGCTGCGGTGGATCGCGATCAACGCCGGGTTCGAAGGCGACGACGTGGTCGATGTCGTCGTCGACCTACCCCTCGGACATGGGTTCAATGCCCTGACCGGCGAATACGGCGACATGTTCGATGATGGCATCGTCGATCCGTTCAAGGTGACTCGCGCTGCATTGGAGAGTGCGGCGTCCATCGCCGCGCTGTTGATCACTACCGAAACCGCCGTGGTGGAGGAGATCATCGGTCAGCCCGGAGCGATCATGGCCCCAGGGTTCGGTGACCTCGCCGAAGGCATGATCCGGCCGTCGAACATCTACTGACCTCAACTGCGGCAATCAGATTGGAGCAATGGTGATATTCATCGTGGTCAAGTTCCAGGTTGACGAATCCCACCGTGACCGGTGGCCGTCATTGACCAGAGCCTTCACGGAGGCAACCCGGGCGGAACCGGGCAATCTCTGGTTCGAGTGGTCGCAAAGCCTCGACAATCGGGACGAGTACGTCCTCGTGGAGGCTTTTCGGAACGCCGAGGCCGGCGCCGCGCACGTCAACTCCGATCACTTCCACCAAGGCCTTGCCGCAATGCGGCCGGCACTGAAGGCAACCCCGCGGATCATTCACACCGAAATGGCGGGTGAGGATTGGTCTCTGATGGGGGAGCTCGAAATTGCTCACGCCTAGCGACACCGATCCTGTCAGCTAGCACCGGGCCAGCCACCACGAACGCCGCGAGAGTCGCGCCGCGATCATGGACCCTCGACGCCCATTGGTTAGCCCCCTGATGGACCGTGCCGGCGGCGCAGTGGGGGAGGTCATTCTGGGTTGGAGAAGATCGCTTGTTGGCCTTGCATTCCGGCTGTGACGGCGGCGACCTGGTTGGGTTTGCCGAGGATGCCGACCTGTAGGTCGGTCTCGAGCACCAGGACCGCCGCGCTGTTGTTACCGGTGCACGTCTCGTCGTAGAGCCGCTTCGCCGCGCGGATGGCATCTGGGTACTGCACCCTCGCTGCCAGAGACGATCCGGCCGGTGAACGTCAGTTCCTTCGCGATATCGCACGACGTAGACGCGGAAGCGCGGCTGAGCTCGAAGTATGGAACGCAACGGATCTCGAAAGATGGCGACCGGTTCGCTCAAAACCCAGAGGTCGCAGGTTCGAATCCTGTCCCCGCTACTAAATGGAACGGCCCTCGGAGATCCCTCCGGGGCCGTTTTCACGCCGCACTTGTGACCGGAGTTGTGAACGTCGCGTCTCGCGAACGGCGTCCGAGGCGGGATACAGCTTCGGCCCCAACAGGAACGACGCAGCCTACTCCGCAGCTTCGCGATCGTCCTTCTTGAGGACGTGGGCATAGGTCTCTAGGAAAAAGCCCACGTTGGCGTGCCCGATGCGGTCACTGGCCACCTTTCCGGCCCGCTTTCAGAGCCGCCGTGGCGTATGAGTGCCGCAGATCGTGGAATGTGATCCATGGCGTACGTCGCCAAGGCCCGCGGACGAGACGGCAATAGGGTCTACTACACCCGCGACGGCGCCGAGGCAGGGCACCACGCAAGCGCCCCCGTTGCGAAGGGCGGCGTCCACCAGCGGTGCCGTCTGACTAAATACTCAGGGGCGCATCACCTTTCGCAGCATCACTGCCAACGACGATCGGCCGCGCACCATGCACGTCGAAGTTCACCACGCCGAGCGTGACGAACCCGGGCGGGCAGACTCCCTCCGTGACATAGAGGGTTTGGCCCATGGCGTGCGAATGCCAGGCGGCCAATCGAGCGCCGGGGAGAAGCGCAGTCGCTAGCCGATACCGGCGCCGAACAGCAGGCCCAGGAGATAGGTCACTGCCGCGGCGCTGTAGCCAATGAGCAACTGCCGCACCGCCCGTCGCAGCGGCGGTCCACCGGACAACAAGCCGACGACGACACCCGTGGTCAGCAGCGCACCGCCCACCAAGACCGCCGCGAGGATCAGGGCGGTCAGGCCTTGGAGTCCGAACAAGTACGGCAACACCGGCACCAAGGCGCCACTAGCGAAGAAGCAGAAACTGGACACTGCGGCACCAATCCCTGTGCCGACCGCCTCTTGCCCCTCGGTGCTGGGCGCCCCGTCGTCGGGCTGCTGGGAGAAGTCCAACGTGCCAGCGGTGAGGACCGCCGTGGCGCGTGCCCTCGCCTCGGAGTCGCTCATGCCGCGGGCCCGGTAGACCAGTGCCAACTCGTTGGCGTCGACGTCGAGTTTCGGCAGCGCTGAGCCGGCCCTCGCATCGGGGGTGGACGCTAGCAGCAGTTCTCGCTGCGAGTTGACCGACACATATTCGCCAGCGCCCATCGACAGCGCGCCGGCGAGCAGTCCGGCCAGGCCGGTGACAAGCACCGCCTGGTGAGATACCCCGCTCGCGCTGACCCCCAGGACCAGGGACAGGTTGCTGACCAAGCCATCGTTGGCCCCGAACACGGCCGCCCGGAAGGTCCCTGACAATCGGTTGCGCCCCCGAGTGGCCAACGCGCGCACCACCTCTGCGTGCATATGCTCATCGGCGGCCATCGCGGCGGTGGCGTCGACGTCGGTGTCGTACGTCGAGCGGTCTTCGGCCCGCTGGGCAAGCGCCAACACGAACACCGATCCGACGTGCCGGGCAAGAAAGCCCAGCAATCGGGTGCGCAGCTGAGCGCGACGAGGTCTGCCGATCTGGTCGCCGAGCAGCGTGCGCCAATGCTGTTCGTGGCGTCCCTCAGCATCGGCCAGCGCCAGCAGAATCTCGCGCTCCTCCCCGGTGCGCCGGCCCGCCAAGTCCCGGTAGACCGCCGCTTCGGCCTGCTCATCGGCCAAGTACTGGCGCCAGCGGTGCAGATCAGAGGACGTCGGGCGCGCGTTCTCAGGCGGGACAGCGCCCTCGGGATCACGACCAAAAATGCTGCTGTCCATACCGACGAATCATTCACGACAACCGGGCCTGCGGCGACCAATCGGCTTGGGCGTTCGACTAAGTCCCAGCAGATCGAAGCTCACGATGGGAGGACGTTCCGCACTGATTGGCAACATCGGCGGGGCGGAACACCACAGTGCTGACCCATGAACGTCTGCCACGCGCCTGCACGTGTTCACCGAAGGCGCGCTGGCGGCCGCAACGGCTCCGCCAACCTCGAATTCCGCTCCAACCGAACGTCTGTCTGCCACCTCCAACATCATCGGCGACGCGAATATGACAAAGTGACCTACCGTCGCCGGGTCCGGGCCTAGACCTGAGGCTCGCCGTGCTGCTCGGGCGCCGGAGTCGTTCTTTGGCGGTTACTGCTGCGGCGGCCTGCGATGTTGGGCGCTACTGAGCGACCTTGGCGCTGGACTGCGCCAGAGGTTAGGCTACCCTAGATGTTCGTCCGAATGGCGGTCATGCCCGCCTTGGATACCGAGGAGAACGGTCGCCGTGTCACCCGCCCAGATCACCGTTCTAGGCCTGATCGCCGGAGCCACCATCTTCCTCGGCCTGCCGATCGGTCGACTGCGGGCACCGTCGCCGCAAGTCAACACGGCCCTCAACGCCGTCGCGACCGGCATCCTGATCTTCCTGGTCTGGGATGTCCTCACCCACGGATGGCAACCCATTGACGAGGCCCTTGGGCGCCGAGACTTCGGCGCAGCAGAGGTTGGCGGTCTGGTTCTGGCGGGCGGTATCGGGGTGGGGTTGCTCGGGCTGGTGTGGGTGGACCGACACGTCAACCGTGACCGCGCAGCGACGGTGCGGGGTCCGGGCGCTGCGACGCTGGCGGACGTGACGGGCGTGTCCTGGGCCGACGCCTCGGGTCGGCTGGCACTGATGATCGCGGTTGGCATCGGGCTTCACAACTTCGCCGAAGGACTGGCCATCGGCAACTCCGCCGCGGCAGGCGATCTCAGCCTGGCCGTGATGTTGGTAATCGGATTCGGCTTGCACAACGCGACCGAGGGCTTCGGCATCGTTGCACCGCTATCCGGCCGACGGCCCAGCTGGGGCTTCTTGACGTTGCTCGGGCTCATCGGCGGGGGCCCCACCCTGATCGGCACGTTGATCGGGCAACGATTCGTCAGCGACACCGTCTCCATCGGGTTCTTGGGATTGGCCGCTGGCAGCATCCTGTACGTCGTCATCGAACTCCTGGCCGTATCGCGCAAGGCCAACCTCAAGACCATCACCACATGGGGCATCTTCACCGGACTATTGCTCGGCTTCGCCACCGACGCCATCATCACCGCCGCCGGCGCCTGACTTCAGCCACTTGTGCACGTGGGGACGGGGGCATTTCGTCCAAGCTGCGGGCCGGGACACCCAGGATGAGCCCGGTGAACGAGTCCAGCGCATCGCGACCGACGTTGACGGCAGACGCTCCGCTGCGTGCCGTCGGCCCACTACGACCATCGCCGTGAGCGTCCGGCAAGTGTGCCCGAACTGGTGCACCCAACGTTCACACAGACGCGGGTCACCGTGCATCGGCTAGGGCGGGAGGCCCGTCGTGGTGAGGCAAGCGCGCCGGCCGGATGTATTGACGTGCACCGGATGCGAGCCGCATCACCTACCGCGCCCCGGTCAGCCTGGGTGCCTCGCGGGTGCTACCCACGACCGGGCAGCAGCATGAGGTAGTCGGGTCCCGGAGGGAGCGGCTGCGGGTTCAACGACACCGCAGTCCCGCGACCACCGAGGTTTCGGTCGGGCCCCGGCGGCAGCGGCTGAGGGTTCAAGGACACTGTGGCTCCCGGACTAGCGGCCCGACCCATGATCGGGTTGCTTGGGTTGACGGGGTACGCCGGGGTGGCGTCGGCGGTGCCGGCCGCGGCCAGACCGAACAATCCCGTGGCGATGCCGGTGAGTAGCAAGGCCCCGATGCGGCGTTGTGTCCTCTTCGTGCTGGTAAACGTGGTGGTGCCCATGACGTTCTCCTTGGGTGGGACGCCGCTCCGGTCGAGCGTCGTTCAGTGGTAAGAGCATCCGGACCCGCCAATTCGCACACTTTTCACATCCGGCGCTTTACCCGGGGCGCGTTCGTGCTCGCCGTCCAACGGCGATGGGCAGTCCTCACAAATGGTCGACTCGTTGCGATGTCGCCCCATCGACGGACGGCCCGGGAAGGGAATCTTTCAGAAAAGTGTGCGAACGGCGCCAGCTCACTGCTCATACCTATGCGAGCGGCCCGCCCGGGCCGCCACCGAAGGAGTCCGCCATGAACGTCCCCCGTGACAACAGTTCGGCCCCCTACCAAGCCGTGCCGGCAGCTCCGATCGGTGCCCTGGCTTGGTCGGCCGAGCAGGACGTCTCCTGGCTCCCCGCCGCGCCCACGATGAATTCGGCGGCCGCATCGTCTACCGGAAACCGTGGCTCGTGGGCCGCGGCCGCACTGTGCATGGTCAGCGCGGGTGCCGCACTAGGGGTGGTGCTGTTCGGGAGCGCCGGCTCACCTACGTCCCAGCCTGCGGCCACCCAGGCTGCCCCGGTGTTGACGCCAAGCACCGTCCAGGCTGTCGTCCCGCCCGCCGACGGGCCGGGTCTAAGCGAGATGGCCGCCGCGCCCGTGGTTCCCGTGCCGTCGCGGGTGCTCTTGCCGCCGGCGGCGAACGCTCCGGGCACGATCGCGGGCGCCGAAGTCCGGAACGGCGCGCCGTCCGCGCCGTCCGCCCCGTCCGCGCCGGCGGCTTCGGGCGGGGGTCTCACGGTGATAATCGGAGGCGACGCCGACGCGAAACAATCTCCTCCGGTCCCCGCCGCACCCCCAACGGTCCCGCCGGTTCCAGCGCAGGGTCTGCCCACGCCCACCAAGCCGGAAGTCACCGGCGCCAGCCCGGTGTATCAGATACCCGGCAAGCAAGCTACGCCCACCAAGCCGGATGTCACCGGCGCCAGCCCGGTGTATCAGATACCCGGCAAGCAAGCTACGCCCACCAAGCCGGATATCACTGGCGCTAGCCCGGTGTATGAGACGCCGGGATTGCTGGTCACCCTCGCTCCGACCGCCCCAAGCGTGTTTCCCGGTCTAGCCACCGGACTCGGACTACCGCCAACAAAGCCATAGCCAATGCCGGCCGGGTCCGTGCGGTCGGCGGGATCGTTGGCACCCGGGCCACGCCCAGGCCGGAGGTGTGCGACTGGTATTGCCTGTGCATCCCCGAGCGCGTTGACTCGTTCAGAGCACACCCGTGCCGATCCACCTCGGCACCGAGGATCGGATCGCTATGACCGCAGTACCCGACTGGAACACCGCGGGCCGATCGACCGTCACCGACGCGGATCTGGCTCGGGCTGCCACCACCGGTGACATGGGTGCGTTCGCCGGGATCTACGACCGTTACGCCGATCGTCTGCACGACTTCTGCATCGGCATGCTGCGCAATCGTGACGACGCAGCGGACTGCGTCCAGGACACCTTCTGCACCGCGGCAACCCAAATGTCCGGCTTGCGCGACCACGACAAGCTGCGCCCGTGGCTCTACGCGATTGCTCGCAATGAAGCGCTGCGCCGTATTCGGGATCGACGCCGCGAGGAACTCTCCGATGAGATACCCGACATGATGTCCACCGACGCGGGGCCCGATATCCTGGCCGCGCGCTCCGAGCTGGCCGACCTGCTCGCCGAAGCGGCTGGCGGGCTGTCTGACCGCGACCGCGCCGTGCTGGAGTTGTCCTATCGCCACGGCCTTCAGGGACCCGAACTCGCGGAAGCCCTCGGGGTCAGTCATACCAACGCCAACACAATGGTCTTACGGCTACGCGAGACCATCGGACGGTCCTTGGGTGCCCTGCTGGTTGCACGCGGCGCGCGTGCGAGTGCTGACAGCTGCCCGGGGTTGTGCGCCGTCCTCGCGGGGTGGGACGGAATCTTCACCCCTCTGATGCGCAAGCGCATCGCCCGCCATATCCAGTCCTGTCCTACCTGCGAACAGGACCGGCGCCGACAGGTCAACCCCGCGGCGTTGCTGGGTGGGTCGGCGGTTTTCGTTCCGGCACCGGCCTGGCTGCGTCAGCGCACCCTGCACGAAGTTGAGTTGACCTGTGCCAGCACCCCGCTGGTCGGCCCCACTGTCGGCGGTCTCGACGGTGCGGCGGACAGCGCGACCATGCAGAGAATGGCGCAGCCGGCCGACCACGCCAAGGCTTTGGGTGATGCCGCCGCCGACTCTGGGCAACACCCCGTCGAATTCGACGACGACGGTGTCAAGGTGGGCCGTCGGCTGGCGCTGTTGATGCTGCTGTTGATCGGTGTGCCACTGGTTGCGCTGGGATTGACGTTTGCGTGGGTGCACCACCACGACGAGTCCGTCATACCGGCCGATTCGAGCCGAACCGCGCCGACGTCCCCCAACTTCGACTCCGCGAGCGCAACATCGGCCTCGTCAATCCCCGCCACCACGCCACCAGCGCCGAGCGCCAGCAGCACGGTCGCCGTAGTCGCACCACCCTCGCTTACCGCGACGACCATGACACCGGTGCCGACTTCCCCTCCCAGTCATCACCCCGTGAGCGTAGACACTGCCCAAACCCCTTCTCCGTCAACCGTGTTCACGGTCGATCCCACTTACGGCACCACTACTGTTGCGACCGTCGATCCCAATGAAACCCACACGCCAGCTCCAACTTTCGTTCCCACACCCGTGCCGCACCTCTCGATTCCAATCCAGACCCCTCAGGTCCGCGTAATCCCTACCGTGGCACCGCCGCAGGACTCGTCTGCGCCCACCTTCGTCCCCACCGCGGTTCCCCACCGCACGATCCCGGGGCCCGTAACCACCCTTCCCCTTCGGTGATGGAGGTCGCCAATGATCAGGGGGCCTACAACACTCCGCCTTCGTGACGTGATGCCGATGGAGTGGTCATGCGAGCGGCCACCGCGGCGGCGACCCGGTCCCCATCGACGGCC
Source organism: Mycobacterium sp. (assembly GCF_032161845.1). GTDB lineage: Bacteria > Actinomycetota > Actinomycetes > Mycobacteriales > Mycobacteriaceae > Mycobacterium. The sequence continues at coordinate 16,612 of NZ_JAVRQA010000523.1, forward strand.
CGCGGCTGGTAGGGGAGATGATCGACGGCCGGGGGGCGCGGCAGGCCGACACCTTCACGCCGGCGCCGTCGCTGGCGGTTGTCAGGATCCAGTCGTTTCCGCCATTGACGCTTCGCATGGAAGGGCCACCGCGGGCTGCGCTGCGCATACCGCCCTCTATGACGGACAGCATTGCCAGACACCAATCGCATTGGTCCGTCAAACCGCTGCATCACGCCCAAATGTCAAGTATTGCTGGCGCATTGGCGGCAAGCCCGGTCTTGGGAAGCCCATACATCTCCTCGATCGTGGACAGCACGTTGTAGTGGCTGATCGGTGCGGCGTTGGTGCCCACCGGCACGTGGGCGCCGTAGAGGATCGTCGCGATCCGGTTATCGGCGCTGTCGTCGTCCTCGTCCCAGGTCACGATCAGCAGGCTGTTGTTCGACTTCGCCCATGTTGCATATGCCGCCAGGTTCCCCTGCAGCCAGCCGTCGGCCTGGGCGATGCTGCCATCGTGCATGTCGTTGTCCAAATTCGGGATCACGAACGATACGGTCGGTAAGCTCGCGTAATCCGAGCGGGCGCTGAACGACGAGAACGGCATCGACACCGTCGCAGGCACATTGCTGAAGTCGACCCACGGCGCGTGCTTTCGCGCGTACTTCCCAGCGGCGCAGATCGTTGAGCCGACTTGCGGCAGATCCTCGGCGAAGCCGCCGAACGTAAAGCCGCCCGCCAGGAGTTCCGAGGCAAGGTTCGGCGCGGCGCCCGCGTCGAGCGGGCAGACGTCCGATGACACCCCAAACGTGTTGCCCGCGAACACCGCCAGATAGTTGGGTTCACTGGGGTGGCTGACCGCGTACGACTGCGTCAGGAGCGTGCCGTTGCCGGCGAGGGCGTTCATGTACGGCGCGGAGCCATTGCCGACGACGCCGGTGCTGGCGTGGTTCTCCTCGACGACGATGACTACGTGCGCCGGCGGCGGGATGGGCGGCGCCGCCGCGGCCGGCGCCGGGGGACACAACGCGCATGTTGCGAGCAATGCGACGAAGCGGACCCAGGGCGTCATGCGTCAAAGTTTACGAGCCGACCATGCGACACCTTCGTATCGCCGCGGTTCGACATCGAGGCGGCGCACCGCTCGACGATGGCGAGTTGGGTGTCGACCTCGACCCGCCTTCCTGCTCGCCAGATCTGACAGAGAATTCCGTCACGACTTCGGATCGTCACATCCGCCGCTTCCAACGTCCTGAAGTGGATCGTCCCCCGCGGCCGGTGCGGGTCCGCGCAATCGACATTGCCTTGGCTGCGGCGGGGACAGATCGCAGACGCGTCGTGCGGGAAGCCATCTACATTGCCGACTGCACTCCAGACACCTGCGGTCGCGGTGGTCGCCGCACTTCGAGGAGACGCGACTTAGCTCAGGTACTCAAGTGTTGGATCAATCGCTCGGTCAGTTGGGCGGGTGCGTCCTCGGGTAGCAGATGCCCGGCGTCATCGATCCACGTCAGTCCGCGGTTGGTGACCCGTTGTTCGATCCATTGTCCGTGCGGTGCGGGCAGGATCGCATCGTCACGACCCCATAGCAGGGTGACAGGAATGTCGATGGTGTCCAGTAGGTGCTCGTATTCGGCGGTGTCGGTCTGGCTGAGTTGCCGGTACTGCCGGTAGAACGCGGCTTGCCCGTCGATGCCGAGCCATGGTGCCAAATACGTTTCGAGAACACCGGGGCGGTAACCCTTCTGAGTGCCATTGCGGAGGTGCGCAGTCACCAGCGCTTCGTGGGCGTACGCGGGAAGTTGTTCGAACACGGCGTGGTGGTTGCGGATCAGAGCGAAAAGGCCGTGCTCCCAAGTTCCTCCGGTGACGGCATCGAACAGCGTCAGATCCGAGTACACGGCGCCGTCGAGCAACAGTGCTCGCAGAACGATCGCGCCGCCGATATCGCACGCAACGACGCTGGGTTGCTGCAGGTTCCAGCGGCGTAGCAGCTCGGCGAAATTGCGTCCCTGCGCCACGAGGGTGAGGTCCTGGCCCTCGTGTTTGTCGGACTGGCCATAGCCGAGATGATCGAAGACGTAGACGTGCCGCCCGCGGCGGGCGAGCGCTAGCGCTACATCGCGCCATAGGAACGACGAATAGGGCGTGCCGTGAACGAGCACGACGGGCGGCCCCTCCCCGTAGGAGTCCCATCGCACCACGCCGTCGTCGAGTTCAGACGATTGAGTCAAGGTCCATGCCATACGAGTCCTCCAGACTCGGTTTCCAATCGGGTACACGTGCCGCTGGCGCATCAACAATATCGGTCGGCCAAACCTACGGCTGTTGCAATGATCTACGTGCGATCCGCCTGCCCGATGGCGCGCCACGGTGATCCCGTCGGCCGAACTTGTCGGGCATGTGCAAATCGTGGCGGCGCATGACCGCAGGGCGGCGACGACTTGGTGCTGACCCCAAACAGTCGGGGTGTGCCTTGGTTGAGTTTGTCTCCGGTCTCGACGCCGTGCCCTGCTCGCGACAAGGTCACCGCCGGCATCTCGTTATCCTTTGCGTCGGGCGCAGCCCGATGGGCCACGTTCACCGTTAGGAGCGACCAGCCGACCAAATTCCCTCAACTTTTTCTTCGCACGAATTGTCGGCAACGGTTCACGGGAAATCACCGAATTCGGCGATGAGTTTCCCTGTGGCTTCCAGTCTGTCTCTTAGACAGCCGATCACCCGACTCTTCGGAGGAGAACACCATGACCGCCACCTACACCTTCGACGTCTTCTCCAGCCTCGACGGCTATGGCGGCGTCAGCGGTGGGGACTGGGGTGGCTATTGGGGCAAGCAGGGCCCCGAATTGCTCGACCACCGCCTCGCCTCCTACGAGACGGAGCAGCGAATGGTCTTCGGGGCCAACACGTATCGAGCGTTTGCGCAGATGTTGGCCTCGGGCGCGGAAGAGTCGGTGAAGGACGCGTGGGTAACCCGGATGAGGAGTCTGCCAGCGACGGTGGTGTCGACCACCCTCGATGGACCGCTCGACTGGCCCGACGCGACCGTCGCGAGCGGCGACGCCGTCGACGTCGTCGCCAACCTCAAGGAACGGTCCGCGGTTCCGTTGCGCTCGCACGGGAGTCTGTCCATGAATCGGGCGCTGATGGCCGCCGGCTTAGTCGACTACGTCCAGGTGACGCTCTTTCCCGTGATCACCGGTCAAACCGGTGATGACCCGATCTTCCGGGGTGGGGCCGACTTCGACCTCGAGTTGGTCGAGAGCCGGACGCTCGACGGCCGGACTCAAGAGCTCGTCTACCGGCCCAAGCTGCACGTTTGAGCTATGCCAAGGGCATGTCGGGCAAGGGTGCGTCGCAGCGATCCCGGAAGTCGGTCGCCGCTTGCCTGACGTTCTTGAGCTCGTCGCGCACCTGCGGATTCGACTCCATGTACGCATCGATGTCGGTGCGCATCTCGTCCCGAGACTTGCCCTTGAGGCCGGTGAAGAAGTCGTTCACCTCGGGATGGGTGAAGAGGTAGGCCGACGTGTCCGCGGAAACGCCGGACATGACGCCGGCAAGGTCGGCGGCAGTGCAGTTCGGCGGATCGGCGGCGGCAATTGCCGACGTGCCGGCGAGCATCGCGCCGGCGATCATGCCGGTGCCAATCAGACTACGAACGAACATGTGAAACTCCTTGATCGGCTGGGTGGAGATACAACGAATTGTTCAGCGGCGTGGACCGATACCGCCTGGGCGGATGGGGCCGAGGGAGATGTCGAGACCCCAGCCGTCGTCGCAGTACCAGGGATCGGCGCAGTAGGAGGGGTAGACCGGACCCGCTGTCGGGGCGTCCGGGCCTCCGCCGCGGACGGTGCCCTGCGCGCACACGGTCGCTGCGCCGGCGTTGGTGCAGTCCGCTGCCGCGGGTGAGGCGGTCACGACGGCGACGGATATCAGAGTCAGGGCGAATCCCAAACTTAGGAAATGTAGTCTCGTTCGCACGTGTGCTGCCCCCCTGGGCTAGACGGTCTGCTGCCGTCGACCGTCTGCCGGCTGGCCGAACCGCTTCTCGCAGAATAAGACGCGGGGGACGACGCGGACGCGTTTTGGGCCGTTTCATGATCAGGTACTGCACAGTCGACGCGGCGATGGATGACGTTGTCAACGAAATGCGTGCCGCGGAAGCGTAAGTGGGAGGTCCATCGCCGATAGCAGGCCGGGCTTGGCGTCCACCACGTACGGATCGCGTTGACGACCCGCATCGCCGTCGAAATCATCGCTCCCGCACCCGAGGTCATGTTTGCTACCGGGTGCCGTGGGTTCGACCACGGTTGCCGACATGTCGCAGGCGATGTCGGGCTCGCCTTCGATGCGCACGCGGTAGACCGGATTCTCTCCTCCCGCCCGTCGACGACGGCGATGGCTTGAGTCCTCAGCGCCCCGCACGTGCCTGCCTTGGCCGTCCCGAAGGCCACCTCGAGATCGCGGTCGGTCGGTACTCGGTCGAACCTCTCGCGGACCTCGTCGATCTCGAGCCCGAGGCCGTCGGCGATCACGTGAAGGCCGGGCCCCCACTGAAAGCCGATCGCGCCGGGAGTCGCCAGCATCGGAGCGAAGTCCAGCGGTTGCCCGAAACCCATTGCGTTCATCATGGTGTCGACGACCGGGTAGTCGTCGTACAGCGCAACCTCGGTGGCCCGGATGGAGCGAATGGTCTTCGATTGGGTGGCGAGCATCAGCACCAGATGGTCGGCGGCGAAACCAGGTTCGATGCCGCTGGCGTACAACGACGCGCCGCCGGCGAGGGCGGCTTCGGTCAACTGATCGCACCAGCCTTGCGGCTGGAAGGTGGGTGGGTGGATGAGCCGATTGACCGTGGTGGTGACGACGTTGATCCCCGACTGCAGCAGTCGGACGTAGTCGGGAATTGCGGCCCCGTCGCGTTCTGGTCCAACCGCCGCGTAGACGACGCAGTCGGGCCGCATGTCGATCAAGGCGGCCGCGTCGTCGGTAGCGGTCACACCGATCGGGCAACCCCAACGATGTCACCCGCGTCGAGCCCGACCTTGTCCGGCGAATGAACCCAGACACCGATCAGTTCCAGGTCGGGATTTTCATCGACGGCGCGTACGGCGATGGCTCCGATGCCGCCGGTCGACCAGACCGCGACTCGGATGGGGACTTCGGCAAGGGTCAACCTCCTTCTCGGGGGATCACATGACGGTAGCGGGTAGCCGCGCCCAGCCTCGAACGCTCGCCGTGCGCGCCCGGGAGGCGTTCTCGTAGTCGACCTCCCAGTCGGGGAACCGTTTCAATACCTCTTCGAGTGCCACCCTGCCCTCCATCCGCGCCAAGGCCGACCCGAGGCAGAAATGCAGCCCGTGCCCGAAACTGAGATGCCGTGGATTGCGATGGATGTCGAAGCGATCTGCGTCGGTGTACTGCGCGCCATCGCGGTTGGCCGAACCGTTGAGCAGAAGCATCACCGAGCCCTGGGGAACGGTGGTGCCGTAGTACTCGGCTTCGCGAGCCAGGTACCTCGCCTGGACCGGCGATGGCGCCTCGTAGCGAAGAACTTCCTCGATCGCCGCGGGGATCAACGTGGGGTCGGCTACGAGTTCGCGCCGTTGGTCCGGATGGTCGGACAACAGCTGGCCGATGAAACCGATGAGCCGAGTGGTGGTTTCGTTGCCCGCGCCCGCGACGGTGCTGATGTAGGTGAGCAACTCGACGCGCGACAGGGTGCGACGGGTACCGTCCAACTCTTCCACTTCGGCATTGAGCAAATCCGTCATCAAGTCGTCGGACGGATGCTTCGCGCGCCATTCCACGTATTCGGCGAACTGGCCGATGGTCTTGGCGAACATGTCCGGGTCGACCTCGCCCGGTCGGCCGTCGGAGAGGGTGATGGTGGTGTCACTGTGGTTGCGAATGGCTTCCTGGTCCTGCTCGGGGATGCCGAGCAAGAAGCCAATGGTGCGCATCGGCATCAACGCGCCGATGTGCGCGATGAAGTCGAAGCCGGGCGATCCGATGAGGGGATCGAGTGCGCGCGCACAGAATTCGCGCGCCTTCGGCTCGACGGCGGCCATCCGCCTCGGGGTGAATACCCCTGACAGCAACTTGCGATGAAGATCGTGTAGCGGCGGGTCCTCGAACAGGATGATGCCCGGCGGCACGTCGACTCCGGACATGATGATGTCGGTGGTCGTGCCCTTCCCGGACCGATAGGTCTCCCAATTGGTCAACCCCGGTGCCACGTCCGCATGGCGACTCAGCGCAAAGAAGCCCATCTCGCGGTTGTGGTAGAGCGGTGCCTCCTCGCGGAGCCGCCGCCACACCGGATAGGGATCATCGTCGATGGCGAAGTCGTATGGATCGTAATACGGTTCGGCCGTGATCGTTTCGTTCACGAGCGCTCCTCAGTCTTGCCGATGGGTTGCGAACTAGTCACCTGGATGGATTCCTACGGCGGCTGAATCGGCACGCCGGGGAACAACACGACGTCGGGTCCCGACGTCACCCAACCGCCCAACTTCGTGGCGAGGTGGGGGGCAAAGACCGCGCCGTAGAGCACGTTTCCGACGATGACGACGGCCACGATGGACAGCGCCGCCGATCCGAATCGGCTCGTCGTCTTCGAGTCGGCCCACGTGTCGATGACGTTGCGCCCTTGAGAATCCGTACGCCCGAGTAGGTAGGTGAAGACCATCATCAGCACACCCATCGCGAGAGCGTCGTAGAGCGGGTACTGGTGAATCGACCCCTCGAAGATCGCCAGCCCTGGGATCACGCGGCCGTAGTAGAAGACGCCGAGTCGGGCACCCACGAACCCATTGAAGAGGAGAGCCCACAGAAATCCGACGACGAGGCCAACGACCAAGAGCGTAATCGGCCTGCGCCAGTGAAACTTCGAGCTCAGCCATCGACCGAGCGGGGCGCCGATCACCGCGGGCAGTACGAAGTACTGGATGTAGCCGATCGGCACCGATGACGGCAGTCCACCACCCCACGTCATGTTCAGCGGCCACCAGGACGGCATGCGCGGCAGAGCGGGTGGAAACTGCGCGTACATCGCCCAGTCGTAGGGCGCCTCGATCCAGGAGAACGAGATCGCCGAGATGCACAGGAGCAAGAGTGGGTGGAGGCGGCCGCGGCGGTACGAAAGGTAGCAACCGATGGCGAGGAACGCGATCCCCCCGAGGTAGGCGAAGATCATGGCGGCCGTCACTATCGGCGTCAACTCGGGGCTTCCGGATTGTGCTGCTGGCTGGGGGCTCGGCGTGCCTCCGGATCGAACCGGAGGACGAGGCCGAAGATGACGGTGATTAGCCCGAACAGCGTGCCCAACATGATGATTACGCCGCCGTTCACCTATCCTCCCGGGCCGTTGGGCCACTTGAGGAGAGATCCACCGTCCACTCGGATCTGCTGTCCGGTGATGTAGCGGCTCTCGTCGCTGGCGAGGAAGACCCCAAGGTTGGCGCTGTCCTCCGGCTCGATGTACGGGATGGGCATGGCCTGGAAGATGGTGAACAGCGGCTCGGCGTCCTCGCGGGTGGCCTGCTTACCCGCTGCGGTGAGGTCGGGACGGAACATGCTGTACATGCCGTCGTTCTGCAGCAGGTGCGTATTGCAATTGGTCGGATGAATCGCGTTCACCCGGATCATCCGCGGAGCGAGATGCATGCACATCTCCTCGACGTACTCCATCACCACGCGCTTGCTCCACCCGTAGCCTGCACCGCCCGGGCCCATGTTCGGGTTGTCGGTGGTACCGCGAATCATCCCCGCCGTCGAACCCGTGACGATGATCGATGAGCCGTCGGGCAGGTGCGGCACCGTCACCGCGACGGTGTTCATCACGCCGAGCAGGTCGACGTCGGAGGCATCGACGAAGGACATCGCGTCGTGCGGCCTGCCCATCGCCATCGGAAGGATTCCCGCATTGGCGACGACGATGTCGATCTTGCCGAGGTCGGCCAGCCCCGCATCGACCGCCTCGCGGAGCTCGTGGCGCTCGCGCACGTCGGCGATCCTCGCGACGACGCGGCCCCCGGCTTCTTTCACGGCGCGTTCCGTTTCGGCCAGGTCGTCGGGTGTGGCCAGCGGATATGGGTTCGACTCGATCTGCCTGCAGATGTCGATCGCGATGATGTCGGCGCCCTCCCTCGCCATCGCGATTGCGTGCGCCCGGCCCTGGCCGCGCGCGGCGCCGGTGATGAACGCGACCTTGCCTTCGAGTCGACCTGCCATCCGACCTCCCCTGTCCGCCGAGCATCGTCGCCCCAAATATTTGTTCCAGCTTAGGGACCGAGGTGATGCGGACGCAAGACCCTCGCCGAGAATCCACCGGGGAGAGCGGAGGGGCCGACGTCAGTCGGTGCGGATGGCGATGCCTCGCAGCACCGTGTCACGACTGTGAATGAGTGCCCCGTTAGTGCCGAGCTCGCGGAGAATGTTCTCCGGAATCCATTGCACCCCAATGACACAACGGGCCAGGATGTCGACCGTCGGAGTGTCGATGCGGATCTCGCCACTCTTGATGCCCTCGGACAGCAAGGCCTTCATCTGTCGCACCCTGGTGGAGTACGACCAGCCCGGCTCCGCGACGTCTGGGGGAGTCTGGCGCATCCACGCGAGTTGGATGCGGAACTCGTCGGGAAAGCGGTCGAGCGCGTTGATGTTCAGCCAGCTCAACGCGTCGAGCTTCTCGACCAGGCTGGATTTCGAGCGAAGGATGTCCGACCAAGCGCCGCCGACTTTGTGGCCGAATGACAGCATGATCGACATCAGCAGCTCGTCCTTGGACCCGATCACCCGGTAGACGGTGCCGGTGCCAAGACCTGCGGCGGAGGCGATGTCGCGGATCGTGGTCATCTCGTAGCCGCGGCGGCCGAACTCGGCGCGAGCCACGGCACGGACGTGGACGGCCTTGTCGTCGCCGTCTTCGTCGCCGTCGCCCCAGGTCTTGATGACGTCGTCGGCGGCGGCGAACGCTGCCGAGCGGTCGAGCGCGGCGTCGGTGGCTTGTCGGCTGGCGAGACCGTCGAGGTGAATGCGGCACAACACGGTCGCCACCCGTTCTGGGGACGACTTGTGTCGAATGACGTCGAGTCCGACGTGCAGCATGCTCTGACAGATCCGGTCGGCGAGGGTGGGGAGTTCGAGATCGGACCGGATGTATCCACTCCACCGGCCGGCGCGCAGCAACTGCAGCATCGCGGCCTGGATGGCGGCGGGCCGTTGCTTGGTCAATGCCATGAGTTCGGGGTCGGCACTGGGACCTTCGAAGAATGACATCTGCAACGCGGCCCGGTGCTCGACCGCGCATCTGGCGATGGCGCAGCCCAATTCGATGATCTGCTCGGGAAGGGGACGCGAGTCGGGTTGGTCGAGTCGCGCCAGTGCGGCTTCACCGATCCGGTCGAGTTCGGCGTGGTAGCGGCGTACCAGCTCGACGAGGATGGCTTCCTTCGATTCGAAGTGGTGGTACAGACTGCCCGCGAGAATGCCCGCCGCGTCGGCGATCTGCTGCAACGACGTGCGCAAGCCGGACGCCGCGATGACGGAGTTCGCGGTCTCGAGGATCTCGGTGCGCCTGGTTGCCTCGCCGCGGGACACTTCGGTGCCTGCGGTGTCCGGCACGGGCTTGGAACTGCGCACCGTCATCGCCTCCCGTGTCTCGAGAGTCAGAGTCTAGCGACCCGGAACACGAATGGGGCGCAGCACATGCGATTGACTGGCTCCGGCGCGAACCCTAACCTTGGAACAGATATTTGGTCAACGCAGCCGGAGGTGATCCGTGGTCGGTGGCGATCGACTGGACCGGTTCGTCACGGTGGCGTCGGCGTTGGCCGGTCGGTCGATGGCGCTGGAACCATTGTGTCCTGGTGACCCGCCGTGGACCGACGGACAGACCATCTTCGTCGACGCGACGGCGGCTCCGTCGGCGATTCTCGAGGAAGTCGCCGTACAGTCGTCGCTCGTCGCGGCGGAAAGCCTCGATGCCGACATCGTTCGGGCTCTGGTGCGTCGCGCGCGGACGGCCGAGAGATATCTCGCGATCGAGGGGCATCGGGCGCTCGTTGCGAATGCCGGCCTCCTTCCTGCCGTACTCGTCTCGCTGGCGGATCCCACCACCGCAGGGCGCAGTGACTCGCCTGCCGAGTCGCTGTCGATCGCGACCGGGAAGCACGCAGTTCCCAAGTCGCCGAAGGCGTTCGGGATGATCCGGTCGAGGAAGGTGCTGGCCGCCAGTGAGCGACGGGCGAAGTCGGTCGACCACGAGTCGGTGGGGCACGTCCCGCGTCGCGATGGCAACCGCGAACTCGAAGAACTCGACGACGGTGAGATCGCGGATGCCGACAGCGGCCCGGACCTCTTCACCAGTCCGGTCGGCGGCGGTGGATTCCTCGGTAAGTGGCTGAAGAAGATGTTGTCGTCACAGCGGCACTCCGTCGGCAGCGGAGGAGGGCCACCGGGCGCGGATTCCCCAACGCACCGCACGAACTCGGCGAACCGGGGGGCAAACGCCGTCTCGTCGACGGCGACACCGGACTCCGAGGAATGCGTCGATATCCGGACCGGTGGCGTGACGTACCCGGAATGGGACGCCAACCGAAGGCGCTACCGGCCTGATTGGTGCACGGTGCGCGAGGTCGAGCCGCAGGTGAAGCCGTCTGCTAGCCAGGTGATCGAGGACGCCTTGGCCTTTCGTCGTCCGCTGGCACGGCTTGGGATGGGGCTTCACCGCCAGCATCGACAGGCGCAGGGCGACGACATCGACATCGACGCCGCGGTGGAGGCACGGGTCGAGTTGAGGGCGGGCTCGGTGCCCGACGAAGCGGTGTACCTCGACAGCCTGCGTCGGCGTAGGGATCTGTCTGCGCTGGTGCTACTCGACATCTCCGGATCGGCCGCCGAGCCTGGCACCCTGGGGCGTACCGTCCATCAGCAACAGCTGGTGGCTGCCGCCAATCTCACTGTTGCGCTGCACGATCTGGGCGACCGGGTGGCTCTGTTCGCCTACAACTCCCGTGGCCGCGGCGCCGTTGACTTGGTTCCGGTCAAGCGGTTCAACGATCACCTCGACGGCCGCGTCGTCCAACGGCTCAACAGCCTCGAACCGGCCGCATACTCGCGACTGGGGGCGGCCATCCGACACGGCTCAGCCGTCCTGGAGAGCCAGGGCGGAACATCGCGGCGGGTACTGGTCGTGATCTCCGACGGATTGGCCTACGACCACGGGTATGAGCGTGGGTACGGCGCAGCCGATGCCCGGCGCGCACTCACCGAGGCACGCAGGAGGGGGACCGGTTGCGTGTGTCTGACGGTGGGCGCGAGCCTCGACACAGCGTCCCTTCGGAGGGTGTTCGGTACAGCGGCGCATGCGGCCGTCGATCGGCCCGAGCAGTTGGTGGGCGTCATCGGGCCTTTGCTCAGGTCGGCCCTGCGCTCGGCGGAGGTGCGGCGCCGGACATCCTTGAAACAAACATCTGTTCCGCGCTAGGCTCGGCGCACCGCAGCGGAGCGCGACTGGAGGGAGGTGACGTCGATGGACGAGCAACGACTCGCGAGTCAAAACGGTGCGCCCGCCCGACCGAACGCGACGCGTCCCTACTACGAGTTCGTCGGCGATGAAGGCGCGGTATTCAAAGCTGCCTATCGCCAGGGACTCTCGCTCCTCCTGAAGGGTCCGACCGGATGTGGGAAGACGCGCTTCGTCGAGGCCATGGCCTACGACTTGCAGCGGCCGCTGATCACGGTCTCGTGCCACGACGATCTGACCACCGCCGACCTCGTCGGCCGATACCTCCTGCACGGCGACGAAACGGTGTGGGTCGACGGGCCCCTGACCAGGGCGGTTCGCGAGGGGGCGATCTGCTATCTCGACGAGGTGGTGGAGGCGCGCCAAGACACCACCGTCGTGCTGCATCCGCTGGCGGACTACCGGCGCCAGCTTCCCATCGAGCGACTAGGCGTGACACTCGACGCCGCGCCAGGGTTCGGGCTGGTCGTGTCGTACAACCCGGGTTATCAGAGCGTCCTCAAAGACCTCAAGGACTCCACCAGACAGCGAATGGTCGCCATCGAATTCGGCTTCCCCGCGCCGGGCGTGGAAGAGGCCATCGTCGCGCACGAAGCAGGAGTCGAACGCGCGGTCGCGGCAGAGCTGGTGCGGTTCGGCCAGGTCATCCGCCGGTTGGAGACCGGCGCGCTGCGGGAAGTGGCATCGACGCGGGTGCTCATCGCGGCGGGCCGGCTGGTCGCCGAGGGGTTGCCGCTGCGGGTGGCAGCCAGGGCCGCCGTGGTCGGTCCGCTCACCGACGACGCGATGATGGGCCGTGGGCTCGAAGATCTGATCGACGTATATCTCGGCCGACCGGATGGTCCGACCGATTGACGCTCGACGGCGTCCCATCTAGACTCTGAACAAATATTAGGTTCTGACAATGGCACGGTTCTCGTGGCCAACGGAGGTCGGGTGTCCTACGAAAGTACTTCCGAACCGATCAAGGTCGGCTACCTGATGGACTTCACTTTGCCGCCTGGGTTTCCGGAGGATTTGCAGGCCTCCTTTACCCGGTGCTTCGACCTAGTCTTCGCCGAAGCCGTCGAGCAGGGCGTCATCGATCGCCAGGTGCAGATGATCTATCGCGAGGTGGAGGGCCTACCCAAGGGTTCGGTGAAGGCCGTGATCGACGCCTTCGGGGAACTCGTCGACGAGGGTTGCCTGGTGGTGTTCGGACCGCACATCACCGACAACTGTGTGCCGACGCGCGAGGCGATCGAAGAGCGCTTCCGCGTGCCTGCGATCAGCGTCACCGGCACCGATGACTGGCTCGGCGAGTGGACCTTTGCATTTCCTCAGGGCTCCTTGACCGACGAACCGATATTCCTGGCCGACCTGGTGGCCAAACGTGGTATCGCCGAGATCGGCGTGCTCGTCGAACAGAACCTCATCGGTGAGAGTTACGTGAAGAACCTGCGAAAGGCATTTGCTCGCAAGGGTATTCGGATCGTCGCGGAGGCTGCCATTGCCCAGACCGCGCAGGACATCGACGAAGCCGTCCGGACCTTGCACGATGCCAAGGCCGAAGCAATCGTGCACCTCGGATTCGGCTTTGGAATCGTATTCATCAACCCCGCGCTAGAGGCCGTCGACTGGGACCCGCCGCGGTTCACCACGACCGCATTCCAGAACGCCTGGGTCAACCCCGTCATGTGGAACGCGTTCATGGGCTGGGTTGGCGTCGACCAGTACGACGAGGGCAATGCGATCGGTCAGGACTTCCTGGATCGCTACGCGACGAAATACGACGGCAGTCGCCCCGAATTCTGTGTGCCGGTGGTGAACCGCGACGTGGCCGCCACCTTGGTGCGTGCCTTCGCCGACGCCCATCCACTGAGTCCGCGCGGGGTGAAGGAAGCACTCGAGCGGGTGAAGATGATGCCCGCCGCCTCGGGTGCACCCGGAACCCGGGTGTCATTGGGCAAGTGGACTCGCAGGGCCTGGATGGGGTCGGGCTATCTGGTGGCCCGGATGCTGGACGCGGACGGCGTCAACTCACGACTCGTCGACCGCTTCGGAGAGGAAGATCGATGACCACTCGCGAACCGCTGGCGGAAGCGGAGCGTGCGCCCGCCAAGCCTGCCGCTACCCGGAACTGGGGCGGCTGGATTGGGTTCGTCGCTCTGATGGCGTTCTTCGCCCTGTTCGCATTGTCGTCGCGAAGGGATCTGGACCCTCGCGTCGCGAACCCGAATGTGGCTGGCAGGCCACGGCCGGTCGAGTTCCTGTTCGGGTTCGACCACTGGGTGTACCTCCACGAGGCAGGCACCGTCATTGCGCTGATTGCGTTGATCGTCGTCTTCGTCGTCGGCTGGAAGCGCAACCCGGGCAGTCCGGTCATGCTGATGTTCCTGTGCACCACGCTGATCGTGTGGCAGGACCCGATCATGAACTGGGCGCCGTTTGCGGTGTACAACCCCGAGCTGTTGCATTGGCCCGAATCGTGGCCCCTGGTGATGTTGTCGCCGAGCGTGGAACCGTTCCTGGTGTTCGGCTACGTGATGTTCTACTTCGCCCCGTACTTCCCGGCAGTCTGGATACTGCGAAGGCTGCAGGCGAAACATGGCCCCGAGGCATTCGTGTCGCGGCACCCGCTGATCAGCCTCGGCGCGCTGGCGTTGGTCATCGGCTTCATCTTCGACGCCTGCTTGGAGATCTTCCTGGTGCGGACCGGCATGTACGTCTACTCGCAGGTCATTCCGTTCGGGTCACTCTTCGCTGGCACGACGTTCCAGTTTCCGCTGATCTGGGAGTCGTTGTCGGTGTGCTTCGTGATGGTTCCCGCCGCGATCCTGTGCTACCGGGATGACACCGGCAAGTCGGTGGCCGAGAAGCTCGCCACCAGGGCAAGGGTGTTCCCGAAGAAGCCGGTGCTGGGCACCTTCGTGGTGATGTTCGCGATCATGAACGTGTCGTACTTCGCCTACGGCGCCTGGTTCGCGGTCATCAAGGCCAGCGGCGCGGCGACGTCAGTCGCCTGTCCGTGGCCCTACCCAGAGGCGAAAGTGTATGACCCGCAGGGCTACTACGAGAAGGCTGGCGCCCAGTGGCCGTACTCCGTCGGCAAGTGGGCGACGTGGCCGAGCGGTATGCCCAATGGGCGGCCGGAGGTACGACCGCCGCCGCCGGGCCAGGGGGCCTGCGCGCCGGGGCACGGGAATGGTTGAGCCGCGCACGGTCGTCATCACCGGTGCTTCCCGGGGTCTCGGCTTCGCCTCTGCCAAACATCTCTATCAACAAGGCTGGCGCGTGGTCGCGGCGATGCGATCACCGGACGCAGGCCTAGCGCTGTTGCGCGACGCGACGGGGGCGGGCCACGATGACGACCGCCTCATCGCCGTGCCGCTCGACTTGACGGACCTCGCGTCGATCACCGCCGCCGCGAAGTTCGTTCAGGAGGCGGTCGGCGCACCGAATGCTCTAGTGCACAATGCGGGCATCTCAGCGGCGGGCATGGTGGAAGAGGTATCAATCGAATTGTGGGAGCGCATGTTTGCGACCCACGTGCTAGGCCCCGTCGCGCTGACGAAGGCGCTGCTGCCCGTGATGCGGGAAGCCGGCCGCGGTCGGGTCGTACTGGTCTCGAGCGTCAACGGCGTTCGTGGGATGCCCGCCACCGCGCCATACTCATCGGCGAAGGGGGCACTCGAGGGGTGGGGCGAGTCGCTAGCGGGTGAGATCGCGCCCTTCGGCCTTGGCGTGTCGATACTCGTCACCGGAATGTACGACACCGACATCATCACCGATGCGGGCACCACCGACGATCGGGACTTCGACGGACCCTACGCGCGCTTGCACAACCCCATGAACACTCGGGGCCGCTTCGCGACGAGATTCGCACGACAACCGGAGCGCTTCGCGATCGGGCTGGCCAAGGCGCTGGAGGACCGCGGACCGTTTCGCAAGCACGGGGTTGGCCCCGATGCGCGGATGCTGTTGCTGTGCAACAGACTTCTTCCTGGATCGGGTATGCACCACTTGATCCGGCTGGCGCTCGGACTACCGCGGCACGGTGCACTGCGTGGTGCTGATGACTGAAACCACGGCAGCGGCCTACGAGTCACGGATGATGATCGACGGCAAACTCGTCAACGGTGAGGCAGGTACGTTCGCCAACGTCAACCCCGCCACCGAGGAGGTGCTCGGCGAGGTCACCGATGCGTCGAAGGCTGACATGCACCGCGCCATCGACGCGGCCCGGCGGTCGTTCGACGAAACCGACTGGTCGACCAACCATCAACTGCGCAAGCGGTGCCTGGAACAGCTGCACGAAGCGATCGAGGGCGAACTCGAAGAGCTACGTGAGGAACTCATCAGGGAGGTGGGCGCCCCACGCGCCGTCACGCACGGACCGCAGTTGGACGCGCCGATGGAGGACGGGCTCAAGTACCCGGCCAGGCTGATCGAAACCTTTCCGTGGGAAACCGATCTCGGCGACAAGGTGGTGTCCGTAACCGGCGTCAACACGACGCGGAAGGTCTGGCACGAACCCGTCGGGGTGGTCGGCGCGATCGTGCCGTGGAACTTCCCGTTCGAAGTCACCATCAACAAGCTCGGGCAGGCATTGGCGACCGGAAACACCGTGGTGCTCAAGCCGGCTCCCGACACGCCATTCAACGCCACCCGGCTCGGCAGGCTGATTGCCGAGCACACCGACATCCCGCCGGGCGTCGTGAACGTGGTGACCGCGTCAGATCACTTCGTCGGTGAAGAGCTGACGTTGTCGCCGAAGGTCGACATGATCTCGTTCACCGGTTCGACGGTGGTGGGGAAGCGGATCATGGAGAAGGGCGCCGCGACCATGAAGCGCCTGTTCCTCGAACTCGGCGGCAAGTCGGCCACGATTGTGCTCGAGGACGCAGACTTCAACATGGCGTGCCTCATCGGGATCGGCCCCTTGATGCACGCTGGCCAGGGTTGCGCTGCCCCGACTCGGATGCTGCTGCCCCGCTCTCGGTACGACGAGGGCGTCGAGATCCTCAAGGGCATCTACGAGAACATCCCGGCCGGTGACCCGCAGGATCCCGGAACACTGTGCGGACCCGTCATTTCGGCCAAGCAGCAGGCACGCATCCTTGGCTACATCCGAAAGGGCGTCGACGAGGGCGCGACGATGCTCGTCGGCAGCACCGAGCCACCGAAACAGTTCGACAAGGGATTCTGGGTCAGTCCAACCCTTTTCACCAACGTCGACAACTCCATGACGATCGCCCAGGAGGAGATCTTCGGGCCCGTCCTGGCCGTCATCGCCTATGAGGACGAGGACGACGCCGTCCGCATCGCCAACGACAGCCCCTACGGGCTGGCGGGAAACGTGATGTCGAGCTCGCTGGACCGGTCGCTCGCCGTCGCGCGGCGGCTGCGGGCCGGCTTCATCGGGCTCAACGGCACCGCGGGGTACGGCGCCGACACGCCGTTCGGCGGTTATAAGGACAGCGGCGTCGGTCGCCAGAACGGCCTCGTCGGATTCAGCCAGTACACGGAAGTGAAATCCGTGGCCTATCCAGCCCAATAGAGGAGCAGGCATGGAACAACTCTTCGATGATCTCGAAGACTTCGGGTCGTTCGACGACGCGGTATCCGGCGACGTGCGCGACCCGTACACCGAGCTGGCCCGGCTGCGGCGCGAGGAGCCCGTGCAGCGGCTCGAGACGTCCGGGATGATGCCGCACGAAGAATCGTTGCCGATGTTCATCGCATACCGGCACGAGGACATCCAGGAGATGCTGCGGGACAACGAGACCTACTCGTCATCCGGTGTGATTGCGGCGTTCGGCCCGGTGCTGGGTGAGCGGGTGATGCTCGGCGTGGACGAACCCATCCACGGGCGGCTGCGGTCACTGGTCTCCAAGGCCTTTACCCAGAAGTCGTTGGCCAGGTGGGAAGACCAGCTCGTCGGCCGCGTGGGCAACGGTCTGATCGATCGATTCGCGGCAAACGGTTCGGCCGACCTCGTCAAGGAGTTCACCTTCGACTACCCGAGCCAGATCATCGCCGGCCTCCTCGGCCTTCCGGAGAAGGACTATCCGCAGTTCCAACGATGGTCCATCTCGCTGCTGAGTTGGATGATGAATCCCGAACGAGGCCTCGCGGCGTCCGCGGCCCTATGCGAGTACTTCGCGCCGATTTTGCAGGCGCGCCGAGCCGAACCGAAGGACGATTTGATCAGCGCGCTCGCCGCCGCCGAGATCGACGGCGAGAAGCTCGAGGACGAAGAGATCTATTCGTTCCTGCGACTTCTTCTGCCTGCCGGCGTCGAGACGACGTACCGCTCACTGGGCAGCTTGCTCTTCGGGCTCCTGTCCAATCCCGCGCAACTGGAAGCAGTCCGCGCCGATCGTTCGCTGCTTCCGCAGGCGATCGAAGAGGGCGTGCGATGGGAGTCCCCCTTGCTGACCATCACACGTGTTGCGACGCGGGACACCGAACTCGGCGGGGTGCCCATTCCCGCGGGCGCGACGGTGATGCCCATGCTGGGGGCGGCAAACCGGCAGGACGACCGCTACCCGGACCCGAATGCGTTCGACATCTTCCGACAGGCGAAGGGAAATCTCGGCTGGGGCTATGGCGTCCACGTGTGTCTGGGCATGCACCTGGCCCGCCTCGAGATGCGCACTGCCATCAACCTTCTGCTCGATCGGCTACCCAACCTCCGGATGGATCCCGACGGTGGCGATCCGCACATCCGCGGTCAGGTGTTTCGTTCGCCGACTTCCTTGCCGGTGTTGTTCGACCCGGTGGTTGCGACGTGACCCAGGACTTCGAGTCGGTCGACTACTTCTTCGACCCGTCGTTGGTAGGAGATCCGTACCCGTACTTCGACTATCTCCGGTCGCAAGGCCCGGTGCGACCGGCGACGCAGCATGGCGTCGTCGCGGTCACCGGGCACCCCGAGGCGCTTGCCGTCTATAAGGACCCCGCCTTCTCGTCATGCGTCGCGGTCGCGGGACCCTTTCCGCCCCTTCCCTTTGCGCCAGAGGGCGACGACATCGGCACGCTCATCGAAGAACACCGGTCGGCCATCCCGATGGCCGAGCACGTCGTCACGATGGACTCCTTCGACCACACCAAGACACGGGGGCTGCTCAGCAAGCTGATTACGCCAAAGCGGTTGAGCGAGAACGAAGACTTCATGTGGCGGCTAGCCGACCAACAACTCGACACGTTCGTGGCCAACGGTTCATGTGAGTTCATGGAGGACTATGCGAAACCGTTCGCGATGCTCGTCATCGCGGACCTGCTCGGGGTGCCCGTCGAGGACCATGCCGAGTTCCGCCGAGTGTTGGGCAACGAGGTCGTTGGCGACATCAACGAGGGTGACACCGTCGCGCACAACCCGCTTGCCTGGCTGGACGACAAGTTTCGGGAGTACATCACCGATCGGCGCCGGGCGCCGCGCGACGACGTGCTGACCAAACTGGGTGCGGCCACCTATCCGGACGGCTCGATCCCGGAGGTCGAGGAGGTCGTCAAACTGTCGACGTTCCTGTTCGCCGCGGGCATGGAGACCACCACCAAGCTGCTCAGCACGGCCATGCGGGTGATCGCCGAGCGGCCGGACCTTCAGAAGATCCTGCGTGACGACCGCGCACTGATCCCCGGCTTCCTCGAGGAGTCGCTGCGGATGGAGAGCCCGGTGAAGAGCCACTTCCGGCTGGCCCGCACCTAGATCAGTTTTGTTGTTGTTATTTTTGGGTATGTGTGTTTTTTGATGTTTATATCTGGGTGGTGGAAGTTTGATT
>NZ_JAVRQA010000524.1:0-8273 GCF_032161845.1 Mycobacterium sp.
GCGCGATCAACTGACGATGAATGCGCTATTCTCCCTAGACCCGGTCAGTTAACTGGAGCAGTCCGAAAATCGCGACCTAGTGAGGTGGTTATGTCACTGACCCGGCCACACACTCTGTCCGATCAAACCAGCAACGCTGTGTCATGGCCCGACCCCAAGCGCTATCTCTGGCTTCTCGGTCTCGTCGTGCCAGCTGTCGTCCTGATTTCGTGGGCCGGCGCCTGTGCGACGGGCTGGGGGATTTTTTGGTGGTTGGGCCCGATCCTGACCCTCATCATCGTCCCGATCCTCGACTACGTGGTGGGACCGGACGCCGACAACCCACCTGACAGTGCGCTCGCATTCTTGGAGAGCGACTCGTTCTACCGTTGGGCCACCTACCTTTACCTCCCCATCCAATATTCGTCGGTGGTGCTCGCCTGTTGGCTGTGGAGCCGCCAGGGTGGGTCGCACATGCAACCCATCGACCGGCTGGGCCTGATGTTCTCCCTCGGAGGGATCGGCGGCATCGCAATCAACGCCGCCCACGAGCTGGGACACCAACGCGCGAAATTGGAGCGAAGACTGAGCAAGGTAGCCCTTGCCCAGTCGTTTTACGGCCATTTCTTCGTCGCGCACAACCGCGGTCATCACATTCTGGTGGCCACGCCGGAGGACGCCGCAAGCTCACGTCTCGGCGAAAGTCTGTGGGAGTTCATCCCCCGATCCGTGGTGGGTGGCGCGCGATGCGCCTGGCGGATTGAGCGCGAACGCTTGGCGCGCGCAGGCAGGTCGCCGTGGTCCTTCGAGAACGACGTGCTGAATTCGTGGCTCATGACCTTGGTTCTGTACAGCGGCCTGGTGGCGGTATTCGGCCGCGAGGTGCTTCCGTGGCTCATCGGACAGGCGATCGTCGGCATCTGCATGCTGGAGATGATCAACTACGTCGAGCACTACGGACTACGGCGGCAACGGCGACCCGACGGACGCTATGAGCGAGTACGTCCCGCGCACAGCTGGAACAACAACACCATCGTGTCGAATCTCTTCCTCTTTCACCTCCAGCGGCACTCCGATCATCATGCGCATCCACAGCGCAGGTATCAGGCTCTCCTCCACGACGACGAGGCGCCTCAGCTGCCGGCCGGCTATGCCACCATGCTCTTGGTTGCCGCGATCCCGCCGCTATGGCGCCGGGTGATGGACCGGCGGGTGCTCGCCCACTACGACGGGGACATTCGTCGGGCCGCTCTGCAGCCGCGTCACGAGAAGCGACTCCTTGCGCGATATCCATCCGCCACGTGACGGAGGGTCATTCCGAACCACCGCGGACTGCAGATCTGGCAATCATCGGCGCGGGAGCGTCGGGTTCTCACACATTGCTCTCGCTCCTGGAGGGCCTATCGTCGGCGGGCGGCCCACCGCCGAATCCGGTGCGGATCCACATCATCGATCGCCATCCGCAGTTCTTCACTGGAGTCGCCTACGGCAATCGTTCTGGCCCAGGGTCACTCACCCTCTTCTCGTTGAACGACTTCCTTCCGGACGACGAGCGAGTTCGCTTCACCGAGTGGCTGACTGACCACCACCGGGTGACGCCCGGCACCGGCATCGATCCGGCATGGTTCGAGCGACATCGCGCTGACATCGCCGAGGGACGATGGGATCGCCTGTTCATTCCCCGCCGCCTGTACGGCGCGTACCTCTCCGAACGTGCTCGGACCGCGATGCTCGCAGCCGAGTCCGACGGCATCGCACAGTTCACGCTCACCACCGCCGACGTCACGGCCATCGACCCGATGAAGGACGGCTATGTCGTCTCTACCTCGCACCGAGACGGCCCGACGATCGCCTTCGCGACCACCACGGTCGCCTTGACGGTCGGCTCTCCCCCGGCGCGCCGCCTGTGCGCGGACGATGAGTCGATCGACGGACTCATCCACGACGTCTACGACCCAGGACTGAATGCGACGTTGTCACGGGTGCGCCGCACGCTCGCTGCGCTTCCCATCGTGCAGCGGCGCATTCTGGTGGTCGGCGGAAACGCCACGGCGCTCGAATTCGTGCTCGCCTGTCAGGACATCGTCCGTGACCTCCAAGCGACGATTACGGTCCTCACGCCGACTGGCAGGCCCCGTCATTGGCGGCCGAAAAAGGGCAGCGAAGTTGCCGAACTTCGCGCCATCGCGGCACTCAAGATCAAAGTAGGCGGCGGCGGGTCGGTCACCGCCCAAGAATTGCTCGACGCAGTTTCCTGCGATCTGCGCGCAGCCGTTGAATCCGGAACGGACGGGGCAACCGTACCTCGAATTGCGGCATCGATTCCCTACTTTGCCGCCTCGCTAAACAATGGCGAGCGCGCCGCATTGGCCGCCCATTACGGTATGCAAATTTCCAATCTTCTACGCCAAGACTCCCGGGATTCCGTCGACATCGTCGAATCATGTGTCGAATCGGGTGCAGTCGAGTTCAGCGCGGGACGCTACCGGGGCTGCAAAACAGACGGCCATTCACTTCGGGTCAGCGTGACCGACGATGCGGGAAATGAGTACGACCTCGATGCCAAGTACGGCGTCGTCGTCGGCGCCATGGGGTTTGAAGACGTTTCCGCGACCCGGTCTCCGCTTCTGCGAGAGATGCTCCGGTCAGGCCTCGTCGATCCGTCGAGTTCGAACACGGGACTGCGGGTGGACAGCCGTTTCAGAGCTGCGCCCGGGTTGTTCGTCGTCGGGCCACTGGTCGCAGGCAACGTCGGCGAAGACATGGTGATTTGGCACGCGGAGAGCGTGCGCCGAATCATGGCCATCGCACGTGCGGTCGCGCCGAGCATTGCCCGAGAAATGGGCGCTATCCCGCGAGCCGTGTCGCCGGCGTCATTTTCAACCGACTAGCTCGACGACAACATCAGGCATACGTCCAATCAAGCGAGCCTGGTGAATTTCTGTCCAACGGTCAAGATCAGCTACCCCGAGACGTGCCCGGGCTGGAGTAGCGCGGTGTCACCGATGCAGAAAGCGTACAAAAGGTAGTTTGCTCGAATGGCGTCTTAAGCTTGCGAAACCACGCCTCCGTTGGCAAACTAGGTTCCACAGACTTCGACGAAGTAGTTTGCCCACAGTTACGCAGGCGGGCTGCGCTGATCAGAAGATCAACCCGATCACCGTCCGCACGCGCTTACTGAGGGGAATGATGAAGCCTCAACGACCGATCGGCCAGCAGACGCGGCGAGCGTCGGCCGGGAACGGACCTTCATGACGATCCTCGTAACTGGTGTTCGAGGATTCTTGGGAGCCGTCCTCGAGCAGCAGGCCGTTGACGCCGGGTGGGCCGTCGACGGTATCGACCTGGATCTTTACCAAGCCGTGCAATCCAATGGCACGCCCGGGCCACGGGCTGAGTTCCAGGAGTTGACGGAGGAACATCTCGCCGGATACGACGCGGTCGTCCACCTCGCCGCGATCTCCAGCGACGCGGCCTGCGATTTGCGTGCCGATTCGGCAGTACGGGCGAATGGCGCCGCAGCTGTCGAATTCGCGCGGCGGGCAAAGCGCGCCGGAGTCAGACGATTCGTCTTTGCCTCGAGCTGCAGCGTGTATGGCTCCGCGCCGGCGCGAATCTCGAATGAGGGATCCCGCTGTTCACCAATTTCTGCATATGCGCGATCAAAGCTCGCGGCCGAGATCGGCATTCGGGCGGAGGCATCGTCGGCTTTTTCTCCGACCGTCCTCAGGTTTGCGACCCTCTACGGTTTGTCGCCCAATTTGCGCTCTGACCTAGTCGTCAACACCATGGTCGCCGCAGCGCACATGAATGGCGAGATCAACCTGCACGGAACGGGCGAACAGTCGCGCCCTCTGTTGCACGTTCGCGATGCCGCCTCGACGATCTTGGACGTTCTGAAATCCAGCGAGGACGAAATGCGTGGCCAGGTCTTCAACGTGACCGACGACTCGACCGGGTACTCCATCGCAGAAATCGCCGAGCTCGTCCGGCGGCGAGTGCCAGGAAGCCACGTGAAGAGACACCCTGCGGCCACCGATCGACGCCACTACCGGGTGGACGGAACTCGCATTCGTCGTTTCTGCCAACGCCGCGCAGTCCAGCTCGAGGAAGGCCTCGCCGAAATCTCCGACAACATGCGCAGCGCAGATTGGCAACGCAAGGCGGCCGCACCGCAGAGCAACCGGGCCGGGCGGCTTCGGCACCTACTTGAGCAAGGCGAGCTCAACGACGATCTGCGGTGGCGACGGTGAAGGAACAGACCAACGACCCGAAACTGGTAAGCGTCCTCCTGCCCTGCTGCGATCAGACCTACGCGCTTCAGACCCGGGTCATTCCCTCGGTACTGGCGCAGACTCACGGCGATTGGGAGCTCATCGTCGTCAGCGAGCGGCAGAACAACGCGCCGATGCGCGCCGTGGTCGCGGAGTTCGGCGACCCGAGGATCAGCTACGCGGAGATCGCACGCCTCGATGCCGGCAGCTGGAACGTCGAACAACGGCGGCACGCCGCCCACGCGCGGGCGTTGAACCTCGCTCAGGACCTCGCAGCCGGGTCGGTCCTCTTCCTTCTCGATGAAGACTCCGAGTACCTGCCCGACCACCTTCAGGCGAGCATCGAGGCCCTCGAAAACGATTCTGCGGACCTGGTGTACGGCCCGGCGACGGTGTACGACCGCAACACGGGAACTCAGACCGTTGAGATCGACGAGGCGCTGGGTTCGGTCGATCCAGCCACCGTGGGATATACCAAGCCGTGGCAGGCCGATCGCTTCCCCGAGGGTGGTGACGGATCCCCCCGTCACGCGAAGCTGACCGCGATTCTGACCGCCGGAGGTCGGTCCGTTGGTCTGACGACGCCGCAGATCGTGTCCTACGGCGACGACGCCACCGGCCGGGTGCGCGTTTCCATGCCGTCGTTCCCGCCGACCGAGCGCCTGCACGAATTGGTGGAATCCATTGCGGGATCCCGTCGGTTGTCGAACAACGGACCCACGAACGCGAAGCTGGAAGTTGCGCTCGAGGAGTACATCGGCGTCCGACACGTCGTGACCGCCGCCAGCGGCGATACCGCCCTGGGCATGGCCATGATCTACGCCGCAGGCCACCACGACGACAGGACCGAGGTGGTGCTCCCGAGCTACACCTTCCCGTCGACCGTCAATTCGGTCGTAAGAGCCGGTTTGACACCGGTCTTCTGCGATATCGAGCCAGACACCCTGTGCGCATCGGCCGCCACGATGGCACCGTTGATCACCGAGCGCACGCTCGCCCTGGTGCCGGTACTCGCACACGGTGCGCCCTGTGAGATGAGTGCGCTCGAAGACCTCGCCAGGGAGTCGGGCGCTCTCCTGATCTCCGATGCCGCAGCGGCGCTGGGTGCGACGATCGGCGAGCGCAAGGTGGGCACCTACGGGGACATGGAGATGTTCAGTCTCAGCAGCACAAAGGTGCTGACCGCGGGCGAAGGCGGTTTCCTGAGCTTGCGCGATGACACCGTCGAGTCCCGGCTCCGCGAGATCGGCCGCTACGGATTGGATGACAATTTCACCTGTGTATCAACGGGTGTGAACGGGCGCCTCGCAGAATGGCCCGCTGGACTGGCCCTTGCCGGTATGGATCAGATCGAGGAATGGCTGGCAGCGCGGCGCCGAACGGCCACGCAGTACGAGCAGGGGCTTGCCGACCAGGAACACCTTCGCGTGGTGCCGCACCGGGTAGCCGATCGGATTGGCACCGCCAAGGATGTGGTTCTGGTCATGGAGTCACCGGATCTGCGGGACGACTTGGCGGATCGACTGCTACGCAACCGAATCGAAACGCGCCCGTACTTCCGACCGGTGCACGTCATGTCGCCGTTCAAGCATCTGGTGCGCAACGACCTCGAAGTCACGAATCAATTGGCCGACCGAATGCTGTCGCTGCCCATCACCAATGAGATCCCCGAGTCGACGACCGAGCACGTAATCGCCGTCCTGAAGCACGAATTACGCGATCTGGTCGCCGAAGCTCGGCGCTCTCGATAGGCGGTCAGTTCCAGGGCAGGGCCAGCCGGCAGATCTTGCGAACGACGGTGGCGAACTGCTTGGGCAGCGGACCCTTGTTGTAGGGAACGCCGTAGCGCTCGCAGATCTCCTGCACCTCGGGGGCGATCTCGGCGTGCCGGAACGCGGGGATGTCGGGGAACAGGTGGTGCTCGATCTGGAACGACAGGTTGCCGCTCATCACGTGAAACAGCTTGCCGCCGGTGAGGTTAGCCGAGCCGAGGATCTGGCGGAAGTACCACATGCCGCGAGTCTCGTTCGCGGTCTCCTCCTTGGTGAACTCCTGTGTGCCGTCGGGGAAGTGGCCGCAGAAGATGATCGCGTAGGACCACACGTTGCGAATGAGGTTGGCGGTCAGGTTGCCCGTGAACACCCACGGCGCGAAGGGGCCGGCGAGCAGCGGGAAGGCGACGTAGTCCTTGAGTGTCTGCCGCTTCACCTTGCGCCAGATGCCGGCCATCGTCTCGCGCTTGTCGGCGATGCTGATCTCACCGGAGCGGATGCGCTCGGTCTCCAGCTCGTGCAGCGCGACACCGTACTGAAAGAGCACCATCAGCAGGAACGCGTAGACGGGGTTGCCGAAGTAGTAGGGCGTCCACCGCTGGTCTTCGCTGATCCGCAGTACGCCGTAACCGATGTCGCGGTCCATGTCCACCACGTTGGTGTAGGTGTGATGCATGTAGTTGTGCGAGTGACGCCACTGATCGCTCGGGCACGCCGAATCCCACTCGAAGTTGCGGCCGGTGAGCGCTGGATCGCCCATCCAGTCGTACTGGCCGTGCATGATGTTGTGGCCAATCTCCATGTTGTCCAAGATCTTCGACGCGGCCAGCATGGCAGTGCCCGCGATCCAGGCCGGTGGGAGGATCCCGGCGAACAGCATGGCTCGGCCGCCAACCTCGAGTGCGCGCTGCGCTTTGATGACTCGGCGGATGTAGGTGGCGTCGCGCTCACCCAGGTCGTCGACGACGCGCGCTCGCAGTGCGTCGAGTTCGGCGCCGAAGGCCTCGGCCATCTCCGGTGTCATCGTGACGGACTTCCCGGCGACGACCTTGGTGATGGCCTGTTGAATCGGGGCAGGCAGCCCCTCGAAGTTGGTGTCCGTGGTCTTGTCGGTGGTCTTGTCGGTGGTCTTCTCGAGCATGGCAGTCATGGCTGATCCTTTCGAGTTGGTGGTGGGTGGCTTAGAGCGATAGCTCGACGTCACCGACGGGGACCGACACGCAGATCTGCACGTCCTCCTCGTCGGCCGTCGAGACGGCGCCCGTGATGAGGTTCTTTACGGCGCCGCTGGTCTTGCGCCGGGTACAGGTGTGGCAGATGCCCATCCGGCATCCGCTCTGTGGTGTCAGGCCGGCGGCCTCGGCCTGCTCGAGCAGCGAGCGACCGTCATCGTTCACGTCGATGCCGCTGTCGGCGAAGGCGACCGTTCCGCCGGGCGCCTCCGTCGGGATCGCGAACACCGGCGGGACGAAGCTTTCGAAGCTGGCGTCCGGATAGTGCGCACGGACGGCTTCGACGAGCGCTGGTGGCCCGCAGACGTACACCGCGTCGGGGGTCGGGGCGTCCATCAGGTGCTCCGGGCCGAAGTAGCCCGTCAGCTCGCCCGCCTCTGGCGAACGCGAGTAGCCGTGCAGGACCCGCACCCCGGGCATGGCGGCGAGCTCGGCGCGATAGCACGCCTCCTCGGGGGTCCTGGCGTAGTGAATGAAGGTGATCTCGCGATCCGATCCTTCATCGCGCATGGTGCGCAGCATCGACAGCACCGGGGTGATGCCGCTGCCGCCGGAGACGAACAGAACGCGCTTGGGCCGCACGGCCGGCAACGTGAAGTCGCCGCCGAGGCCTTCGAGTCCGACGACCATGCCGGGGCGGGCGTTGCGGAAGAGGTGCTGGGAGACAACCCCGTCGTCGTGCACACCGATCGTCAGCTCTAGGAGCCGGTCGCTCTCGGCGTTGGCGGGCGAGTAGCAGCGCGTCTGCCTGCGTCCGTCGACCTCGACGGTGAGGTTGACGTGCTGGCCTGCGCGCAGTGCGGGTCCGGCCGCGAAGGCCGCGTTGGGTTCAAGAGTGAGGGTGACGCTGCGGGGCGTCTGCCGACGGACCGCGACGACCTTGGCGCGGGAGTCCCCCAGCGTCCAGGTGGGCTCGACGAGCTCCGTGTAGCGATCGACGCCGTGCGGTCCGGTGAGCAGGTCAACCAGAGGCGACCGCAGCACTCTGTCCCGCAGGCTCAGCGTCTTCGTTTGAG
>NZ_JAVRQA010000525.1:0-6689 GCF_032161845.1 Mycobacterium sp.
GGTTGCGATACCACTGCGGATGCTCGGGGCGGCCGCCCTGGCTCGCCACGCCGACGACGTCGGCCCCGTCGCGGACGTACAGCAGCGGCACCGTGAAGGACGTGCCCGACTTGCGTCCGACATGGTCCAGCAGCAGTGTCGGCACCGGCTTGCGGAAACCCGCTCCGACGCGCCACTTTCCACCGATCCGGCCGCCGGTCTTGCGGTAGATCCAGACCTGGGCCCTCCCGACGTGCCGGAAGATCACCGGAAGGATCGGCGAGTCCAGCTGATCCGGGCGCTTCTGCGCCGCCACGTCAGGTGAGGTATTCGGCAGTGGTGCCGGCCACCGGCATCTCGGGCATCCCGAGCTTGCGATGGTCCCAGCTGCGCGTCCGGGTCGGTACCACCCGGACGGCGATGCGGTTGTTCATCATCTGGTCGACGAACGGCTTCATCTCGTCGGTGTACGGACCGGTGTAGCGCTCCCACACACTGATTCCCACGCGCAGAAGCAGATCGGGGTCGCTGTCGACGATCTCGGCCCGACCGTCGATCGACACACCGCGCAGCGTGTCGTAGGTCTTGCCGTCCTCGATCATCACGGTGATGGTCGGATCCCGACGGAGGTTGACCGCCTTCTGCGACTTGGCCTTGGTCTCGAACCAGATCTCACCGTCGACGACGGCGTACCACATCGCGATGAGATGCGGTTTGCCGTCGGCCGACAGCGTGGCCATGGTCGCGGTGCGGCTGTGGTCGATGAACTCGGCGATCTCGTCGTCGCCCATCACGATCTTCGAGCGTTCGTTCCTACCCATCTGTCATCCCTATCAGGCGCCTACGGCGGTGACCGTCACCGGGATGCCGTTGAGGGCTCCATTCCCGGATGGTTCATCGATGAAGTCGGGCGGCGAAAGCACGTTGGTGTTGACCCCCGGCGCGTTGTTCGCCACCGCCATTCTGGTGCCTGGCTTGCCGTGGCCCCAGCCGTGCGGCATCGACACCACGCCCGGTTTGATCGCCTCGGTGACGTCGAGCGGCACCTGGATCTCCCCGCCCGACGAGCGGACCGCCACGACGTCGCCGGAGACGAGACCGCGGCGCTCGGCATCGTTGCGATGCATCAGCAGCGTGCACCGGTCGCGGCCCTTCATCAGCGGCGCCACGTTGTGCAGCCAGGAGTTGTTGGATCGAAGGTGCCGACGGCTGACCAAGACCAGTTCGTCGGGCGCGCGGACGAGGCGCTGCGCAAGTCGCGGAAGGTCGTCGAGTAGGTACTGCGGTGCCAGCCGAATCTTCTGGTCCGCGGTCCCAAGCACCTCGGGAACCCGGGGCACCATCGGGCCGAAGTTGATGCCGTTGGGCTCTGACTTCAACTTCTCCAGGGTCAGGCCGCCGGGAACTTCGCCGTAGCGGTCACCGAATGGACCGGTCCGCAGCGTCAGGTCGAGAGTCCGCTCGGGACCCCCGTGTTCGTAGTGCGCCCGGATCTCGGCACCGTCCAGGCCCTGGGTGAAGCACAGGTAGTCGAAGAAGCCATCGTCGATCGCGGCGACGTCGACGTCCTCGGCGGGTGTCCCGGTGCACAGCCCGGTGAGCCGGATCAACAGTTCCCACTCATCCGGTGCGCCGGGGTCCAGCTTCTCGAACACCGGCGCCGAGTAGTTCGCGATGCTGTTGACGGCGAAGTTCAGGATGAGGTCGTCGTGGTGCGGCTGTTCCAGGGGCGACGAGCCGGGCAGGATCACGTCGGCGTGACGCGTGGTTTCGTTGAGCCACAAGTCGATTGAGATCATCGCCTCGAGGCTCGGCAGCACCTCGTCGAGCTTGTGACCGCCCGGGGTGGACAGCACCGGGTTGCCCGCGACGGTGATCAGCGCCTTGAGTTGGCCTTCGCCAGGCGTGGCGATCTCCTCGGCCATGCACGACACCGGAACCTGGCCGAGCACTTCCTTGGCGCCGCGGACCCTGGTGCGGTACCTGCCGAAGTCGGCCACCCCGTCCTCGAGTCCCGGGATCGGCTGCACGGTGACCGACCACGCGGCGGGCCGCGGGAACATGCTGCCGCCTGCCACGTCGAAGTGCCCGGTCAGGATGTTGACGACGTCGACGAGCCAGCTGGCGAGACTGCCGAATTCCTGATTGCACGTGCCGATTCGGCCGTAGACCACCGCGCGTGGGGTAGCGGCGAGCTCGCGCGCCAGCCCCCGGATGCGCTCCGAGTCGATGCCGGTGGCCGCCGCCACCCGGTCCGGCGGCCAGTCGGCCACGACGTCCCGTAGAACGTCGATGCCGTCGAGGTACGGCTCGACGACGCCGAGGTCGACGAGGTCCTCGGCGAACAGTGTCTGCGCCACCGCCAGCAGCAGCGCTGCATCGGTGCCGGGGGTGATGGGCAACCACTCGTCGGCACGTTCGGCCGTCGTCGTCCGGACCGGATCGATGACGATCACCCTGCCGCGCTTGCGAATTCCGCCGAGGATGCCCATCACGTCCGGTGCGGCGAGCAGTGACCCCTGCGATGCGGCCGGGTTGGCGCCCATCACCACGAGCAGGTCGGTCCGTTCGATGTCGGGGACGGGGAAGCTCCACCAGCCGCCATACATCAGGTGTGACGACAGATTCTTTGGCCACTGGTCGACGGTGCCTGGGGAGTAGGTGATCGGCATGCCGGACATCCCGAGCAGGATGCCCGCGTAGCGCGCGAGCGAAAAGGAGTGCGCGAGCGGGTTACCCGTGTACGCGGTGACCGCACCGATGCCGTACTTCTCGATGACGGGTGCGAGCAGTTCGGTGCACCGCCGGAAGGCCTGGTCCCAGCTGACCTCCTGCCACTGACCATCGACCTTGATCATGGGCGTGCGGATGCGGTCGGGGTCCTCGTGCAGGGCGCCGAGCGAAGCGCCCTTTGGGCAGATGTGACCGCGACTCCACGTGTCCTCGCGGTTCGGCCGGATCTTCGAGACGCGGCCGTCGGCCACCTCGATCTCCAAGCCGCACATGGCTTCACACAGCGGGCAGGTATAGAGATGCAGCCCGTCCTGTCCGGTGCTCGCCAACTGCCTCGTCGACTCCGATGCCATCGAAGGCCTCCTCACCCGCATTTGTCGTGACACACTGTATCGACGAAGTTCCGACCGAAGGGGGCGAATCGTGAAGTCCGCATCCCCGACGCGGCACCGGCGCCAAGGCTCACGCCGGGATCCGTCGATCGACTCCGCGGTGCTGGCCGCGACCAAGCGCCTGCTCGTCGAGCGCGGCTACGCGGCCACCTCCGTCGACTTGATCGCCACCACGGCCGGGGTCAGCCGACCCGCCGTCTACCGCCGGTGGAGCTCGAAGGCGGAGCTGGTGCACCAGGCGGTCTTCCCCGACCTGGGGCCGACCCCCGCGGAGGATGAGTTGAGCGCCGAGATCGTCCGGCTGTGCCGGGGCGCGATCCAGATGTATCGCGATCCCGCTGTCCGCGAGGCCATCCCGGGCCTGCTCGTCGACCTGCGGTCCGATCGCCGGCTGCGCCGGGTGATCAGTGACCGGCTGGAAGCCGCGGCCCGCAGCCAGCTCGCCGCCCAGCTCGACCACGCGGCGGCGGACGGCGTCGCACGCGGGGCCGTCGGCGCCGACACCGTCATGGACGCGATTGCGGGCGGCGCCTGGTACGCGGTGTGCGTTCGGCGGGTGACCGACGTCGACCGCGCCGCCGACGAGCTCGCCCAGTTGGTGCTGCGCGGAGTTCTCTCGTAGTCGCGCTCGCCGGTATACCCTCGCCTTTCGTTGAATCACTCATCGCGTAAACGAAGCAGGGCGTGAACCAGTGGGCGGATTGAAGGCGGCGATGGCGACCGCGTGCGTGGCGCTGATGGTCGCCGGGTGCGGGTCGACGACGCAGGGGCTGGCCGTTTCCCCGCTGTACGACCCCTTCCGTGCCGGCGGGCTGCCCGCGGAGGACGGCCCCAGCGGCATCCGCGAGGACGCCCCCGCTCCCGATGGCGACGTGCAGGACACCGACGGCGGCGACGCCGACAAGCTTGCGACCCTGGCCGTCAACGACGTCGCCGAGTTCTGGGAGAAGAACTACGCCGAGTCGTTCGACGGTTCCTTCGAGGCGGTCCAGGATCTGGTGTCCTACGACTCCGAGAGCCCGTCGAGCCCCGAGATCTGCGGGGGCGAGACATACGGCAATCCGAACGCACTGTTCTGTCCGCCCGACCACCTCATCGCCTGGGACCGCGGCGTGCTGGTCCCCATCGGTCAGCAGTTCTTCGGCGACACCTCGATCGCGGCCCTGCTGGCGCACGAGTACGGGCACGCGGTTCAGGACATGGCGAAGATCGTGGACGACGACACCAGCACGCTGGTGAGCGAGCAGCAGGCGGATTGCCTCGCAGGCACGTACGTCCGGTGGGTGGCCGAGGGCAAGTCGCCCCGTTTCGAGCTCAGCACCGGGGACGGTCTCAATCACGTTCTGGCAGGGGTGCTCACGCTGCGCGACCCGACGTACGCCGCGGGCGACGCGCCGTACCTCGAGCAGGGCCACGGCACGGCGCTCGACCGGATCAGCGCGTTCCAGATCGGCTTCACGTCCGGCGCATCGGAGTGCGGCAAGATCGACATGGACGAAATCACCGCGCGGCGTGGCGATCTGCCGCTGACGCTGCCCTCGGACGATGCGGGCGACTCGTCGTCCGGCAACGTCGAGGTGACCGAGGACGTCGTCACCTCGCTGGTCAAGGTGCTCGACGCGGTGTTCAAGCCAAAGGACGCGCCCCAGCTGTCGTTCGATGCACCGGAGTGTTCGGATGCGAAGCCGAGCCCGCCGGCGTCGTACTGCCCGGACAGCAACACGATCTTCGTCGACGTCGCGGCGCTGGCGGAGATGGGCAAGCCCGCCGACCGCGAGGACTACACGCTGCTCCAGGGCGACAACAGTGCGTTGTCGGTGGTGACGTCGCGTTATGCGCTTGCGGTGCAACACGAGCGGGGTGAACCGCTGGACTCCGCGGCGGCCGCCTTGCGGACCGCGTGTCTGACGGGTGTCGCGCAGGCCGCCATGTCGGAGGACAAGAGCCTCGCCCTGGTGCTGACGGCGGGCGACCTCGACGAAGCCGTGGCGGGACTACTGACCAACGGACTAGTGGCCAGCAACGTCGACGGCGAGACGGTCCCCGCCGGGTTCACCCGGATCGTGGCCTTCCGCTCGGGCCTCGGCGGCGACGAGGACCTCTGCTACGGGCGCTTCAAGTAGGACGCGCCCGGTCAATGCCCCTTGACGGTCCCGTCAATGGCTATCATGGTGCTCCATCTGTCGATGACACCATGAGTGCGAAAGGGGTTCGCAACCCGTGGCAATGAAGACCGTCGTCGAGTGGGTCGACGACATCGACGGAACCGCTGCGTCGGAGACGATAGCGTTCACCATCGACGGCGCCCACTACGAGATCGACCTGTCCGACGAGAACGCGGCCAAGCTGCGCGACGCCCTGAGTGGCTGGATTGACGCAAGCCGTCGCTCGGGGCATCGCCGGCCTCGTGGGGGACCGGTCAAGCACGACCCTTCGGAGTCGACCAAGGCCCGAAAGTGGGCGCTCGACAACGGTTTGGACGTCGGCCCGCGCGGGCGCCTTCGGTCCGAGGTACTCGACGCGTACAGGTCGCGGACCTAGTTGCGAAGTGTGCTGCCCTGCAGCCAATCCCGCCACGGGACGCTCCAATCCCCGTTCTGCCACTGCGCCAACGGTTGCCCGCCGGTATTGCGGACCTCGACGACGTCGCCGGGCTGGGAGAACTCGTAGAACCACTGCGCGTCGGCCGCGCTGAGGTTCAGACAACCCGCCGAGACGTTCGTGTTGCCCTGGGCCCATACCGTCGCCTCCCTCTCGTGGAGGTAGATGCCGTCCGGACTAATGCGCGTCGCGTACGGCACGCTGATCCGGTAGCCCGACGGCGCGTCGACCGGCAGGCCGTAGGTGGACGAGTCCATGAGCACCGGATTGGCCTTGTCCATCACCGTGTAGGCGCCCGATTGGGTCCAGAACGCAATGGTTTGGCCCCCAACGGTTTCCGTGCCGCCTCGACCCATCGAGGTCGGCATGGTTCGGACGAGCACGCCGTTCTCGTACACGCTGACCTGCTTGGTGACGTCGTCGGCGATCGTGACGTGAGACGGCCCGATCGAGAACGCGACGGCCCGGTCCTCCTCGCCGTCGATGCGCGTTGGACGCCTTCCCGAAGACCGCCACCGGCCGTCGTCGACGTGAGCGCCGCAGCCACGGCGAGCGCGGTGACCACCGCGGCGCGGCGTCGGCGTTCGGGGGTCACGGGCGCCTCCTTCGGTCGGCGAAGTATCTACGTAGCAGCATAGTAGATGGATCGCTGGAAAGCATGCCGATATACGCATGTATCGATGTATGCTCGGGCACCATGGGCGAGACCGCGCACGATCAGGGCCACCAGGGGCACTCCCACGGCGTGTCCGCCGATGCCGACCGAAAGTGGTTGACGCTCGCCCTCATCCTGATCGTCGGCTTCATGGCCGCCGAGGTCGCGGTCGGCATCATCGCCGGTTCGCTCGCGTTGATCACCGATGCCGGGCACATGCTCACCGACGCCGTGTCGATCGTGCTGGCGCTCATCGCCATCCGGCTCGCCGCTCGGCCGGCTCGCGGCGGCTACACCTACGGCCTGAAGCGCGCCGAGATCCTCTCCGC
>NZ_JAVRQA010000526.1:0-57655 GCF_032161845.1 Mycobacterium sp.
ACTAAGTTAGCGATTTACACCGTACCGCCTCGAGCGTGCCCTTGGTCATCGTTTGCGCCATCAAAGGTGTGTCGCCGACGATGGGCGACCTACCATGGCCGATACGGTAAGACCTTCAGGAATGGGCGGTCGCACGAGCGACGGATCGAGGAGAGGCCGACGTGATCAAAGTGATGGAGGGCGTCCGCGTCCTCGAAGTGGCTCAGTTCACGTTCGTCCCGGCTGCGGGGGCAATCCTCGCGGACTGGGGAGCCGACGTGATCAAGGTCGAGCATCCCGTTCGCGGTGACACCCAGCGTGGGTTCATCAACATGGGTGGTCTCCAGCTCGACCCGAACCGCCACCCGTTGATCGAACATCCGAATCGGGGGAAGCGCAGCGTCGGCATCGACGTGTCCACGGCGGAAGGCCAGGAGGTTCTCTACGAGATCGCCAAGACCTCCGACGTGTTCCTGACCAACTTCATGCCAGGGGTTCGGCAGCGGCACAAGTTCGACGTCGAGCACATCAGGGCGGCGAACCCGAACATCATCTATGCCCGCGGAAGCGCCTACGGCGACAAAGGTGTCGAGCGTGACGTCGGCGGTTTCGATGGCACCGCGTTCTGGACGAGAAGCGGTGTCGGCCATGCCCTGACGCCAGCGGAACTCGGCGGGGCGCTCCCGCAGGGCATCCCGGCCTTCGGAGACTCGATCGGCGGGATGAACATAGCAGGCGGGATCTCGGCCGCCCTCTTCCATCGCGAACGCACCGGGGAGACGGCCGAAATCGACGTGTCACTGTTGAGCACCGCGTGGTGGGCGGCCGGCGCGAGCGTCACTCAGGGCATGGAGACGGGTGAGACGATGCGGTCGGTGATGCCGAATTCCGCTGGTCCGTCGGTGAATCCGTTTCTTGGCAACTACGAGACATCCGACGGCGGCACCATCAATCTGTGCATCGTCAGTCCGACCGGCTACATTCGGGACGCCTTCGAGCATCTCGGCCTTGCCGAGGCAGCTGATGACCCGCGTTTCCGGGACGTCATGCCCCTCATCGAGAACGCGGACGCCGCTGCCGAGTTGGTCAGGCAGGCGATCCGCAGCAAGCCCTTCGCGTATTGGCGCGAGCACCTCAAGACCATGAAGGGCCAGTGGGCACCCTTCCAGAGCCTCGTCGACCTCGGTTCTGACGAGCAGGCCATCGCCAACGACATGATCGTCGAGGTGGAGGCCGCCGACGGAGGCGCACCGTTCAAGGTCGTTCGGGGCCCGGTTCAGTTCAATCACGAACCGTTGCAGACGACGCGCGCCCCGCAGGCATCGGAGCACACCGAGGTGGTGCTGATGGAGGTCGGCATCGACTGGGACCGCATCGAGCAGCTCAAGGACTCCGGCGCAATCGCCTGAGTTACACGCGGCGACAGGTATGTAAATGAAAACGAGTACCGCGGGCTCGCCGGAACGTATCGTCGGGCGGGTGACGATGCACGATCCGACGTTCGGGGACGTCGACGACACCTCGAGGCCGCTGGCGGTGCTCGTGCACGGGTTTCCGGACACCCCGCACACCTGGCGACACCTGGGTCCCGTCCTCGCCGACGCCGGCTACCGGGTGGTGGCTACGTGGCTGCCCGGTTACCGAACGGCGGCGTCGGGTCCGGTCAGCGTCGGCACCTACGTCCGCCACGTTCTTGACGTTCGGAATTCGTTCGGCGGCGATGACCGCGCGGTTTTGGTCGGTCACGACTGGGGAGCCAACGCCGGGTACGGTGCGGTGGTCAGCGACCCGACCGCCTTTCGTCGGTTCGTCGCGCTCGCGGTGCCGCCGACCGCCGCGCTTGGTTCGGGTCTGTTCGGCTACCGGCAGCTCAAGCGATCGTTCTACATCTGGTTCAGCCAGCAGGTCGGCCTTGCTGAATCCGCATTCCTTGAGCCAGGATTCTGGGAAGGGCTTTGGGCCGATTGGTCACCAGGATATGAACCAGAACAAGATATTTCGGTGTTGCGAGAGTACGTCGATGAGCGCACCATCGGCGGCGTGCTCGGTCCGTATCGCGCCGCGTTCAATCCGCAGTTCGTCGACCACGCCGCCGTCGAGGACGCGATGGCCACGTTCGAGAAACCGCCGGTGCCGACCTACTACCTGCACGGATCCCAGGACGGCGCCATCGGTGCGGAATTGCTCGGCGACGTCGCCGACCACCTGACCGCACCGGGATCGGTGTTCGAACTAGTCGACGGTGTTGGGCACTTCCTTCATCTGGAGCGCCCAGGCGTCATCGGGTCGAAGATCGTTGCCTGGCTTGCCGATTGAGGGCCGCGGCGCTGCACCTCGCCGCGGGTAGGGGGCCAAGCCGGCGGCGTGGCGCAGCTCGGCGAGGAAGCTGGTTCGGTCGTGGCCCCTGACCAGGTAGTGACAGACTGCGATGCGCACCACGGCCGCGGCCGCGACCTCGGGGTTCTCGCCAGTCATGATGTGGCGCATGCCTTCCTGCATGATTGGCAGCACGCGCTTCATCTGCGCCAACGAATACTCGGGTTCCATGTCGACCAGTACGGCGAGTGAATGCGAGAACTGGTGGTCAACGATGAACTGCAGCGCCGCATCGACCCGATCCGGACCCCGAAGGCCTGCGGTGGCAGCCGCGACCCCGGCATTGAAGTTGTCCTGTTCGTAGAGGGCAAACGCTTCGAGTAGGCCTTCCTTGGACCCGAAGTACCGATACACCGTCGGTCGTGACACCCGGGCCTCGGCGGCCACCTCGAGCAACTGAAGCTTCTTGCGCCCGGTGCGCGACACCACGACGAGGGTGGCGTCGAGGATGCGCCTCCGCAGCGACTGCTCGGCCTCGGCCGTCATGGTGACGCCCCCTCATCTGCTTTACACGGATGCACCAAAATGTCACACTGATCGTACGCAGTGACCCGGTTCCCAATCAACACCGAGAACATTGGGATGGACGAAGGCGACCGATGACGGACCTGGTGGTACGCAAGATTCGTTGGGATTTCGACGACACCGTGCCCTTCATGTGGCAGCCCAACAACCCGAACTTCGGCATCTTCTGCAACGTCTTCACGTTCATCGCCGTGCCATTCGAGCGCTACCTCATCAAGGCGTTGCGGCAGGCGCAGGACAGGTTCGACGAAACACCGGAGATCGCTGCCGAGGCGGACGCGTTCCTGCGCCAGGAGGGGCAGCACGCGGCGGCGCACCGTAAGCACATGACGGCTCTGGTGGCGCGCTACCCCGGCTTGGAGCGCGCGTACGAGGACGCCACCCGTGCGTTCGACAAGCTCATCGACGAGCATCCCGTCGAGTTCCACGCCGCTTACATCGCCAATCTCGAAGCGACCTTCACGCCGTTGTTCAAAGTCGTGCTCGACAACCGGGATTCGCTGTTCGCGGGGTCGGACCAACGGGTTGCCTCGTTGATGACATGGCATTTCGTCGAGGAGATCGAGCATCGGAGTTCGGGGCTCATCCTGTATCGGCATCTCAACCCCGATCCCTGGTATCGCGTCAAGAGGGTTCGTGACACGTTTCGGCACATCGGTGACGTCGCGGCCGAGATCGCAAGAACCATCGACGAAGTCGTGCCCTTCGCCGACCGTGGTGCCTCGGCGCAAGACCTGATGTCCATCGCGCTGCTCGTCGACGAATTCAAGTACCGCGGGCCAGGGGGTGGCCGCCGCCGGGCTCGCCGCGCCGGCTGCCCGACGCTGTTCAGCTCGGTGCCCACGGGCGATCTGGCGAAGATGGTGTGGCGGTTGGCGTTGTCGCAGGCGCCGAATCACGATCCCGGCCATCAGCCGCTTCCCGATTGGGCGGACACCTGGATGGCGGCGTACGCCAACGGCACCGACATGACGACGTTCGCAGCGGGTTCGGGAAATCGGTGAGCCGACCGAGGAAGCCGACGGTGGCGGTGATCGGCGGCGGCCCCGGTGGCATCGCAATGGGAGTCAAACTGGCTGAGGACGGCTACGACTTCACCATCTTCGAAGGGGCGGACGGCTTCGGCGGGACATGGCGCAAGAACACCTACCCGGGAGCGGCGTGCGACGTGCCTTCGCACTTCTACTCATTCTCGTTCGCGCTCAATCCCCGGTGGAGCAAGACGTACGCGAATCAACCCGAGATCCTGGCCTATCTCGAGCGAGTGGCATCCGAGTGTGGGCTGGACGACCATCTGATCGCGAATACCCGGGTGACGTCGCTCGAATGGTCGGACGCCGATCGGCGGTGGAGCATCCGCACCGAACGCGGTGCGACCGTCCAGTTCGACGTCGTCGTCAGCGCCGTCGGCATGCTCGACGTGCCGAACGTTCCTGACATCCCCTGCGTCGACCGCTTCCGCGGACGCGCCTTCCACTCCTCGGAGTGGGACCACTCCAAATCCATTGCCGGCGAACGCGTCGCGTCGATCGGGACCGGGGCCAGCGCGATCCAATACGTGCCGGAGATCGCCGCCGAAGCCGAACATCTCACCGTCTTCCAACGGACCCCGATCTGGGTGTCGCCACGGTTCGACGAACCGTTCACCCCTGAGCAGCAGGAGATCTTCGAGCGAGATCCCCTGGAAGCGCGCAAGATCCGCGATGCCGCCTTTGACCAGTACGAGCTGATCAACTTCGCCGAGGACGGTCAGCAGACCACGGAGGCCACGGACCGAGCGCGTGAGTACCTCCGCCGCAAGATCGCCGATCACGAACTCCGTGCCAAACTCACCCCCTCCTACCCGGTCGGCTGCAAGCGCCCGCTGTTGTCCCGAACCTGGTTTCCGACGTTCACCCGTCAGAACGTGACGCTGGAGACCTCGCCGATCGTCGAATTCACCGAACGCGGTCTGCGTACGGCCGACGGCGCCGAGCACGTCGTCGACACCGTCGTGTACGGCACGGGTTTCAAGGCCGCGAGCTACCTCGGCAGTCTCGACGTGCACGGTCGAGCGGGTGCGCGGCTGCACGACGATTGGCGTCATGGCGCCGAGGCGTATCTGGGCACCGTGATTCCGGGCTATCCCAACCTGTTCACCCTGTACGGGCCGAACACCAACGGGGTGACGTCGATCATTTACATCCTCGAGGCGCAGACGCGGTACGTCGGCGGACTTCTCGACGCCATGAGTCAATGCGGACTCGACACGGTCGAAGTCAGACGCGACGTGCACGACGGCTACAACGCCGAGATCCAATCGGCGATGGATGGCACCGTCTGGCTGGCCAACTGCAACAACTACTACCGACACCCCAATGGGAAGGTCGTCACCCAATTTCCCTACAGCGGAAAGACGTTCGCGCAGCGGCTCCACGACGTCCGTCTCGACGACTACCAGGTGACCTCGTGGGTCGATGACCACCGGGAGGTCCTGCAATGAGGCGCGGAGTTCACCATTCGGCGATCGTGACGTCCGACGTCGACCTCTCGCTGCGCTTCTGGCGTGACGGCATCGGCCTCGTCGAGATGCTGGACCACACGTTCAGCGGTGACTGGCCGACGTTGTTCGGCGCGGCCACCGACGTCCTCCGATCGGTCTTCCTCGGTGACCCGGAACATCCCGACTCGGGCATCGTCGAACTCGTCTCCTTCGACGGGGTCGACGGCACGCCGTCCGGCTCAGACCAAGAACCCCGACCGGGATTCTTCCTCCTGTCGCTGGAACGTGACGTCGACGCCACCCTGGCCACCCTGGCGGAACTCGGCTTCGCCGAAGGGGTCCGCCGCATCACGATGCCTGCACCGAAGGGCAAGACCGTCGCGATGGCGGTCATCACGGCCCCCGACGGGGTCCGCGTCGAGTTGATTGGAGCGCCCGAGTGAGCACCGTCGTCGTCGGGGGAGCATCCGGGATCGGCAGTGCCGTGGTCGATCGTCTCCGAAGAGCTGGCCAGCAGGTGCTGGTTTGGGACCTGGTCGGCGGCGACATCGCCTGTGACATCAGCGAACCCGACTCGGTGACGACCGCGATGCTGCAGACGGTTTCATCGGCAGGTACGCCCGAGCGCTTCGTGACCTGTGCGGGAGTTGGCGCGTCCGGGCTGCTGTTGGAGCAGACCCCCGAGCGCTGGCGACGCGTTCTCGACGTCAACCTCACCGGCACCTGGCTCGCCATTCGGGCGGGCGCGCAAGCGATGATCGACGCGGGCATCGGCGGTTCCATCGTCGCGGTCTCGAGCATCAGTGGCACCCTCGCCGACCGCGACATGGGGGCGTATTGCGTCTCCAAGGCGGGGATCGACATGCTCATCCGGGTGGCGGCCGCCGAGTGGGGCGGGCACGGAATCCGGGTCAACGCCGTCGGGCCCGGTGTCACAAGGACACCGATGCTGGCCAAGCCCGAACAGTTGCCCGGCTGGGTCGAGGGGCTGAGCGAGCGGACCGCCCTCGGGCGTCTCGGCGAGGCCGACGACGTCGCAGAGGTCATCACCAGCCTGCTCGACCTGTCGTGGGTGACCGGCCAGACGCTCTTCGCCGACGGCGGGTTGTCCCTGCAGAGCCCCATCGACGCATACGGCCAGGTGCAACGGCTGACGAGGCGGCACCAGTGACCTACTCGTCGGCACCTGAGGGCTACACGTCGGTGGCGATCGCGTTCGCCAGCAGCTTCGGGTCGTGCGCCGAGACGATCAGCAGCTCGGGGTCCCGACGCGCATATAGCTCAGCGAGCCGGGAATGGTTGTCGTGCATCGCTTTTCGGTCGAAGGCGACCATCGTCTCGGACAGCCTGAGTGCCAACGGGACTGGAGACCGACCGTCGAGCGTCCCCTCGTAGTAGAAGGCGTCGCCACAGTGCAGTACCCAGCGATGGCCGGCGTCGACAGCGACGCACGCGTGCCCACGGGAGTGCCCTGGCAGCGAGACCAGGACGATGCCGGGGGCGATCGCGTCGAGTTCCTTCGCGGCGGCGAAGCCACGCCACTTCTCGCCATCGGGTTCGTGCTCGACGATCTTGGGACCGTGCGCCCACTGCGCGGGCTGGAAGCGAAACTTCTCCATGCGGGTCGGCGGCCTCATCGCGCCGAGGGCTTCGGCTGCGGTGACGTGAACCTGGGCATCGGGGAAGTCGGCGAGACCACCGATGTGATCGATGTCGAAGTGCGTGGTGATGATGTGACGGACGTCCTGACGGTGAAAACCGAGCGCCTCCACCTGACGTGCGGCCGTCTCCTCGATGACGAAGCGAGGCCTCAGTACGCGCCGTGACGGGCCGATCCGGCGCGGATCCGCGCAGTCCAGCAGGCCGAATCCCGAGTCGACGAGCACCAACCCGGCGTCGGACTCCACCAGAAGGACGTGGCAGACGATCGGGGTGCCCGGCGAATCCATCGTCCCACAGTTGAGGTGGTGCACCAACATGTCTGGCCTCCCGATCGGCTCCCCAAGTGGATCGAGGGCAACGCTAGCGTGCGTTCACTGGCGCGGTCCACGGAGCAACGACGCGAGCGCGGCAAGCGCGGCCAAGATCGCCGACGCGACGAACACCACGGCCAGGCCGTGCTCGAACGGGGCGGCAATCAGGTGGGGGAAGAACTCGCGGCCGGTGATCGTCTGCTGGTTCGCTGCGGGAAGCGCCCCGAGCGCACCGGTCGGTGCCAGCAGATGCTCCAACGGGTTGACGCCGAGGATCGCCGAGAACAGGGTGGCGACCGGTGGCAGCGCACCGATGTCATGCGCAACGTTGGGTGGAATACCCTGCTGGACAAGACCGTTCGACATCGCCGCGGGTAACCGGGTCGATAGGCCCGCGACCATCAGCGAGAAGAACACCCCGATCGACAGCGCCGT
The DNA here is from genome assembly GCF_032161845.1 of Mycobacterium sp. GTDB lineage: Bacteria > Actinomycetota > Actinomycetes > Mycobacteriales > Mycobacteriaceae > Mycobacterium. The sequence goes on from NZ_JAVRQA010000526.1 coordinate 7,771, forward strand.
TCCCGAGTTCTGGAACGTGGCCCGCATGCCGGAGGCGACGCCGCGCTGCTCGGGCGGAACGCTGCTCATGATCGCGGAGGTGTTGGGCGCCGAGAACATGCCGCTGCCAATGCCGTTGGCCGCGATCAGAAGCGCGAACGCCCAATACGGAAAGTCGATGGGCAACATGAGAAGGCCGATGAACGTCGCGCCGAACAGCACCATGCCCGACGTCGCGATGCCGCGCGTTCCGAAACGGTCGGACAACGAGCCCGAAAGCGGGCCGGACACTAGGAAGCCCGCGGTCAACGGCAGAAGGAAGATGCCAGCCCACAGCGGGGTGTCGGCGTAGTCGTAACCGTGGAGCGGCAGCCAGATGCCCTGTAGCCAGATGATGAGCATGAACTGCATCCCGCCCTGAGCCAGCGACGCGGCCAGCGTGGCCGCGTTGCCCGCGGCGAATGCCCGGATCCGGAACAGTCCCAGCTGCACCATCGGCTCGGCCACTCGCGATTCGACGACGACGAAGGCGATCAGCAACAGAATCCCGGCGGCGAGGACGAATTGCACAATCGGGTTCTGCCACCCGGTGGGATGGCCGGCATGCGGCTGCAGTCCGAGGGTGATCGCCACCAGAATCGCGCTGAGCCCGATGGCGAACGTCGCGTTTCCCCACCAGTCGATCTTCCCGGGACGACGCCCGCCCGCGGGTTCGCGCAGCTTTCGGTACGCCCACACGGTCCCGAAGATTCCGACCGGAACGTTCACCCAGAACACCGCGCGCCAGTCCCATGCCGCGAGCAGCCCGCCTGCCACCAGGCCGATGAACTGACCACCGAGCGCGGCTACCTGGTTGAAGCCCAAGGCGAAACCTCGGCGCTCGGGCGGAAAGGCGTCGGTCAGGATGGCCGCCGAGTTGGCCGTCAGCATCGAGCCACCCGCGGCCTGGAGCACCCGCCATCCGATCAGCCAAGAGGCTGCCTGCCCTCCGCTGAAGGGATCGAACGACAACATGATCGACGCGAAGGTGAAGACGCTGAAACCCGAGTTGTAGATGCGGACGCGGCCGAACATGTCACCGAGCCGGCCGAGCGACACGACCAGCACGGACTGGACGAGGCGGTAGCCCATGATCATCCACAGGAGGTAGCCGATGTTCGACGGTGCCAGCGGGTCGAGATCAATGCCGCGGAAGATCGCAGGCAGCGAGATGATGACGATCGATCCGTCCAGTGCCGACATGAACACCGCAGCGGTGGTGTTGGTGAGAACCACCCACTTGTACCGGTCGGTCGTGGTGGGAGCGATCGTCGACGCATTCGTCATCTAGAGGCCGTCGGCCAATCGCTCAATCAGGGGCGCCGCGGCCAGGAGTTGCTGCAGCTCGCCTTCGGTGAACCCGTCGAGAGCGGCGGCGAGCTGCTTGACCCTGGCGTCACGCCGCCTGTTCACCGTCTGCTTCCCGGTGGCGGTCACCGACAGCACCACCCGACGTCCGTCCGCGGGGTCCGTGCTTCGCCTGACCAAGCCACGCTCCTCGAGCCTCGCGAGCGTGGCGCCCATCGACTGAGGGCTGATCTGCTCGACGCGCGCGAGCTCGGCAGACGTCGCGGGCCCGGTGCGTTCCAACCGGGCCAGCGCAGCGACCTCGGGAAACGTCAGTTCCCCAGGAGAGCCCGACGCACGCAGCCTGCGTCGCACCAGGCCAAGGCTGACGAAGAGCGCGCGGGCGGCGCGATCGCGATCTGAGATCATCAGTCCAAACTTATCAGTTTGGTCTGGGTGGTATGTACACGGCGGCCAGCGCGGTGCTGGGTGACTACTCCCGAGGTAATCGATTCCTTGCCAAGAGCACGGCACACTCGTCGTCATGGAAAACGACCTGCCGACCCGAGTTCGACCGCCAATCCTGTTCCTGCACGGCGTATTCGGAAAGCCATCGCTTCTGGAACCCTGGAGGGGCTTCCTGGAAGCCGAGGGCCACTCCGTGCACGCCCCGACGCTGCCCGGCCGCGAGCCCACCGACGTCGGCGTCCTGGCTCGCACCGGCATCGAGGAATGCTTCACCGTCGCGCTCGACGCCTATGACGGCATCGGCGAGGCCGCGATCGTGATGGGCCACAGCATGGGCGGGCTGCTGGCCCAGAAGATCGCAGCGGTGCGGAATCCCTTGGCGGCGGTATTACTGGCCTCGGTTCCGCCGGGAGTGTCGTGGCCACGGCTGCGGCCGCTTCCGCATCTGGTCCCGATCATGCCGAAAATCATTGCGGGACGGCCATTCCTACCGTCTGCCAGGACGATGCGCGCGGTTCCGCTCAGTACGCTGCCGACCGCCGAGCGAGAGATGCTGATCCCGCGACTGGTTCAAGATTCCGGACGGGTGTTCCGCCAAATCTCGATGGGTACCGCGCCGACCAGGGTGAAGGCGAGCTCCGTGACCTGCCCGGTGCTGTGCGTCAGCGGCGGCTCGGACGAAAACGTCGCGCCGTGGATTTCACGGCGAATCGCCAAGCGCTACGGCGCCGAGCACCAGAACCATCCTGGCAAGCCGCACTGGATCATCGCCGAGTCGGCGCTGCAGGACGTGGCGCCACCGGTTCTGGACTGGCTGCGGAGAACGGTGGGTTGAGCGCTACAGCGCGCGCAGGTAGCGCTTGGTGACCATGCGCTGCGCCAGGGACGTGAACGGACCCGCCAGCTTGCTCCACCACGTGTCGTGGCGCGAGAACGCGCTGACCTCGGCGTGAACCACGTCGCCGGTCGGGTCGTATCGAACGGCGAAGAACTCCTCACCGGTTTCGGCGTGTCCGGGCAGGGTGCCATAGGCGAAGCCACGGCGATTGGGTTCGTCCACCACGTAGACCACCCGACACGGTGCCCGCAGCGGACCGAGTCCCACGATCACCTCCGATCCGACGGCCGCCACCTCCGTCGTCGCATCTACGTGCAAGCCGGCACCGCGGAGCATGCCCCACCGCATCCCTTCGGCGGCCGCCTCCTCGAATCGGGCCCGCCCGTGGCCGATGACCGCTGAGGCATGCAGGTGGTGATAGCCCAGCGGAGGTGGCCCGGCCGTCGCCCCGATCTCGGGGTAGGTGTACGGGAGCCCGGCGAGGTCGTTCAATCTCACCCGCTCACCATGCCACCGTCGGCGTAGGTTCGAAACGTGACCACGCAACCTGTTGCTCAAGCCTCTGGAACGTTCGCCATCGGCGGCGACCTCACCGTCACCCGGCTCGGATTCGGGACCATGCGCTTGACGGGCAACGGCATCTGGGGCCCGCCCGACGACCGAGCCGAGGCCGTTCGCGTCCTGCGCCGTGCCGTCGAACTCGGCATCGACTTCTTCGACACCGCGAATTCCTACGGGCCGTACGTGGCCGAGGAATTGATCCGCGAAGCGCTGCACCCGTATCGGGACAGCCTCGTCATCGCGACCAAGGCCGGACTCCTGCGAACGGGGGAGGACCAGTGGACACCGCTCGGCTTCCCGGCATACCTGCGGCAGGAGGTCGAGATGAGCCTGCGAAGGCTTGGCACCGACCGCATCGACCTCTTCCAGTTGCACCGCATCGACTCGAAGTTTCCGGCCGAGGACCAGATCGGCGAGCTCGCCGCGCTGCAGAAGGAAGGCAAGATCCGCCACATCGGGCTTTCCGAGATCACCGTCGAACAGCTCACCGCCGCGCAGAAGGTCGCCTCGATCGTGTCCGTTCAGAACCGGTACAACATGGCCGAGCGCACGGCAGAACCGCTACTCGAGGCCTGCGAACAGCAGGGCATCGCGTTCATCCCGTGGGCGCCACTTGGCTCGGGGCCGTTGGTCGCCGATGGCGGTCCGCTGCAGCGCATCGCCTCCGAGCACCGCATCAAGCCCTCGCAGCTGGCAGTGGCCTGGCTGCTCAAGCGGTCACCGGTGATGGTGCCGATCCCCGGTACGTCCCGCGTCGCGCATCTCGACGAGAACGTCTCCGCCGCCGAAGTCACGCTCTCCGATGCGGAGTTCGAGGCGTTGACCTCCGGGGGCTGACGGGTGCGGGCAGAGCCGCCCGACCGCCCACGCAATACGGTGAGCTGGTGGCCACCGATCCCGTAGAACCGCTGACCGGCGGCGGATTCAACCCGCCGGTGCCGACGACCAACGGCGGGCCCGACTACGGGCGGTTCGTCGAAGCCGTCCGAACCCTGCAGGACCTGACCCGCGGCGCCGACGCCCCCGATGACGTCGTGACCCAAGCGGCGGACCTCATCGAAGACGTGAATCGCCTGCTGGCACCCCATGACGCCGACGAATGGCACTCGCCGTCGGGTCGACGGATGGACCTTCCCAACAGAGGCAACATCATGCAGGTTCCCGTGAACCTGGCGGTCACCGCAGAGGGCAGGGTCGGCGGGACTGCACGCTTCCGCCGATTCCACCTCGGCCGCAACGGCGCGGTCCACGGCGGCGCGTTGGCGCTGCTGTTCGACTCGCTGCTGGGCTTCACCGCCTTCAAGCTCGGCAGGAGTCCTCGGCAGCGAACCGCCTTTTTGCACGTCAACTACCGCAAGATCGCCCTAGTGGAGAAGGAGCTGCAAGTGGATGCGGGAATCGACCGGATCGAGGGGCGCAAGATCTTCGTCACGGGTCGCCTCTTGGATGGTGAAGACGTGCTGTGCGAGGCGGAGGCCCTGTTCCTGAAATTGCTGCCGGGGCAGCCGTGAGCAAGCTGGGCGTCGCGAAGCGGCGCTGGGCACGGTGGCGGGACCGACTTCGCGAGCGGCCGACATATGACCTCGCGTACCGCCTGGTGGTCGGAGTCGTCGGCCTGGTGGTGCTGGGTCTCGGAATCCTCGCGATTCCGTACCCGGGGCCTGGTTGGGCGATCGTCTTCGTCGGCCTCGCGATTCTGGCGACGGAGTTCGAGTGGGCGCACCGGCTGCTCAAGTACACCAGGGAGCGCTACGACCGGTTGATGGACTGGTTCAAGCGCCAAGGCCTGTGGGTGAAGATCCTCGGTTTCGCCCTTACCGCGGCGGTCGTGGCCGGGACGCTGTGGCTGTTTGGAGCGCTCAGCTTCGCCGCAGGCTTGGTCGGCGTCGAGGAACCTTGGTTGAACAGCCCCATCGGCCTGGGGTCATGACCGCCCACCCCGATACCATGGTCGCGTTCAACTCACCCACCCCCCGGATCGTTCGCCCACCCACCCCCCGATGAGGAGATCCACCGATGACCGCCGTCGCCAGCATTGCCCCGGTAGCCCCGATCCGGGTCGCTGCCGGGACCACGGCGGGCGCGGCGGTTCGTGACGCCGGGCTCCCCAGCCGCGGAGCGCCCGACGCGATCGTCGTCGTGCGCGACGCCGACGGTCGCCTCAGGGACCTGTCGTGGACGCCCGCCGCCGACGTCGAGGTGACGCCCATCGCCGCCGACACCGAAGACGGCCGCAGCGTGATCCGCCACTCGGCGGCACACGTGCTCGCCCAGGCGGTGCAGGGCTTGTTCCCCGAGGCGAAGCTGGGCATCGGCCCACCCATCACCGACGGCTTCTACTACGACTTCGACGTGCCACGCGCCTTCACCCCAGAGGACCTGGCCGCGCTGGAGAAGCGCATGCGCCAGATCGTCAAGGACGGCCAGTTGTTCGACCGCCGCGTCTACGAGTCGAAGGACCAGGCGCGCGAAGACCTCGCCGACGAGCCGTACAAGCTGGAACTCGTCGACGACAAGTCCGGCGACCCGGACGTGATGGAGGTCGGCGGTGACGAGCTGACGGCCTACGACAACCTGAATCCGCGCACCCGCGAACGGATTTGGGGCGACCTGTGCCGGGGTCCGCACATTCCGACCACAAGGTACATCCCCGCGTTCAAGCTGACCCGCAGTTCGGCCGCCTACTGGCGTGGCAACCAGGCCAACGCCAGCCTGCAGCGCATCTACGGCACCGCATGGGAATCGCAGGAGGCGCTCGACGCGCATCTCGAGCTGATCGAGCAGGCGCAGCTCCGCGACCACCGCAAGCTCGGCGTCGAACTGGACCTCTTCAGCTTTCCCGACGAGCTCGGCTCCGGACTGCCCGTCTTCCACCCCAAGGGCGGCATCATCCGGCGTGAACTCGAGGACTATTCGCGACGCAAACACGAACAGGCGGGCTACGAGTTCGTCAACACCCCGCACATCACCAAGGAGAATCTCTACATCACGTCCGGCCACCTCGAGTGGTACGCCGACGGAATGTTCCCGCCGATGCACATCGATGCGGAGTACGACGACGACGGCACCCTGCGCAAACCGGGGCAGAACTACTACCTCAAGCCGATGAACTGCCCGATGCACCACCTGATCTACCGGGCGCGTGGGCGGTCATATCGCGAACTTCCCTTGCGGCTCTTCGAGTTCGGCTCGGTGTACCGCTACGAGAAGTCTGGCGTGGTGCACGGCTTGACCCGGGTGCGCGGCATGACCCAAGACGACGCCCACATCTACGCCACCCGCGAGCAGTTGCGCGACGAGCTGACCTCGTTGCTGCGCTTCGTGCTGGAACTGCTGGCCGACTACGGGCTGGACGACTTCTACCTGGAGCTGTCCACCAGGGATCCTGACAAGTCCGTCGGCTCGGACGAGCTGTGGGAAGAGGCCACCGAAACGCTGCGCGAGGTCGCCGAGGCGTCGGGGCTGGACCTGGTGCCCGATCCGGGCGGTGCGGCGTTCTACGGCCCGAAGATCTCGGTGCAGGTCAAGGATGCGCTGGGGCGGACCTGGCAGATGTCCACGATCCAGTTGGACTTCAACATGCCAGATCGCTTCGAGCTGGAGTACACCGCGGCCGACGGCACCCGCCAGCGACCGGTGTTGATCCATCGCGCCCTGTTCGGCTCCATCGAGCGGTTCTTCGGTGTTCTCACGGAGCATTACGCGGGTGCGTTCCCAGCCTGGCTGGCGCCGGTACAGGTGGTTGGTATCCCGGTCGCGGATGCGTTCGTGCCGTATCTGGAAGACGTTGCCGCACAACTGAAGGCGCGGGGCGTCCGGGTCGAGGTCGACGCCAGCGACGACCGGATGGCGAAGAAGATCGTCAACCAGACCAACCAGAAGGTGCCGTTCATGCTGCTCGCGGGTGAGCGTGACGTGGAAGCCGGTGCGGTGAGCTTCCGGTTCGGTGACCGCACCCAGATCAATGGTGTGCCGCGCGACGTCGCCGTCGACGTCATCGCGGACTGGATCGCCCGACGCGAGAATGCCGCTCCCACAGCCGAACTGGTCACGGTGTGACAGTGGATCCCGAGCGCACCATCACCGACCGTGGCGTCGGCGATCCCGATCATCTGCAGCGGCTGTGGACGCCGCACCGGATGAACTACATCGCCGAGGCCAAGGTGCCCGACGGCGGATCCGCAACGTCGTCGGAACCGTTCAGCGACATTCCGACGATGTCGGACGAGGACGGTCTGGTGGTCGCGCGTGGCGAACTCGTCTATGCCGTGCTGAACCTATACCCCTACAACCCCGGACACCTGATGGTGGTCCCGTACCGCAGGGTCTCGGAGCTCGAAGATCTCACCGAAGCCGAGAGCGCCGAACTGATGGCCTTCGCGCAGAAGGCGATTCGCGTGATGAAGGCCATCTCCCGGCCGCACGGCTTCAACGTCGGGCTCAATCTCGGGCACTCCGCTGGAGGCAGCCTGGCCGAGCACCTGCATCTGCACGTCGTGCCGCGATGGGGTGGCGACGCCAACTTCATCACCATCATCGGCGACTCGAAGATCATCCCCCAGCTGCTGCGTGACACCCGCCGGCTGCTGGCAACCGAGTGGGCGGCGCAGAAGTGAGCGACTTCTACCTGCTGACCAGGGCGGCGTACGCCAAGCTGAGCCGTCCGGTGGCGAAGGCGTCGCTGCGCATGGGACTGACCCCCGACAGCATCACCATCATCGGGACCGCGGGAACGGTCATCGCAGCGCTCACGCTGTTCCCGATCGGACAACTCTGGTGGGGTGCCTTCGCCGTCTTCGTCTTCGTCCTCGCAGACATGCTCGACGGGGCGATGGCCCGCGAACGAGGTTTCAGCACCCCGTTCGGTGGCGTGCTCGACGCTACGTGCGACCGCATCGGTGACGGCGCGATCTTCTGCGGCCTGCTGTGGTGGGCCACCTTCGGGATACACAGCGCCTCGCTGACGGTGGCGACCATGATCTCGCTGGTCACCTCGCAGGTCATCTCCTACGTCAAGGCCAGAGCCGAGGCCAACGGCCTCAAGGGCGATGGAGGGTTCATCGAACGGCCGGAACGGCTGATCATCGTCCTGCTCGGCGCGGGCCTCTCCGGGGTGTCGTTCCTGCACGTGCCGTGGCTGTTGGCCGTCGCGATGTGGGTGCTCGCAGTGACCAGCCTCATCACGCTCGGGCAGCGGCTGCACTCGGTCCGAACGTCGCCGGGCGCCGCCGCACCGATCGACACCAAGCCACAACCGCCCAACGATTCCGAAGAGCAAGCGAGCGAGCCGTGAGCACGCCGACAGCGGGTCTGCCGAAGTTGGGAGGGTTTCGAGTTCCCCTCGGTGGCCAGCTGTCCGACCTCGGCTACGCCGCGGGGTGGCGGGTGGTGCGCGCGATGCCGGAGTTCGCCGCCCGCAACGCCTTCGAGGCCGGCGCGCTGTACGCGTCGCGCGGCGGTGGCCCGGAGCAGCTGCGCAAGAATCTCGCGCGGGTGCTCGGCGTCGCCCCTGCCAAGGTGCCTGGCAGCATGATTCGTGCTTCGCTGGGCTCCTACGCACGCTATTGGCGGGAGGCATTCCGGTTGCCGTCGATGGATCACCAGGTGCTGGCCCGTCAGCTCGACGAGGCGTCCATCGGAGGCGAACACGTGGCGGCGGCGCTCGAAGCGGGCCGCGGCGCGATCCTGTCATTGCCGCACAGCGGCAACTGGGACTTGTCAGGGGTGTGGCTCACCAACACCTACGGTCGGTTCGCCACGGTGGCCGAACGTCTCAAGCCGGAGTCGTTGTACAAACGGTTCCTCGACTATCGCGAGAGCCTGGGCTTCGAGGTGCTACCCCTGACCGGTGGTCCCCGGCCGCCCTTCGAGATCCTTGCCGAGCGGCTTCGCGGAAATGGCCTGGTCTGTCTGATGTCCGACCGCGACCTGACCAAGTCGGGGGTCAAGGTGAACCTCTTCGGCGAGCCGACGATGCTGCCTGCAGGCCCGGCCAAGTTGGCGTTGTCGACGGGCTGTGCGCTGCTGCCGATCCACTCGTACTACGAGCCCGATGTCGCGGTGACCGCGGTGGGAGCACCGTTGGACCTCTCGTCGGGTGACGTCAACGTGATCACCCAGGCGTTGGCCGACCAGTTCGAGATCAACATCGCCGCCCATCCCGCCGACTGGCACATGCTGCAGCCGCAGTGGATCGCCGACCTTTCGGAGGCCCGCCGAGCCAAGATCACCGGCGGCGGGTAGCCAACGTGCGGATCGGGATGGTGTGCCCCTACTCGTTCGACGTACCTGGCGGCGTGCAGGCGCACGTTCTGCAGCTCGCCGAGGTGATGCGCGGCTACGGTCATCAGGTCAGCGTCCTGGCACCCTCGTCTCCCGAGGCCCAACTGCCCGATTACGTGGTATCCGGCGGCAAGGCGGTGCCCATTCCCTACAACGGCTCCGTCGCGCGGCTGCGGTTCGGCCCCGCCACCCATCGCAAGGTCAAGAAGTGGTTGCTCGAAGGTGAATTCGACGTGCTGCACATCCACGAGCCGAACGCGCCGAGCCTGTCGATGCTGGCGCTGATGATCGCGGAGGGGCCGATCGTCGCGACGTTCCACACGTCCACCACGAAGTCGTTGACGCTCAGCGTCTTTCAGGGCATTCTGCGGCCCTGGCATGAGAAGATCGTCGGCCGGATCGCGGTGTCCGACCTCGCAAGGCGGTGGCAGATGGAGGCCCTCGGGTCCGATGCCGTCGAGATCCCCAACGGCCTCGACGTCGACTCGTTCGCGTCGGCGCCCACGTTCGACGGTTACCCTCGGCCCGGCCGGACGGTGTTGTTCCTCGGTCGATTCGACGAACCCCGCAAGGGCATGGCCGTGCTCCTCGGTGCGCTGCCCGCCCTCGTCGACGCGTTCCCCGACGTCGAGATCCTGGTCGTCGGGCGAGGTGACGAGGAGGAGCTGGCGTCCGAAGCCGGCGAACTGGCCGGCCACCTTCGGTTCCTCGGCCTGGTCGACGACGCCGACAAGGCATCGGCGATGGCGAGTGCCGACGTGTACTGCGCCCCCAACACGGGAGGGGAGAGTTTCGGCATCGTCCTCGTGGAGGCCATGGCGGCGGGGACGGCCGCGGTGGCGAGTGACCTCGATGCCTTCCGGCGGGTTCTCGAAGACGGCACCGCGGGTCGGCTGGTGCCGGTCGACGACTCCGACGCGCTGGCCGCAGCCCTCATCGAGGTGCTCGCCGACGACGTCGCCCGCCAGCGTTACGTCGACGCCGCGGCCACCGCGGTGCGTAGATACGACTGGTCGGTGGTGGCGCGAGACATCCTCCGCGTCTACGAGACGGTCGCGGGCGCGGGCGCCAAGGTTCGGGTCGCAGGCACGGCGGGCACCCGGGAGTCCGCCGGAACCCGAAAGCCAGCGGTCAAGGCCAAGAAGGCGGCCCGCGCGAGCAAGAAGACCGACGACAGACAAGCGGCAGGGGAGATGGCGTGATCACCTGGGTCGTCGTCGTCGCGCTGGCCCTTCTGGCGGTGGCCCTGTTCGTCGGCGGCATCTGGGCGTTCCAGACGGCCCATCGACTGGACCGCCTGCACGTCCGGTACGACCTCTCGTGGCAGGCCCTCGACGGGATCCTGGCCCGCCGCGCGGTCGTCGCCCGCGCCGTCGCCACCGACGCCTATGGCAACGGCGCTGCGGGCAGGCAGCTGGCTGCGCTGGCCGATGCCGCCGAGCGCGCGCCACGCACTTCGCGCGAGGCAGCCGAGAACGAGTTGTCCACGGCGCTCGCTGGGGTCGATCCCGCGTCGCTGCCGGTGGCATTGGTGGCCGAGATGGCTGACGCAGAGGCACGTGTGCTGCTGGGACGGCGCTTCCACAACGACGCCGTGCGCGACACCCTCGCGCTGCGCGAACGACCCTTGGTGCGATGGTTGCACCTCGGCGGAACTGCCGTCATGCCAAGCTATTTCGAGATTGCCGAGCGGGCAGCGCAACGCTCCGTCGGCCCGCAGCTGTACAAACGCACGTCGGCCCGCGTCGTCCTGCTCGACGAGCTGGGATTCGTGCTGCTGTTCTGCGGCTCCGATCCGGCGAGCGACACCGCGCCGCGCTGGTGGTTCACCGTGGGTGGCGCGGTCGAGCCGGGCGAGGCCCTTCCCGATGCGGCAGTTCGCGAACTCGCGGAGGAGACGGGTCTGCGCGTCAGTCCGGCCGACCTGGTGGGGCCGGTGTGGAAGCGCGAGGCCGTCTTCGACTTCAACGGCTCGGTGATCCGCAGCGAGGAGATGTTCTTCGTCTACCGGACCGCGCGGTTCGAACCGTCGACGGCGGGCTTCACCCCGCTGGAGAACCGCACCATCCACGGGCACCGGTGGTGCGACGGCGCGACGATCGCGGCGCTGGTGGATGGCGGCGAGACGGTGTACCCACTGCAACTCGGCGAACTGCTCGACGAGGCCAACGCGCTGGTCGCCTCTGGATCAGCAGGGCCGGCACGGGAGCTGCAGTCGATCAGATAGCCCGTTGGACGAGCTGCGGATCGAATCGATTTGGCCCGGCCACTAGACTGTTTCAGTACTGATTTGGAGGAGATAGCCGTGAGTTCTGCCGAAATTTCGCAGACTGGCACCGCGCGCGTCAAGCGCGGCATGGCCGAAATGCTCAAGGGCGGCGTCATCATGGACGTCGTCACACCCGAGCAGGCGCGCATTGCCGAGGGCGCCGGGGCCGTTGCGGTGATGGCACTCGAGCGCGTGCCAGCCGATATCCGCGCGCAGGGCGGAGTGTCGCGGATGAGCGACCCCGACATGATCGAGGGCATCATCTCGGCGGTCACCATCCCGGTGATGGCCAAGGCGCGCATCGGCCACTTCGTTGAGGCGCAGATTCTGCAGAGCCTTGGCGTCGACTACGTCGACGAGTCCGAGGTGCTCACGCCCGCCGACTACGCCAACCACATCGACAAGTGGAAGTTCACCGTGCCGTTCGTCTGCGGTGCGACCAACCTCGGTGAGGCACTGCGACGGCTGACCGAGGGTGCGGCGATGATCCGCTCCAAGGGCGAGGCTGGCACCGGTGACGTCTCGAACGCCACCACCCACATGCGCAAGATCGGCGGCGAGATCCGTCGGTTGACCTCGCTGTCGTCCGACGAGTTGTTCGTCGCGGCAAAGGAACTGCAGGCACCCTACGAGTTGGTCGTCGAGGTGGCGCGGGCCGGCAAGTTGCCCGTGACGTTGTTCACCGCTGGCGGCATCGCCACCCCGGCCGACGCCGCGATGATGATGCAGCTGGGCGCCGAGGGTGTCTTCGTCGGCTCCGGCATCTTCAAGTCGGGTGATCCGGCCGCTCGGGCGGCCGCGATCGTGAAGGCCACCTCCTTCTATGACGACCCCGACGTGCTGGCGAAGGTGTCGCGGGGACTTGGCGAGGCGATGGTCGGCATCAACGTGGAGGACATCGCGCAGCCTCACCGGCTCGCGGAACGCGGCTGGTAGCTCCTCAGTGTCGATCGAAGAGATCCTCGGTCTCGAGCAGCTCGAGGTCAACATCTACCGCGGTGGTGTGTTCAGCCCCGAATCGGGTTTTCTGCAGCGCACCTTCGGCGGCCACGTGGCAGGCCAGTCACTGGTCTCTGCGGTCCGCACGGTGGACCCGAAGTACCAGGTGCACTCGTTGCACGGCTACTTCCTGCGGCCAGGCGATGCCAGGACGCCGACGGTCTACCTGGTGGAGCGGTTGCGGGACGGCGGCTCGTTCGCGACGCGGCGGGTGAATGCGGTACAGCACGGCGAGACGATCTTCTCCATGTCGGCGTCGTTCCAGACCGATCAGAGCGGCATCGAACATCAGGACGCCATGCCCGCGGCGCCCCCGCCCGACGACCTGCCCGGCTTTCGCTCCGGCGGTGCCTTCGACGAAGCCGGGTTCGCCCAGTTCGCGGAATGGGACGTCCGCATCGTCCCGCGTGACAAGGTGGCGATCCTGCCGGGCAAGGCGGCGCAGCAACAGGTGTGGTTCCGCCACAAGGATCCGCTGCCCGACGATCCCGTGCTGCACATCTGCGCACTGGCCTACCTGAGCGACCTGACGCTGCTGGGGTCGGCGCAAGTCAATCACCCCGACGAGCGCAAGCACCTGATGGTGGCGTCGCTGGATCACGCCATGTGGTTCATGCGCCCGTTCCGCGCCGATGAGTGGCTGCTGTATGACCAGTCCTCGCCATCGGCGTGCGGGGGGCGGTCACTGACCGAGGGCAAGCTCTTCAATCGGTACGGCGAAATGGTCGCGTCGGTCATGCAGGAGGGGCTGACCCGATACAACCGCGACTTCACACCGCCCACCACGTGACGGCGCGCGTCGGTGTCCTTGCGCTGCAAGGAGATACCCGAGAGCATCTGGCGGCGTTGGCGGAAGCCGGTGCCGAGGCCGTCACCGTCCGTCGGCGTGCCGAATTGGACTCCGTCGACGCCCTGGTGATTCCCGGTGGCGAGTCGACGACGATGAGCAAGCTGCTGCGCGAATTCGAACTGTTGGAGCCGCTGCGCGCGCGGCTGGCCGATGGGATGCCCGCCTACGGGTCGTGTGCGGGGATGATCCTGCTGGCGACCGAGATCGCCGACGCCGGCGTGCCTGGCCGCGAAGCACTGCCGCTCGGGGCGATCGACATGACCGTGCGGCGCAATGCCTTTGGCAGGCAGGTCGACTCGTTCGAAGGTGATCTCGCGTTCGAGGGGCTCGACGGACCCATGCATGCCGTGTTCATCCGGGCGCCGTGGGTCGAGCGCGTTGGCCCGTCGGTCGAGGTGTTGGCGCGTGCCGCCGGACATCCGGTCGCGGTGCGGCAGGGCCGGACGTTGGCGACGGCGTTCCACCCCGAGATGACCGGCGACCGTCGCGTGCACCACCTGTTCGTCGACTCCCTCTAGCGGTTTGGGCGCGTTCAGCCGCGCTCACCGCGGCCCAACGCGCCGAGATCGCGGGGGGTTGGTCGAGGGTGACCTCGGGTTGGACCAACCGCCACGTAGACTCGTCAAGCGCAGTTCAGGCAAGAAAGAGGTTCTATTCAATGAGCGGCCATTCCAAGTGGGCCACCACCAAGCATCAGAAGGCCGTCAAAGACGCGCGCCGCGGCAAGGAATTCGCGCGGCTGATCAAGAACATCGAAGTGGCGGCCAGGACCGGCGGCGGTGACCCGTCGGGAAATCCGACGTTGTACGACGCCATCCAGAAGGCCAAGAAGACCTCGGTACCCAACGACAACATCGAACGCGCCCGCAAGCGCGGAGGCGGCGAAGAGGCGGGCGGCGCCGACTGGCAGCCCATCACCTATGAGGGCTACGGGCCCAACGGCATCGCAGTGCTGATCGAGTGCCTCACCGACAATCGCAACCGCGCGGCCAGCGAGGTGCGCATCGCGATGACGCGCAACGGCGGCAACATGGCCGATCCTGGCTCGGTGTCCTACCTGTTCACCCGCAAGGGTGTGGTCACGCTGGAGAAGAACGGTCTTTCCGAGGACGACGTGCTCACCGCGGTGCTCGAGGCCGGGGCGGAGGACGTCAACGACCTTGGTGACAGCTTCGAGGTCGTGTCCGAACCCACCGACCTGGTGGCCGTCCGCACGGCGCTGCAGGACGCGGGCATCGACTACGAGTCGGCCGAGGCCGCCTTCCAACCGTCGGTGTCGGTGCCCGTGGACGTCGAGGGTGCGCGCAAGCTGCTCAAGCTCGTCGACGCGCTCGAAGACAGCGATGACGTGCAGGACGTCTGGACCAACGTCGAAATCTCCGACGAGGTCGCGGCTCAACTCGACGAGGACTGAGCGGCTCAACTCCCCAGCGCGGACACCGCATCCGTGATGGGCGTCTCGCCGGAGATCAGCTCGAACGTGACACCGGCGGTCGCCGGTGCATCGAGCAGTGCGGCCAGCATCGCCGCCACGTCGGTGCGCGGAATGCTCCCGCGCCCAGTCGACTCGGCGACGCGCACCAGACCCGTGCCCACTTCGTCGGTCAGCAAGCCCGGCCGCACGATCGTCGAATCCAGACCACCCCTGGACCGCACCGCGTCGTCGGCCGCCGCCTTGGCTGCCAGATATGCGGCGAAGACGGGGTCGCCCGCCTCGTCGAGCGGCCGGTCGTCGGCACCAATGGCGGAGACCATCAGGTAACGGCGCACTCCCGCAGCCTCGGCGGCATCGGCCAAGAGAATGGCGGCATCCCGGTCGACCGTCGACTTCCTGTCGATCCCGCTGCCAGGGCCCGCGCCCGCCGCAAAGACCACCGCGTCCGCACCGCGCAGGAGATCGGTGAGCTCGTCGACTCCTGCGTTCTCCAGATCGAGGACGACGGGCTCGGCACCGGCGCGCCGAAGATCGTCACTCTGCCCCGGGTTGCGGATCAGGCCTGCCACCGAATCGCCGCGATCGGCGAGCAGCCTCTCCAGGATGAGGGCGATCTTCCCGTGTCCGCCTGCGACGACGACGCGCATCATTGGTTCCCTTCCGCCGCGAAGACCTGCGAGTCGTCGGCGAAGGCCTTGAACTCCAAGGCATTTCCCGCGGGATCCCGCAGGAACATCGTCCACTGTTCACCAGCCTGCCCTTCGAAGCGCAGGTACGGGTCGATGACGAACTCGGTGCGGTTGGCGCGCAGTCGCTCGGCGAGTCGGTGGAACTCGGCGACCGACAGCAGCAGGCCGAAATGCGGCACCGGCACGTCGTGGCCGTCGACGGGGTTGTGGGAGCGTGCCG
The DNA here is from genome assembly GCF_032161845.1 of Mycobacterium sp. Classification (GTDB taxonomy): domain Bacteria; phylum Actinomycetota; class Actinomycetes; order Mycobacteriales; family Mycobacteriaceae; genus Mycobacterium. The sequence continues at coordinate 23,687 of NZ_JAVRQA010000526.1, forward strand.
AGCCGCCGGGGGCGAGGTGGGTGACGAGCTGATGCCCTTGCAGATCCCAGTCGACCCACGAATCCGCGCTGCGGCCCTTGGGAAGATTCAGGACGGTGCCGTAGAAGTGGCGTGCGGCATCGAGATCGTCGACGGGAATCGCGAGATGGAAGCGCGGAATGGGAGAGTCGAGAACGGTCACCCTTCCAAGTTATCGCGACGCGTGGCTGACCCAAGGCGTGTCCCTACCCGACGGCGTCGCCGTGGCCGACTAAGGTATCGAACAGTTGTTCGGGAGTCGGGAGCTTTCGTGGTGAGGAAGTCGCAGTGCGGGTGATGGGCGTCGACCCTGGGCTGACGCGATGCGGATTGTCCGTCATCGAGAGCGGCCACGGTCGTCAGGTGATCGCGCTGGACGTCGACGTCGTCCGCACTCCGTCGGATCAGCCGCTGCACAAGCGGCTGTTGACCATCAGCGACACGGTCGAGCACTGGTTGGACACCCACTGCCCGGACGTTCTTGCGATCGAGCGGGTGTTCGCCAATCAGAACGCGAACACGGCGATGGGTACCGCGCAGGCAGGTGGTGTCATCGCCCTCGCCGCCGCCAGACGCGACATCGACGTGCACTTCCACACGCCCAGCGAGGTGAAGGCGGCCGTCACGGGCAACGGACGCGCCGACAAGGCCCAGGTCACCGAGATGGTCACCAGAATCCTTGGGCTACAGACCAAACCGACACCCGCCGACGCAGCGGACGCGTTGGCGCTGGCGATCTGTCACTGCTGGCGGGCCCCGATGATCGCCCGGATGGCCGAAGCCGAGGCGATGGCCGCCGAGCAGCGCCGCAAGTACAAGGCCAAGCTGAAGGCGGCCACATGATCGCGTCGGTCCGCGGTGAGGTCCTCGACATAGCCCTCGATCACGCCGTCATCGAGGCGGCGGGCGTCGGCTACAAGGTCTTGACCACGCCGACGACGTTGGCCACGCTGCGACGCGGCACCGAGGCCAGGCTCATCACCGCGATGATCGTCCGCGAAGACTCGATGACGCTGTACGGGTTCGCCGATGCCGAATCGCGCGACCTCTTCATGACCCTGCTCTCCGTCTCCGGCGTCGGCCCGAAGATCGGGCTGGCCACCCTCGCCGTGTACGACGCCCAGACCCTTCGGCAGGCGCTGGCGGACGGCGATCTCACCGCGCTCACCCGCGTGCCCGGCATCGGCAAGCGTGGGGCCGAGCGCATGGTGCTGGAACTGAGGGACAAGATCGGGACCGTCGTGTCGGCCGGCGGCAAGATCGAAGCCGGTGGGCACGCCGTTCGCGGTCTGGTCGTGGAAGCCCTAGTGGGACTTGGTTTTGCGGTCAAGCAGGCCGAGGAGGCCACCGACAAGGTACTCGCGGAGGACACGGGGGACACGGTGGCGACGACGTCGAGTGCGTTGCGGGCGGCCCTGTCGATGCTCGGGAAGAAGTAGGACGTGGGCCGCTTCGACGAGGACGAACACGAAGACACCACCGATCGCGAGGTGTCGGCCGCACTGACGGTGGGTGAGGGCGATGTCGACGCCAGCCTGCGACCCCGCACGCTCAAGGAGTTCATCGGCCAACCGCGGGTGCGCGAACAGCTTCAGCTGGTCCTCGAGGGCGCCAAGAATCGCGGAGGTACCCCGGATCACATTCTGCTGTCCGGCCCCCCTGGCCTCGGCAAGACCTCGCTGGCCATGATCATCGCCGCCGAACTCGGAACCTCGCTACGCCTCACCTCGGGGCCGGCCCTCGAACGTGCCGGCGACCTTGCCGCCATGCTGTCCAACTTGGTCGAGCACGACGTTTTGTTCATCGACGAGATCCACCGGATCGCCAGACCTGCCGAGGAGATGCTGTACCTCGCCATGGAGGACTTCCGCGTGGACGTCGTGGTGGGAAAGGGCCCTGGGGCGACGTCGATTCCGCTGGAGGTCGCGCCGTTCACCCTGGTCGGCGCAACCACCAGGTCGGGTGCCCTGACGGGCCCGCTCCGCGACCGCTTCGGGTTCACCGCCCACATGGACTTCTACGAACCCGCCGAACTGGAACGGGTCCTGGCCCGCTCGGCGGGAATTCTTGGCATCGAGGTCGGAGCGGATGCCGCCACCGAGATCGCGCGGCGCTCGCGTGGAACGCCACGCATCGCCAACCGGCTGCTGCGTCGGGTCCGCGACTACGCCGAGGTGCGCGCGGACGGCGTCATCACGCGCGACATCGCAAAGGCCGCATTGGCGGTCTACGACGTCGACGAGCTTGGGCTGGACCGCCTCGACCGCGCCGTGCTCTTGGCACTGACCCGCAGTTTCGGCGGTGGTCCCGTCGGGGTGTCGACGCTCGCGGTGGCCGTTGGCGAAGAGGCAACGACCGTCGAAGAGGTGTGCGAACCTTTCCTGGTGCGGGCTGGCATGATCGCCCGCACCCCGCGTGGCCGGGTGGCCACTGGCCAGGCATGGACACATCTGGGCATGACGCCGCCCCCCGGTGTGACGGGCCTGGGGCAACAGGATCTGTTCGAGTAGCTGACGGAATGGGAAACGCGAAATGACTACTGCCGGTGTGATCTTCGCGGCGCTGGCTGCCGTTCTGCACGTCTACATCTGGATACTCGAGTCGTTCCAGTGGACGTCTGCGCGGACCCGCGCGACGTTCGGCACCACACCCGAGGAAGCCGAGACCACCAAGCTCATGGCGTTCAACCAGGGCTTCTACAACCTGTTCTTGGCGGTGGTGACGGCGGTCGGTATCGCGTTCACGATCTCGGGCGGCACCCGCGTCGGCGCCGCCTTGCTCTTCGCCGGAGTCGGATCCATGCTGGCTGCTGCCGCGGTGCTCTTGGCCTCGGCCCCGGACAAGGCGCGATCCGCCGTGGTCCAGGGCGTCTTCCCGTTGGTGGCCGTGGTGTTGCTTGCGATCGGCTTCTCGACGTAGCTCTCACTGGGGCGCCCGACCACGTACACGCGATCGCCGCCCGAACGCTTCGCCCGATACATCGCCCGGTCCGCAGACTCGACCAACGAGTCGACGTGGTTGGGGATTTCGCGACCGACCACTCGAAAGAGCGATGCGCTCGCCACGCCGATGCTGGCGGTCACCCGCGACGGAGCCTGGGCGATGTCGCGTCGGATTCGCTCGGCCAATCCGATGGCGTCCCTGCGGTCACCGGAGAGTGCGACCACGAACTCTTCGCCGCCGACTCGCGCGACGACGGAGTCGCCTCGGCGGATGTGGCGAAGGATCGAGCCGACCGCGACCAGCGTCTGATCGCCAGCCGCGTGTCCAGCGGTGTCGTTGATCCGCTTGAAGTCGTCGAGATCGACCATCACGACCGACAGGTGGGCGGTGCTGTCCCGACTCGACTCGGCGGCCAGGATGCGCACGGATCGTTGGAACGCCCGCCGGTTGGGCAGATCCGTCAGGGGATCGATGTCCGACTTCAACGCATCGATTCCCAGGGTGTGAACCAGCACCTGCACGCAGAACGGCACCGCGAGAATGCCGACGACGAGGATCAGCAAATTGCTCACCGCCAGCGCGAGGTCACCGGCGGCGATCGCCACGGCACACACCAGCGCGGTGCCCATGGCAGTTGCCAGCGTGACCGCCAAGTACCGGCTGGTGTGGAACAACGCCACGTAGCCGGCGAGGGCTGCGAAGGCGGTACAGCCCTGAATGCCCATGCTTGGCGACGCGTCGACGAGGCAGGAGGTGGTGATCGAGAGATTGGCGACGACGACGAAGGTGGCCGACTGATCGCGCGTTGGCCATTTGATCAGCCACAGCAGCGCCATGACCGCGCAAAGAGCCGCGATCACCACCGACAATGCGCGTCCCGCCGGCCCGTGCGGGCCGGCGGGAGTGAACAGCATCAGCACCGGCACCAAACCCAGAGCGACGACGATGGCCGCCATCATGTATCTGGTGAAACGCTGAAGGTTGCGGACGGCAAGGTACGCAGACAGCCATTGATAGTGATCGGGCTGTCGCCACCAACGGCGAATCCACTCCACTTTGCGCGTTTGCCCTTGCCGTTCGTGTGCCAATGCCGCCAGAGCGTGATCTGGCGCGTGACGAAACTCCCCTTGGGTCGGATCGTACAAGAACCTCAAACAGTTTGCTCGGGGTCGGCACGAGTTCCTTCGACGTATTGCTGGCAGGGTCGGGTTCGGCGGTGCACTCCCTGTCAAGCCTTCGATCGCGGTCGTCGGTTCGGGCGAGGAGATCGAACCGTAAGCGTTGCTGTCCGAGCAGCTGGCGATGATCTGACATTGCCAAGCGGATCGCCTACATCGAATATTTGCAGTGGCTCCTTGGCCGGAGCTACGTCCTTGAGCATCGCCAACGTCGAGTAGCTGCCGACGGGATTCGCGCGGGATTTCCAGCGGTGCGGCGTTAGGGCCATCCCGATCCTGGGTATGCGTCGAGCGAATGAGGAGGCTTTCGATGACTCGAGTCGTTTCGGATGAACGCGGTGGCGGCGGCCGGATGCGCATTTCGCGCAGTCGCGGCGCGGCGAGTGGGTTCCTGGTGATTCTGCTGGGCGCGTGGGGTGCATTGGTCCCGTTCCTCGGGCCGATGTTCGACTTCGCGTACAACCCGGATCAGGGCTCGAACTGGAGTGCAACGAGGGGTTGGCTGGAGGTCCTGCCGGGGGTCGTCGCGATCATCGGGGGACTTCTTCTAGTGCGCTCTCGCAATCGGGCGACGGGGATGCTCGGCGGATGGCTCAGCGTCATCGCGGGTGCATGGTTCGTCGTGGGTCGCGTGATGGCCACGACGCTGACCATCGGCGAGATCGGTCGCCCCGTTGCGGGCACCGATACGAAGGCGGCGTGGCTAGAGCTCACCTACTTCTATGGCCTTGGTGCGGTGATCCTCTTCTTCGGCGCGATGGCACTCGGCCGCCTGTCGGTGCGTAGCGTGCGCGACGTCGACTATGCCCAGCGCACGGTGACGACCCAACGCGACGGCGACGTGGTCGAGGGTCGGACCGGTGTGGTGGCCGAACCCGGCACCGGGCCGGCCCACGAGCAACCGGCGGATCAGCAGACGTTGGAGGAGGAGCGCCCGCGGCGGACGTGGCGCAACCCACTGCGCAGCCGTCGCGACACCCGCACCCCCGTGAGTCGCTAGCGGTTCACCACCGCTAGAGATCCTTGAGGACCAGGGCGAGAACGTCGAGGCCCTCTTCGAGGAGTTCGTCGCTGATGGTCAGCGGGGGGAGGAACCGGAGCACGTTGCCAAAGGTGCCGCAGGACAACACGATTACGCCCGCGGCGTGTGCGCCCGCGCACAGCGCCTTCGTCAGGTCGGCATCGGGTTCGGTGGTGCCGGACTTGACCAACTCGACCGCGATCATGGCACCGCGGCCGCGGACGTCGCCAATGCGGTCGTCGTCGGCCTGAAGTCGGCCAAGCCGCTCCTTCATGAACGACTCGATCTCGCGAGCGCGGGCCACCATGCCGTCGGCCTCGATGGTTTCGATGGTCGCCAGAGCCGCCGCGCACGCGATCGGGTTTCCGCCGTAGGTTCCGCCCAGCCCGCCGACGTGGGGCGCGTCCATGATCTCGGCGCGGCCCGTCACTCCGGCCAATGGCAACCCGTCGGCGATGCCCTTGGCGGTGACGATGAGGTCGGGATCGATGCCGTCGTGCTCACACGCGAACATCGCACCCGTGCGGGCGAACCCGGACTGCACTTCGTCGGCGATGAAGACCACGCCGTTCTTGCGGCACCAATCGAGCAGAGTCGGAAGGAAGCCCTCGGCGGGAACGATGAACCCGCCCTCACCCTGGACCGGTTCGATGATCACGGCGGCCAGGTTGTCGGCGCCCACCTGCTTGTCGATCACGCTCAGCGCCCGCTTGGCGGCCAGCTCACCGTCGGTGGCGAGTTCCTTTCCGAATTCCGCGTCGCGGAACGGATAGGACATCGGTGCGCGGTAGACCTCGGGCGCGAACGGTCCGAAACCGTGCTTGTAGGGCATCGACTTGGCGGTCAGGGCCATCGTGAGGTTGGTGCGACCGTGGTACGCGTGGTCGAACGCGACGACCGCCTGCTTGCGGGTGAAGGTGCGGGCAATCTTGATGGCGTTCTCGACGGCCTCGGACCCCGAGTTGAACAGGGCCGACCGGGTCTCACCCTTGATCGGAGTGAGGCGGTTCAGGTGCTCGCAGACCGCGACGTAGCCCTCATACGGGGTCACCATGAAGCAGGTATGGGTGAACTCGGCCACCTGCGCCGAGACCGCCTCGACGACACGGGGCGAGGCGTTGCCGATCGTGGTGACCGCGATGCCGGAGCCTAGGTCGATGAGTCGGTTGCCGTCGACGTCCTCGACGATGCCGCCGCCTGCGCGCGCCGCGTAGACCTGCATGGTGTTGCCGACGCCGCGTGCGACTGCGCCTGTCTTGCGGGCGATCAGCGCCGAGGACTTGGGGCCGGGGATCGCGGTGGCGAGATGGCGGCTTTGTTCGATGGTGCTCACGTCGTGACTCCTGCGAAGGGTTGGCCGTGGAAGAGGAGAGGAAGCGGGGAAGAGGGCGCCGGAACGTCCCGTCAGAGCCTAGTCGCCGCGGCAGGCGAGGCGAACGGAAACGTCGGCTTGAGGCGGCAAGACGGCGGATTACGAACCTGCGCAGCCAGATCCCCTACGCTTTCGGTCGCGGTCGTCGTTGCGGGCCGGGGCGACGCCCACGGGCCCGTGGCCTACCAAGCGATTAGTGATGCTAACGGCCTTGACTTCGAGGTGGGGCCGGTCGGCGATCAGCCGCAGTGATGGCACACTGGTCCGGAGACGAGACCCCCGAGCGACCGCATCCGGCCCGGGGCGTCATCACCGAAATAACGATACGAAAGTCAGAGTTGCCATGGATCTCGCCATCTTCGTACCCCTGCTCGTGATCATGGGCGCGTTCATGTTCTTCGCGTCTCGGCGTCAGAAGAAGGCCATGCAGGCGACGATCAATCTGCACGACTCACTGGCCGTCGGCGACGAGATCATGACGACCGCGGGCCTCTTCGGCACCATCACCGACGTCGCTGACTCGAAGGTCGACGTCGAGCTGGCACCTGGCGTCGTCGTCACCATGCTCAAGGTGGCCGTCAAGGAAGTCGTGTCCGACGATGAGGACCTCGACGACGACGAATACGAGGACGACGCCGACGAGGCTTCGACGGCGCAGGAACTCGACTCTCCGAGCACCGGGACCGAGGTCAAGGCCGACCCGGACCGGCTCACCAAAGACTGACGGCGGGGCACACAGCGCAACCCCGTACTCTTTGCGGGTTGACGTACCGATCTGAGGAGAACCAAGAACGTGGCATCGCCTTCGGCGCCGGTGCATCCCTACCGCTACCTGACGCTTTTTCTGGTTCTACTCATCGGCGCCTACCTGCTGGTGTTCTTGACCGGAGACAAGCAAGCCAAGCCCAAGCTGGGCATCGACTTGCAGGGTGGCACCCGGGTCACCCTCACCGCCCGCACCCCGGACGGCTCACCTCCCACCCGTGAATCCCTGGCTCAGGCGCAGGAGATCATCAGCTCCCGAGTCGACGGGCTCGGCGTCTCGGGCTCGGAGGTCGTGGTCGACGGCGACAACCTCGTCATCACGGTGCCCGGCAATGACGGCAACGAGGCGCGCAACCTCGGACAGACGGCACGGCTCTACATCCGGCCCGTGATTCACTCCATCCCGGCAGGTGCCCCGCAGCCTCCTCCGGGGCAGGGGCCCGCCGGCGCGCCACCCGGAGTTCCCGGCGCCCCTGGCGGAATGCCAGGCGTACCCGGAGTGCCCGGATCACCTGGTGCGCCCCCCGGGATGCCGCTGCCTCCTGCGCCGCCCGCTGCCGGGAGTCCAGCTCCCGAAGCGCCTGCTCCGCAGCCGCGGCCCTATCCCGAGGAGCCGGCACCGACCCCGACGCCCGCGCCGACCCCAGCGCCCGCGCCTGGTCCCGCACCGGCCCCCGCCCCCGGTCCGCCCAACCCGCGGGCCGATCTGGCGCAGCGCATCTCCGACGAGAAGGCGCTCCGCCAGAGTGCCGATCAGCAGATCCAGATCTTGGCCTTGCAGTTCCAGGCCACCCGCTGCAACGACGAGGACGTGCTGGCGGGCAACGACGATCCGAACCTGCCACTGGTCACCTGTTCGCAGGACCACAAGCAGGTGTATCTGCTCGACAAGTCGATCATCAGCGGTGAGCAGATCGAAAGTGCGTCTTCGGGTCTCGATCAGCAGCGCGGCGAGTACGTCGTCGACCTGCAGTTCAAGAGCGAGGGCGCCGACATCTGGGCGAACTTCACCGCCGCCAACGTGGGCACGCAGACGGCCTTCACCCTCGACTCGCAGGTGGTGAGTGCCCCCCAGATCAACGAGGCGATTCCCGGCGGCCGCACGCAGGTCACCGGTCAGTTCACCCAGGACTCGGCCCGTGAACTCGCCAACGTGCTGAAGTACGGCTCGCTGCCTTTGTCGTTCGAATCCTCGGAAGCTGAAACGGTTTCTGCCACACTGGGTTTGACGTCGCTTAGGGCAGGCCTGATCGCGGGCGGGATCGGTTTGGCGCTGGTTCTGGTGTACTCGCTGCTCTACTATCGCGTGCTCGGCCTCCTGACGGCGCTGTCGCTGGTGGCCTCGGGTGCGATGGTCTTCGCGATCCTGGTGCTGCTCGGCAGATACATCGGTTACACCCTCGACCTGGCGGGCATCGCCGGTCTGATCATCGGCATCGGCACCACCGCAGACTCGTTCGTGGTGTTCTTCGAGCGCATCAAGGACGAGATCCGGGAGGGACGGTCCTTCCGGTCCGCGGTGCCGCGAGGTTGGGCACGGGCGCGCAAGACGATCCTGTCAGGCAACGCGGTGAGCTTCCTATCCGCCGCGGTGCTGTACGTCCTGGCCATCGGGCAGGTGAAGGGCTTCGCGTTCACCTTGGGCTTGACCACCATCCTCGACGTGGTCGTGGTGTTCCTGGTGACGTGGCCGCTGGTGTACCTGTCGTCCAAGTCGACGATGTTGTCCAAGCCGGCATTCAACGGTCTCGGTGCGGTGCAGCAGATTGCGCGCGAACGCCGGGCCGCCGCCACATCAGCGGGAGGGAGTTAGCGACATGGCCAAGCACCAGTCCAATGACGACGTCGATGACGTGTCGGACGAGGCTCAGGCACTCGAGCTCGACGATGCGTCGGCTGCCGAGGAACTGGGTACCGCCGTCTCCGCGGCGCCCCGGCACGGCTTCTTCGTCCGCCTTTACACGGGCACCGGCGCGTTCGACGTCGTCGGCAAGCGCAAGCTGTGGTTCGGCATCAGCGCCGCGATCTTCGCGATCGCGCTCATCAGCATCATCCTGCGCGGCTTCACCTTCGGCATCGACTTCGAGGGTGGCACCAAGGTGTCGCTGCCGGCCGCCGGAGCCCAGGGTCAGGTAACGACGCAGCAGGCGGAGGACGTCTTCAGCAAGACCCTCGGGAAGGCGCCGGAATCCGTCGTGCAGGTCGGCAACGGCGGTTCGGCGACGATCCAGATCCGTGCCGAGACGCTGAGCGAACCCGACATCGAGAAGCTCCGGACGGGTTTGTTCGACGCCTTCCAGCCCAAGGGGTCCGACGGTCAGCCGGCCAAGGCCGCGATCAGCGACTCGAAGGTGTCGGAGACGTGGGGCGGCCAGATCACCCAGAAGGCGCTCATCGCGCTGGCGGTGTTCCTGGTGCTCGTCGCCGCGTACATCGCGGTGCGGTATGAGCGGTACATGGCGGTCGCCGCCCTGGCTGCGCTGGTGTTCGACCTCGTCACCACCGCTGGGGTGTACTCACTCGTCGGGTTCGAGGTCACGCCTGCCACGGTGATCGGTCTGTTGACGATTCTGGGCTTCTCGCTGTACGACACGGTCATCGTGTTCGACAAGGTCGAGGAGAACGTCCACGGGTTCGAGCACACCACCCGAAGGACGTTCGCCGAACAGGCCAACCTGGCGATCAACCAGACCTTCATGCGATCCATCAACACCAGCCTGATCTCGGTGCTGCCGATCCTCGCGTTGATCGTGGTCGCCGTCTGGCTGCTCGGTGTCGGCACACTGCAGGATCTCGCCATCGTGCAACTCGTCGGCGTCATCGTCGGTACGTACTCGTCGATCTTCTTCGCCACGCCACTGCTGGTGGCCATGCGGGAGCGCACCGAGCTGGTGCGGACCCACACCCGTCGCGTCAACAACCGGCGCAAGGGTTCGTCGGCGAAGGCCTCGAGCTCTACGACGGACTCGGCGACCGCTGCCGAACCAGAGAAGGTATCGGTCGCGGCCACTCCGGCTCCGGACAAGCCGATAGTGGGTGCGAAGCCGAGCCGTCCCACCGGTAGGCCGTCGGGTAAGCGGAACACCAGGCGGTAAGCCTCGATGATTGCCCGCCCCCGCGGGGCCGCAATCCTGGCGGCAGTGGCTTCCCTGGTCGGCATTCTCGGTGTGTCCGCGTGCGCGGACGGACCCGCCGGCGAGATCAACTACGCCGTCGACGGGACGTTGGTCACCTACAACACCACGACCGTGGTCGGCGCCTCGTCGGCAGGTCCGCAGGCGTTCGCACGCGTGTTGACGGGCTTCAACTACCACGGCCCGGAAGGGCAGATCGTCGGAGACCGCGACTTCGGCACCATCTCCGTGGTCGGTCGCGCGCCGCTGGTGTTGGACTACGTCATCAGCGACGACGCCGTGTATTCGGATGGGAAACCGGTCACCTGTGACGACATGGTGCTGGCGTGGGCGGCGCAGTCCGGTCGATTCCCGGGGTTCGATGCCGCGAGCCGGGCTGGCTACGGTGACGTGGCAGGCGTCGACTGTGCACCGGGGCAGAAGAAGGCCAGGGTGTCGTTCGCCCAGGATCGTGGGTTCGTCGACTTCGGCCAGTTGTTCGCCGCGACGACGATGATGCCGTCGCACGTCATTGCCGACGAACTCGGCGCGGGGGATGGCGCGGTCACCGCGGCCCTTCAGGCCGGTGATCTGCCCACGATCGGGCGCATCGCGCAACTGTGGAACACCACCTGGAACCTCACCCCCGATCTGGATCTGAAGCGCTTCCCGTCGTCGGGGCCGTACAAGCTGAGCTCGGTGAGTAACGACGGCGCCGTCGTGCTGGTGGCCAATGACAAGTGGTGGGGAACCAAGCCCGTCACCGAAAGGATCACCGTGTGGCCGCGTGGCGCCGACGTGCAGGAGCGCCTGAATGCGGGTGACTACGACGTCGTCGACATCGCCGCAGGCTCGTCGGGATCGCTGACCCACTCCGACGACTACGTGCGGTCCGACAGCCCGTCGGCAGGCATCGAGCAACTCATCTTCGCGCCGAGCGGGCCGCTGCTGGATCCGGCGGCGCGACGTGCGGTGGCGCTGTGCACGCCGCGGGATCAGATCGCGCAGAACGCGGAGGTGCCGATCGCGAACAGTCGGCTGAACCCGACCGCGGAGGATTCGATCACCGCCGCCGAGAGTGCGGCAGAACGTGGCCAGTACGGCACATCCAACCCGGCGGCCGCGCGGGACGCCATCGGTGGTGCGCCCTTGGTCGTCCGCATCGGTTATCAGAGCCCCAACGCGCGGCTGGCCGCCACCGTCGGCGCCATCGCCAGGGCGTGTGCGCCTGCGGGCATCACCGTTCAGGACGCGGCGGCGGATACGGTCGGCCCACAAGCCTTGCGCGACAATCAGATCGACGTACTCCTCGCAAGCACGGGCGGTGCGGCAGGCAGTGGGTCGACGGGATCGTCGGCGATGGACGCCTACGATCTGTACAGCGGCAACGGCAACAACCTGTCCGGCTATGCCAACGAGCAGGTCGACGGTGTCATCGGCGCGCTGGCCGTCACGTCGGATCCGAAGGAGCTCGCCCGTCTGTTGGGTCAGGGTGCACCCGTACTGTGGGGCGACATGCCCACCCTTCCGCTCTACCGTCAGCAGCGAACTCTGCTCGTATCGACGAAGATGACGGCCGTCAACGGCAATCCGACGCGATGGGGTGCAGGGTGGAACATGGACCGTTGGACGCTGGCCCGATGAGCGACCCGGGTCAGATCACCGACGTGGCTGCGGTGATCGAATCGTTGATGCGCGAGGTGCCGGACTTCCCGGAACCCGGCATCCAGTTCAAGGACCTCACTCCGGTGCTCGCCGACGCGCGGGGTCTCGCGGTCGTGACCGACGCGCTCGCCGCGGTCGCCGATGACGTGGACCTGGTGGCCGGTATCGATGCCCGCGGCTTTCTGCTGGGAGCGGCCGTCGCGACCCGGCTCGGCACGGGTGTGCTCGCGGTGCGCAAGGGAGGCAAACTGCCGCCCCCGGTGCACAGCGAGACCTACGACCTGGAATACGGCGCTGCGACGCTGGAGATTCCGGCCGACGGGATGGAACTGGCGGGCTTGCGCGTTCTGCTGATCGACGACGTTCTGGCCACCGGAGGCACGTTGGCCGCGGCCGCCAAGCTGCTGCGGACGGCCGGCGCGACGATCACGGGCACCGCGGTCGTGCTGGAACTGGCCGCTCTCGGCGGCCGGGCAAAGCTGCCAGACCTTGCGGTCACCAGCCTGTACGTGACCTAGCAGGGATATCCTCGACGAGTACCGGCGTGGGGCAGGAGGTGAGCACCGTGGCGGACGATCATGCGTTGACCCAAACGCAGCCGATGCCCATCATCGCGCCCGACGCGGTCGCACCCGAGAACAACAAGACGTCGTCGAGCGCGTCGCGACGGGTGCGAGCCCGACTTGCCCGGCGGATGACGTCGCAGCGCAGTGCGGTGAACCCGGTCCTCGAACCGCTGGTGGCAGTGCACAGGGAGGTCTACCCGAAGGCCGACCTGGCGCTCCTGCAGCGCGCCTACGAGGTGGCCGAGCTGCGGCACGCCGACCAGTTGCGTCGGTCGGGCGATCCCTACATCACCCATCCGCTGGCGGTGGCCAACATCCTCGCCGAACTCGGCATGGACACCACGACGCTCGTCGCCGCGCTGTTGCACGACACGGTGGAGGACACCGGCTACACCTTGGAAGCGCTGACCTCCGATTTCGGCGTCGAGGTCGGCCACCTGGTGGACGGGGTCACCAAGCTCGACAAGGTGGTCCTCGGCAGCGCCGCCGAGGGCGAGACCATCCGCAAGATGATCATCGCGATGGCGCGCGATCCCCGGGTGCTGGTCATCAAGGTGGCCGACCGGCTGCACAACATGCGCACCATGCGCTTCCTGCCCCCCGAGAAGCAGGCGCGCAAGGCCCGCGAAACGCTGGAAGTCATTGCTCCACTTGCCCACCGGCTGGGCATGGCGACCGTCAAGTGGGAGCTCGAGGACCTGTCGTTTGCGATCCTGCATCCGAAGAAGTACGAGGAGATCGTGCGGCTGGTGGCCGACCGCGCACCGTCGCGGGATACCTACCTGGCCAAGGTGCGCGCCGAGATTGCCAACACCGTCACCACCTCGAAGATCAATGCGACCGTCGAGGGTAGGCCGAAGCACTACTGGTCGATCTATCAGAAGATGATCGTCAAGGGCCGTGACTTCGACGAGATCCACGACCTCGTCGGCGTCCGGATCCTGTGCGACGAGATCCGGGACTGTTACGCGGCCGTCGGTGCGGTGCACTCGCTGTGGCAGCCGATGGCGGGCCGGTTCAAGGACTACATCGCCCAGCCGAGATACGGTGTGTACCAGTCGCTGCACACGACCGTCGTCGGCCCAGAGGGTAAGCCGCTGGAAGTGCAGATCCGCACTCGCGACATGCACCGGACCGCCGAGTACGGCATCGCGGCGCACTGGCGTTACAAGGAAGCCAAGGGACGCAACGGAATTCCGGCCAACAATGCCGCCGCCGAGATCGACGACATGGCGTGGATGCGTCAGCTCCTCGACTGGCAGCGGGAAGCTGCGGACCCCGGCGAATTCCTCGAATCGTTGCGGTACGACCTTGCGGTGCAGGAGATCTTCGTCTTCACACCCAAGGGCGACGTCGTCACGCTGCCGACCGGTTCGACCCCGGTGGACTTCGCGTACGCGGTGCACACCGAGGTCGGCCATCGCTGCATCGGTGCCCGCGTCAACGGACGTCTGGTGGCGCTGGAACGCAAGCTCGAGAACGGCGAAGTGGTCGAGGTCTTCACGTCCAAGGCGATGAACGCGGGCCCGTCTCGGGATTGGCAGACGTTCGTCGTGTCGCCGCGGGCCAAGGCCAAGATTCGGCAGTGGTTCGCCAAGGAACGGCGTGAAGAAGCGCTCGAATCGGGCAAGGACTCGATCGCCCGCGAGGTTCGTCGCGGTGGTCTTCCGTTGCAGCGCTTGATGAACGGCGAGTCGATGGCCGCGCTGGCCCGCGAGCTGCGCTACGTCGACGTGTCGTCGCTCTACACCGCCGTCGGCGAGGGCCACGTCTCGGCACGTCACGTCGTGCAGCGGCTGCTCGCCCAACTCGGTGGCGACGACGAGGCCGAGGACGAGATCGCCGAGCGGTCGACACCCGCGACCATGCCGGTGCGCCAGCGCACCAGCGACGACGTCGGCGTGGCCGTCCCCGGCGCGCCCGGCGTGCTGTCCAAGCTGGCGAAGTGCTGTACTCCGGTGCCAGGCGACAACATCATGGGTTTCGTCACGCGCGGCGGCGGCGTCAGCGTGCATCGCACCGACTGCACCAATGCGACGTCGTTGCAACAACAATCGGAACGCATCATCGACGTCAAGTGGGCACCGTCCCCGTCGTCGGTGTTCCTGGTCGCGATTCAGGTGGAGGCACTCGACCGCCACCGACTGCTGTCCGACGTGACACGGGTGCTCGCCGACGAGAAGGTCAACATCCTCTCGGCGTCGGTCGCGACCTCGAACGACCGGGTGGCGATCAGCCGCTTCACCTTCGAGATGGGCGACCCCAAGCACCTCGGCCACGTGCTCAATGTGGTGCGCAACGTCGAGGGCGTCTACGACGTCTATCGGGTGACGTCCGCAGCCTGACTTCCCTCTCCGCGATTCCGTGTGGTGATCGCCCCGACGGCCGCCGCGATCAGGCACGCGAGCGCCACCGCATAGGCGAACCAGGGGAACACCTCATCCAGCGGCCAGCGGGTGGCCGCCCAGCCCGCCACGATGGTCGGCACCGCCATGGCCGTGTAGGCGATCAAGTAGAAGGCCGACATCGTCTCGCCCCGTCGGTTGGACGGAACGACGTGCGAAAGGTGTCGCAGCGAGCCGCCGAAGCCGAGACCGAACGCCGCGCCGAGCACTGCCGCCGCAGAGAGTACCAAAGGCCAACTGTGCGTTGCCAATACCGGCACGGTGAGGACGAGCGCGATCGCCATCCCGACGTCGCCGACGATCGCGGACCGGCGGGCGGGAACCCTGGTCGAGAGCAGCTGGGCGATTGCCGCCGAGAACGCCGTCGTCCCAACGACGGCGCCGCCGAATACCAGGTTGTGGACGTGCGTCTGTTGGGCCGCCAGCGACGGGTAGAGCGAGAGCAGCACGCCAAGCACCGACCACGACGCCGTCACGCCGAGTGCCGCGAACCAGAAGTCGCCACGGATCTCGGCGGGTACGGCTGGCCTGGCGATCCGGATGGGCCCGGAGGTCCGCGACTGGTGCGGTTCCCGAAGGGCGAGGACGCCGACGCCGAGGATGGCGCAGATCACCGCGACGATCGCGTAGGGCGTGCGCATCGGATGCGGCGCGTACTGCGCCAGCAGCGCAGAGCCGACGATCGCGACCGTCATCCCGATGTTGAAGCTCACCCCGCTGAGCTGACCGGAGCGGACTCCGTGGTTGGGGCGTAGATCCAGCAGCGCCGCCGCGCCCGCCACCACGATCGAGCCGACGGCGGCACCGTGGATGATCCTCGCGAGCATCAACATCGCCATGTTGTCGGCGATCAGGAACACGCCGAGCCCGACGATCATCGCGACCAGGGCACCGAGCAGCACTGGTTTGCGTCCGACGACGTCGGAGACCTTGCCCGAGACCAGGACCGCGCCGAGCGCGGCGACGGCGTAGACGGCGAAGACCAGCGTGGTGGCCAGCGGTGAGAGGTGCCACTGCTCCTCGTACATGCCGTAAAGCGGTGCGGGGAGACCGGATACGCCCAAGGCCACGCCGCTCAGGACCAGCAGCAGGGAGTAGGCACCGCGCTGCGCCTCGTCGGCGCGCGGTTCTGCTGCGACCACTGCCACGAACCCCCCTAGCCGACTGAGTTAGACCGACATCGAACCCGTTCGAGGGTACGCTCGGTTCGATGAACATCAAACCGCCGGTGACGGAGGACACGACCGTGACGCCGTCGCCGGTTGGCGAGCAGGGACCCGACCCAGCCTTTCCGACCAACCCCGTCGCAGGCGTGCAGCAGTTGCTGGTTGCGCTGGCCGACCCGGTCCGCCTCGAGATGATCCGCCGCCTGATGAACACCCGAGCGCCGATGCCGTGCGCCCTGCTCTACGACGGCATCAACAAGTCGACGGCGGCCCACCACTTCAAGGTCCTGCGCGAAGTGGGCCTCACGGAGCGGCTGGTCATCGACGGACACACCCACCAGCGCCTACGGGTCGACGAGGTCGACGCGGCCGTGCCTGGCCTCATGGGTGCGATCGTCGGCGCGGCCAACCGCGCATCCATTCCTAGTCGAGGCGGACCGACTCGATCGTGACGGTAGTCGCCGGCTTGCCGTCCTCGCTGCCGTCCTGGACGCCGCCTGCGGCAATCTTGTCGACGACGGCCAGGCCCGTTGCGTCGATCGTGCCGAACACCGTGTACGTCGGCGGCAACTGAGAGTCCTTGTAGACCAAGAAGAATTGGCTGCCGTTGGTGCCCTGTCCGGCGTTCGCCATCGCGAGGGTGCCCCGCGGGTACACCACCGGCGTCATCACCGCCGGATCGGCGAGGCGGTATTGATTCGTCGGGTACTCGTTCGGGAATCGATACCCGGGCCCGCCAGTGCCGTCACCACTCGGGTCACCACACTGCAGCACACCGAGAGCGCTCGACGTGGTGAGCCGGTGGCACGGAGTCTTGTCGAAGAAACCCTGCTGAGCCAGGCTGACGAAGTTGTTGACCGTGCATGGCGACTTACCGTTGTCGAGGCTGACGCCGACCGCGCCGTCGTTGGTGACGATCGTGGCCTCAACCGTCTCGGGCGTGGTGGGAACGCGACCCGTCCGCGGCGGCTTGACCGGCTTGCTGGTCGGTTCCGTCGTGGCTGGGTACTGACAGTTTGCGCCGAGGGTGGCCGACGGCTTGAAGGGCGGCAGCGGCTGATTCGGCAGCGGCTGGCCCGTGGCGGTCGAGCCAGGGTGGTCCCGGCTGAAGTCCTCGGCGATGCGGACCAGGAAACTGGCGAAGACGACGGTGGCGACGACGGCCACCACGGTCAGCACCGCGACCACGTAGCTGATCACCAGCCCGGCGATGGCGAGGCCGTGACCGCCCTCGTTGTTCTTCCTGATCTGCGACAGCGACATGTGGCCGAACACGATGCCCAGCGGGAAGAACAGAAATGCGCAAATCAGCGATGCGATCGCCAGGCCGTTGGTATTCGGCGGCTGCGGGTAGGGCGGGTAGTACGGCGAGTAGCCCCCAGGGCCGGGTGCCGGGCCGGGCGGTGTCGGCGGGTACTCCCCGTACGGCGGGGGAGGCGGGATGGTCACGGCGGCAGCCCGGTCCGGCGTCAGTCCAGCTGGAGTGACTTGATTTGCACGGACGTCTTCGGTGCGCCGTCGTCTGATCCGCGATCACCCGGCACGACGCCGCCCGCGGCGATCTTGTCGAGGGTGGCCAGACCCGTCGCGTCGATCGTGCCGAACGCGGTGTAGTTCGGCGGCAGCTGCGAATCCTTGAAGACGAGGAAGAACTGGCTGCCGTTGGATCCGGCCGCTCCCGTGTTGGCCATGGCCAACGTTCCCCGCGGGTACACCACCGGGGACTGCAGGGCTGGGTCGTCGGGCTGGTACTGGTTGGTCGGGTACTCGTTGACGAAGCCGTAGCCGGGTCCGCCGGTGCCCTTGCCGGTCGGGTCGCCGCACTGCAGGACCGAAAGGCCAGGTGACGTCGTCAGCCGGTGGCAGGGAGTGTCATTGAAGTAACCCTGCTGCGCCAGGCTGGCGAAGCTGTTCACCGTGCACGGCGCCTTGGCGTTGTCGAGCTGCAGCCCGATGTTTCCCTGCGAGGTGGTCAGGCTGGCGCTGATTTCGGCAGGCTCGGTCGGCACCTTGCCCGTATGGGGCGGGTTGTTCTTCTTGCTGGCGGGTTCGCCCGGTGTCGCCGGGTATTCGCAGTCGGCGCCCAAGTTGGCTGGGGCGACGAACGGGGGAAGGGCGGCACCGCCCGGCGGCGGCTGCGTCGGTGCCGCGCCGGTCGTCGAGGTGGTGGTATCGGCCGACGCGTTGGTGTCGGGACTCTTCGAGGTCAGAATGACGGTCGCGACGACGGCGCCGATGACCAGCAGCACGCCCGCGGCGGAACCGATGATGGTGAAGAGACGACGCCTGCGTTCCTGGACGGCGCGGCGTTCCAGCTGCCGCTCCAGTTTGCGCTTGGCTGTCGCTCGCCGCTGTTCGTTGGTCGGCACCGCGTGGTCCTCCTCGTATTCGTGATCGGCAACGAGTGTGCCAGCAATGTCTGAGAAGAGGTGCCGCGACCCTTGAATAGGGTGGAGATGCGATGGATGGGAAACTGGTCGACGTGTTCATCACGGGGTTTCCGGCAGGGATGTTGCAATGCAACTGCTATGTGCTGGCGGCCAAGCAGGGCGCCGACGCCATCATCGTCGACCCTGGCCAACGGGCGATGGGACCATTGCGTCGGATCCTCGACGAGAACCGACTGACCCCGGCGGCCGTCCTACTGACCCACGGGCACATCGATCACATCTGGTCGGCCCAGAAGGTAGCCGACACCTACGGTTGCCCGGCGTTCATTCATCCCGAGGACCGGGTCATGCTGACCGATCCCATCAAGGGGTTCGGACCCCGGCTGGCCCAGTTGGCCATGTCGACGATGTTCCGTGAACCCCGCCAGGTCGTCGAACTCGACCGCGACGGCGACAAGATCGAACTGGGTGGCTTCACCGTCACCGTCGATCACACTCCGGGGCATACCACCGGGTCGGTCGTCTTCCGGGTGGCCTCTGGCCCGTCCGAGTTGGCCTTCACCGGGGATACCCTGTTCAAGCAGTCGATCGGCCGAACCGACCTGTATGGCGGCAGCGGCCGCGACCTGCTCACCTCGATCGTGTCAAAACTGTTGGTGCTCGATGACGACACCGTGGTACTACCTGGCCATGGCCCGAAGTCCACGATCGGCGCCGAACGCCGCACCAACCCTTTCCTCGAAGGACTCGACAGTTGAGTGAGTTTCAGGCGCCCAAGGGCATTCCGGATTACCTGCCTCCGGACTCCGCGCAGTTCGTCGCGGTCCGTGACGGACTGCTCGACGCTGCTCGCCGCGCCGGCTACGGCCATGTCGAACTGCCGATCTTCGAGGACACCGCGTTGTTCGCGCGCGGTGTGGGCGAGTCGACGGACGTGGTCAGCAAGGAGATGTACACCTTCGCCGACCGCGGCGAGCGGTCGGTGACACTGCGGCCCGAGGGCACGGCGGGCGTGATGCGCGCCGTCATCGAACACGGCCTCGACCGCGGACAGTTGCCGGTGAAGCTGCGCTACTCCGGCCCGTTCTTCCGCTACGAGCGGCCGCAGGCGGGACGGTATCGCCAGCTGCAACAGGTCGGCGTCGAGGCGATCGGGGTGGACGATCCCGCGCTGGACGCCGAGGTCATCGCCATCGCCGACGCCGGATTCCGATCGCTCGGGCTCGAAGGGTTTCGGCTCGAGCTGACCTCCCTTGGTGACGAGACGTGTCGCCCGCAATACCGGGAGTTGTTGCAGGAGTTCCTGTTTGGCCTCGACCTTGATGAGGACACCCGTCGTCGCGCCGAAATCAACCCGCTACGGGTGCTCGACGACAAGCGCCCCCACGTGCGCGAGATGACGGCTGCGGCGCCGCTGATGCTGGATCACCTCTCCGACGTCGCCCAGCAGCACTTCGACACCGTAAGGGCCCATTTGGACGCGTTGGGCGTCCCGTACGTCATCAACCCGAGAATGGTGCGCGGGTTGGACTACTACACCAAGACGACGTTCGAGTTCGTGCACGACGGGCTCGGCGCGCAGTCGGGCATCGGCGGCGGTGGCCGCTACGACGGTCTGATGAAGCAACTCGGTGGGCAGGACCTCTCGGGCATCGGCTTCGGTCTCGGCGTCGACCGCACGGTGCTGGCACTTGCGGCCGAGGGCAAGTCGGTCGGGGAGACCTCGCGCGTCGACGTGTACTGCGTGCCACTCGGGAGCGCGGCCAAGCGGGTGCTGGCCACGCTCGCGAAGGAGCTGCGGGCCTGTGGTGTCCGCGTGGACTTGGCCTACGGCGACCGTGGACTCAAGGGCGCGATGCGCGCCGCCGATCGTTCGGGCGCGCGGCTCGCGCTGGTGGCGGGTGACCGCGACATCGAGGCGGGAACCGTCGGCGTCAAGGAACTCGGCACGGGGGAGCAAGTCGACGTTGGTGCCGACGCCGTCGTGGCCGAGATCGTCTCCCGCTTGGCCTGACGCCTACAGCTCGAGCGAGCGCTCAGCGTGGCTGGCTGAACACCACGGCGGTCAGGATGTCGTCCAGATTGCCGATCCCGCCGTTGAACGGGTTGCCGCGCTTGATGATCCGGCTACCGCCTGGAGTCACCGCTACCAGCGAGGGGGAGCTCGAGGCGAGCTGCATGCGATTCTGGAATCGGACGTGATCGAGCGGCGCCACCACGACGCCATCGGCATCGGCGTACACCCGACGGGCACGGTCGAACACCGCAACGGGCCGGTAGCCGCTCAGCGGCCGCGTCCTCGCCCGGCGGATCCGGCTGAGAGCGGCCACTGCGAAGCCGGCGAAGGCGATGCCGACGACCAGGAAGATGGCGCCGAGGCACCAGGGCACGCTCGCCGGGATCATCAGGCTCACCGCGCCGAAACCGCCGAAGACCAACGCCAGCACCCCAAGGACGAACGCGCCGGTCGCCAGCGGCCCTGTGCCGCGATCGACGATGACGACGAGCGGCCCACGTTCGGCAATCACCAGGCCACCGATCTCTGCGACGATGCGCGGTTCCACGGGCGCCGTCATGCCAGGAGTGTGCCACTACGGCCGACGCACATGGCAACATCGGCGGGCGTGCGGGTTCTGGTGCAACGGGTGACCTCGGCCCGCGTCCTGGTGGATGGTGCGGTGGTCGGCGAGATTGCGCCCGCCGGGCAGGGGCTCCTGGCCCTGGTCGGCGTCACTCACGACGACGACGCGGATGTCGCCCGCCGGATGGCCGAGAAGATGTGGCGACTGCGGATTCTCGACCACGAGCGTTCCGCCGCCGACGCCCACGCTCCGATCCTGGTGGTCAGTCAGTTCACGCTCTACGCCAACACCGTGAAGGGCCGAAGGCCGTCGTGGAATGCGGCGGCGCCCCGAGCCGTCGCCGAACCGGTTCTGACGGCCTTCGGAGATGCGCTGCGGCACCTCGGAGCACATGTCGAGACGGGGGTCTTCGGCGCTGACATGGCCGTCGAACTCGTGAACGACGGTCCGGTGACGGTACTCCTGGAGCTCTGACCGACGGCGTTGGAGACCGATGGGGCACGCCGTAACGATCCGGTACCGTCGGGCGATGTGACGGTCATGCGAACAGGAACGAACAAGATTGGGGCAGCCCTCGGAGTGGCGGCGTTGGTGGCAGGCGCAGGGCTGGTGAGCCCGGCCATGGCGAACGCCGAGCCAGCCGGGCACCAGGTCCGATACACGCTTACCTCGGCGGGCGATGCGGACTTCGATCTCTACTACCTGGTGACGCAGCCCGCGAGCAAGGAGGCGTACAACGCCGACTCCTACGCCTACC
Organism: Mycobacterium sp.; assembly: GCF_032161845.1. Taxonomy (GTDB): domain Bacteria; phylum Actinomycetota; class Actinomycetes; order Mycobacteriales; family Mycobacteriaceae; genus Mycobacterium. Next base: position 45,628 of record NZ_JAVRQA010000526.1, read on the forward strand.
TGAAGAAGGAACAGATCACTCTGGGGGCGGGTCAGCCCTGGGTGTTCGAAACCACGCTCGCGGATCCGCAGTGGGCGATCCTGACGGTCAGCAGCACCACGCACGGTGGCCGTGCCGCGCCGAATCCGCACTGCGACATCACCGTTGATGGTCAGGTGGCCGTGCAGCAGGACGCCCCGTACAACCTGCAGTGTCAGCTCGGGCAGTGGTGACGAGCCGCTAAACCGCTCCTACAACGAACTAAGGGCTGGCAAGGTTTCCCTTGCCAGCCCTTAGAACGTGAAGTTCTTAGATCGCGGTAACTCCGGTGGCCTGTGGGCCCTTCGCACCTTGTCCGACGTCGAACTGAACTCGCTGAGCCTCTTCCAGCGAGCGGTAGCCGCCGCCTTGGATCTCAGAGTAGTGGACGAAGACATCCGGGGAGCCGTCGTCGGGGGCGATGAAGCCGAAGCCCTTTTCGCTGTTGAACCATTTCACAGTTCCCTGTGCCATACCGTTTTACTTCTTTCATCAGGAACGGATGTGTCTTACACCCGCCGCAAAGTCTACTGCACAAACCGCTGCTCATCCCACCAAAAATCGTCAAAACTCGTGGATTGACTTTCATTCGAACATATGTTCGCATAAATCATGCGATGGGACGGCCAGGGCATCGGTGTCGACGACGGGTCTCTGCCCGGTCTGCAGCGCCTCGGATTTGTGCGATCGGTCCGGACGCCGCAGTTCGAGGGCATGACGTTCCATGAACTGTTGTGCAAATCAGCCCTCAACAAGGTGCCCAACGCCACCAACCTGCCGTTCCGGTTCACCGTCAATGCCTATCGCGGTTGCAGTCACGCCTGTCGGTACTGCTTCGCCAGGCCAACGCATGAATATCTGGACTTCGACAGCGGCGAGGACTTCGACACCCAGGTCGTGGTGAAGACCAACGTCGCCGAGGTGTTGCGCAGGGAGCTGTCGCGGAGGTCGTGGACGCGCGAGACGGTTGCGCTCGGCACGAACACCGATCCCTACCAGCGGGCCGAGGGGCGCTACGCCCTGATGCCGGGAATCATTGCCGCACTTGCTGATTCGGGCACGCCGTTCTCGATCCTCACCAAGGGCACGCTGCTGCGGCGTGACCTGGCACTAATCGTCGATGCCGCTCGGACCGTCGACGTCAGCGTTGCGGTGTCCCTGGCGGTGGGTGATCCCGGCCTGCACGCGGACGTGGAGCCCGGCACGCCGACGCCCCGTGCGCGGCTGGACTTGATCCGGGCGATCCGCGCCGCCGGACTCGATTGTCACGTGATGGTTGCCCCGGTGCTGCCGATGCTGACCGATTCGACCGAGCACCTCGACGCGTTGCTTGGACAGATCGCGGCCTCGGGCGCCACCAGCGCGACGGTGTTCGCACTACACCTGCGCGGTGCGACGCGCGGCTGGTTCATGGCGTGGCTGGCGCGGTCGCGTCCGGAGTTGGTTGGCCAGTACCAGCAGCTATACGGGCGGGGGGCGTATCTACCGGCGAGCTATCGCGACGAGTTGCGCGAGCGGGCGACGCCGATGATCGCCAAGTACGGGTTGACGGGTGATCACCGCTCGTTTCGGGTGGCATCGGCGCCGCCGCCCGTCGCGGTGGAACCGCAGCCGACGCTGTTCTGACCGCGGCTTGGCCGCTCGGCCGGCTCGGACCCGCCAGGCTCTATTCAACACGTGTGGAAAGGGGCTTGTGCCGTCCGGTACCAAGGCGTACCGTCGAGCCGGTACATTTCCGTACCGAACTGGAGGTGGGACATGGGCGTGGCCACGACAGATCCGGTGCGACTGCCTCCGGCGCCGCCGATCCCCAAGGCACTACAGGGGCTGGCGTTCCTGATCAACCGCGAGAAGGCCGTTGCCACCGTGGGACGGCGCTACGGCTCCGAGTTCACGCTCAACCTGCCGATCTTCGGCGAAGCCGTGGTGATCAGCGATCCCGCGCTGGTCAAGGAGCTCTTCACGATGAACACCGACCTCATCGCCCGCGCGGGCACTCTCGGCGACGTGCTCGGCCCCGGTTCGACCTTCAGCCTCGACGGCACGGCGCATCGGCAGCGCCGAAAGCTGTTGGTGCCGCCGTTCCATGGCAAGCGGATGCAGGGCTACGAGCAAATCGTCGAAGAAGAGGTACTGCGGGAGATCGCGACGTGGCAGGAGGGTGAGGAGTTCGCCACCATGCCGTCGATGATGCGGATCACGCTCAACGCCATTCTGCGGGCGGTCTTCGGGGCCGACGGTGCGGCACTCGAGGAGTTGCGCGAACTGCTGCCCGCAATGGTGCTGAAGTCGTCGCGACTCGCGGTGCTGCCACCGACCGTGCGGCGTGACCTCGGCCCGTGGAGTCCGGCAGGCCGGGCGGCGAAGCTGCGCCGACGCTATGACGCGATCATCTCGGGACTCATCGCCGACGCCCGCACGGATCCAGGGTTCGAAGAGCGCAGCGACGTTCTGGCTCTGCTGCTGCGCGCGCGGTACGACGACGGGTCGCCGATCTCCGACGACCACGTCGCCGACGAACTGCTCACGCTGCTTGCGGCGGGTCACGAGACCACCGCGACCACCCTGGCCTGGGCGGTCGAACGATTGCGGCGCCACCCTCGGCTGCTCAGCCGACTCGCCGACGAGGTCGACGCAGGCGGTTCGGAGCTCCTGCAGGCCACCATCTTCGAGGTGCAGCGCACCCGGCCCGTCATCAATGCGACCGCGCGGCTGACCAAGACTCGAATCAGGCTGGGGGAGTGGGTCATTCCGGAACGTCACGTCGTCATGGTGAGCATCGGCCTGGCCCATGCCGCGGAGCGGAACTTCGCCGATCCCGCGGTGTTCGATCCGGACCGGTTCGTGGGCAACCCGCCCGACAACCATGCCTGGATTCCCTACGGTGGCGGCATCCGGCGCTGCATCGGGGCCGCCTTCGCCAACATGGAGATGGCGGTGACATTGCGAACCCTGTTGCGCGAGTTCGAGTTCCGCTCCACCTATGCCGCAGGAGAAGCTGCGCACTCCCGCGGTGTAGCGACCGCGCCTGGCCGTGGCGGGTTGGCGGTCGTCTACCGCCGTGCGCCGCGGATCGCCGATGCGGTCAGCGCCGAGGCCGCGCAGGTCTCGGCGTGACGGGCGAAGCCATCGTCGACGTTGGTCGTGGGATCGAGTTGTGTCACGACGGATTCGGCGATCCGGGCGACCCGCCGGTCGTGCTGATCGCCGGCCTAGGTCAGCAGAAGCACACCTGGCCTTCGGAATTCGCCGCGGGCATCGCGGAACACGGCTACCGGGTCATCCGATTCGACAATCGTGACGTGGGCCGGTCGACGCACGCCGACTTCCCGGCACCGAAGCCGTGGGCCATCCTGCACGGCGGCAGTGACGCACGGCAGTACCACCTCGGCGACATGGCGCGCGACACCGTCGGACTGCTGGATGCCCTCGGCTACCGTGACGCGCACTTCATCGGCGTCTCGATGGGTGGCATGATCGCCCAGACCGTCGCGGCCCACCACCCCGGACGGGTACGAACCCTGACCTCGATCATGTCGAACACAGGCGCGTCACGCATCGGCCGTCCCGCCCCTTCGACGTGGTGGCGCATGGCCATCGCGCGGCCGGCCCGCAACCGAGCCGAGGCATGCGACGCAGCGGCGAAGATGTTCCGACACATCGGATCACACGGGTTCCCCTTCGACGAGGAGTGGGTGCGCGACAAGGCGGGCATCGCCTGGGACCGTGACCCCACGTCTGCCGGTGTGACGCGCCAGTTGGCAGCCATCTTCGCATCGGGCGACCGCACCGCCGAACTCCGGCAGATCGACGTTCCGACGCTCGTCATCCACGGCGACCGTGACCGGATGGTGCATCCGACCGGGGGCGCCGCTACCGCCAGGGCGATCCCCGGCGCGCGACGTGAAACGATCGCAGGCATGGGCCACGACTTGGCAGCCGGCGCGTGGGGTCGCCTGCACCACCTGATCAACGACCATCTCGACAACTCCACCGTGGGAAAGAAGGAACTTCGATGAGCAAGTCCGCCGCGCACGTCATCAGTGGCAACACCGTGGTCATCACTGGTGCCGCGTCCGGCATCGGCCGTGCTCTGGCGCAACGGCTTTCGTCTCACAGCTGCCCGGTCGCCATCGCCGACGTCGACGAGCGAGCGCTGAAGGAGACCGAAGCGACCCTGGGCGGTCCGACCCTGACCAGGGTGCTCGACGTCCGCGACGCACAGGATCAGCTGGCCTTCGCCGAGGAGGTGAGGGATTGGGCGCCGGCACCGCTTGGCGCCGTGTTCAACAATGCCGGTGTCGCCGTGTCGTCGACGGTCCTCGACACCGTCGTCGAGGACGACGAATGGCTGTGGGACATCAACTTCCATGGCGTCGTCAACGGAACCAGAGCATTCCTACCCATCCTGGTCGAACAGGATTTCGGCGCCATCGTGAACACCTCGAGCGTGTTCGGTCTGGTGGGCATGCCGACTCAGAGCGCGTACTGCGCGGCCAAGTTCGCGGTCCGCGGGTTCACCGACTCACTGCGCCAGGAGTTGCGCGGCACCGGCGTCAGGGCCATCAACGTGCACCCCGGTGGCATCAACACCAACATCGTGCGCAACGCCCGGTTCCGTCACGATCCGGCGGGGCAGGGCCGCAGCCACGAACAGATGGTCGAGGAGTTCGCCGCGATCACGATGACCGAGCCCGCCAAGGCTGCCGAAGTCATTCACCGCGGAGTGGAACGCGGCAAGGCGCGCATCCTGATCGGGCCCGACGCTCACCTGTTCGACGCTCTCGCGCGATTGGCGCCAACGCACTACTACGACGTCCTGACGCGCATCGAGTCCCGGCTGCGCGGCCGGGCCCGTGGCGAGATCGTCCAGCAGCCGGTGAGGGCCGACGGCTGAGCCCAAACCGCTAGTCGCGCTTACGCTTCACTTGGTTGAACGGCACGCCACGGTCGGGCGCGTGCTCGCGGGGGAAGCCCAGGATTCGTTCGCCGATGATGTTGCGAGCGATCTCGGTGGTGCCTCCACCGAGGGACGCGGCTTGCCGCGACGGGTAGCGATCGCCGAACCAGAACAGTCCGCTGCCATCGTCGACGACGCCGGCAGGCCCTGCGATGGCTAGTGCCGTGTCGATTTCGAACTGGACGGTCTCGGCGTGCGTGATGCGGATGATCGACCCTGCCGCGGGAGGCAGTGATCCGTCGAGAACACCGTGGTAGACGTGATCGATAAGTTGCTCTTGGATCGCGCGGCGCACCAGCGCGCGGCCTGCCTGCTCGCGGACGCGTTCGTTGTCGGTCTGGCCAGTCGCCTCGAGCAACGCGACATAGTCGACGGGCTGGTCCGTTGCGCCCTCCGCGCCGATCCCGCTGGAGAATTCGGAACCGCCACCAACGGCTCGACGTTCGTGGAACATCTGCCGCGACGCGACTGCCCAGCCGTCGTTGACGGCGCCGACGACCGCGTCGTCGGACAACTCGAGGTCGTCGACGAACTCTTCGCAGAATTCGTTGCCGCCGTCCACCTGCATGATCCGGCGCATCGTGATGCCAGGGCTCTTGATCGGCACCAGGAACATGGTCAGCCCCTCGTGCTTCGGCACGTCCCAATTGGTGCGGGCGAGCAGCAGACCGTAGTCGGCGGCGAAGGCGCTGGTGCTCCAGGTCTTGGCGCCGTTGACGATCCACTTGTCGCCACGGCGGTCGGCGCGGGTGATGACGCCGGCAAGGTCGGATCCGCCACTCGGCTCGGACAGCAGCTGAACCAGGATCTCGTCACCGCGGATCGCAGCGGAGATCCGGTCGCGCTTCTGCGCCTCGGTGCCCGTGTCGAGGATCGTCGCGGCGCAGATCGTGAACGTCGGCGTGTTGAGGATGAGCGGCAGCTCGTAGTCGCGCGACACGGTGTCGAATGCCCGCTGGTAGGCGATCGGCAGCCCCAACCCGCCGTACTCCCTTGGGAAGCAGATGCCGGCGAATCCGCCCTCGTAGAGCTTCTTCTGGAGCTCCCGTGCGCGCGCCCACGGAGCGTCCTCGCCCCGGTCACAGCCGGGCAGGTTGGTCGGGTCGACGCGAGGCATGTTGTCGGCGAGCCAGATCCGGGCCCGCTCCGCGAACTCAGCGACGGACTCGGACGTCGCCGTCGTCGCTGCAATGGTCTCGGTCACGATGCGGTCCCCAGCTGCTCGGCGAGTGCTTCGGTGATGGCGAAGACGCGCAGGTTGTGGTCCTCGGGGGTGCCGAACATCGAGCGGTACAACGTGACTCGGCGTAGATACAGATGCAGGTCGTGCTCCCACGTCACGCCGATGCCGCCGTGCATCTGTACGCACACTTGCAACATGCCGGGAGCGTGCTCACCGATGTAACTCTTGGCGACGCTGACCGCCATGTCGGCGTCGTCGGCGCGCGCACCGACCGCAGCGATCGCGGCACGGGCGGTGGCGCGGGAGGCCTCCAGCCAGATCTTCATGTCCGCGTACTTGTGCTTGAGCGCCTGGTAGGACGCCAGCGGGCGGCCGAAGGAATACCGGTCCAGCGCCCACTGGACGGTGAACTCGAATACTGCATCGAGGATGCCGACGACCTCGGCGCACTGCAGCACCTGAGCGATTTGACTCTGCCGTGCGATCAGCGCGGGCGTCTGGCCGGCGGACCCGACCGCGGCGTCCTGGCCGACCTCGACGTCGTCGAAGGTGACTCGGGCGTAACGCTTCACGAGGTCGAGCGACTTCTGCGGCTCGACCGATACCCCGGCCGCATTCGCGGGCACCAGGAATTGCCGCACCGCCCCGTCGGACTCGGCGACGACGAGGAACAGGGCACTCTCGGACCCCGCCTCGACGCGGTCCTTGACACCGTTGATGCGGAATCCCGAGTCGGTCGGCGTCGCGGTTACCGTGGGCGCCCCTGGCACCCAGGCTCGACCGGGTTCGTAGACAGCCCACGATGCGACGACTTCACCTGAGACCAGCGATTCGATGATGGCGCAATGGGTTTCGGCATTGTCGGCGTCCACCAGTCCGGCGAGCACCGTGTTCACCGGGTGCAATGGCCCCGGCGCCACGGTCCGGCCGATCTGCTCGGCCACCAGGGCGAGGTCACCGACGCCGTCTCCGGAGATGCTGCCGCCGCCGAGATCCTCCGGCACCAGCATGCTGGCCCAGCCGAGCTCGGCGGCGCGCTGCCACCAGTCCACCTCGAAGGACGTTCCGCCAGCGTGCAACTCGCGCACCCGACTGAGCGAGGCTTCCTTGTCAAGGAAGGCACGAGCGGTCGAGGCGAAGAGCAACCTCTCGGGGGATGCAACTTCCGTCATGCGCGATGGGCTCCGCTGCTAGGGATGGCGATCAGGCCAGGACGAGGGCGGGCACGTCGGGCTTGTGAACGATCTTGTTGGGCACCTTGAAGAGGTCGATCATGTTTCCGCCCATGACCTTTCGGACGCCGTCTTCGTCAAGTCCGTGGGCCTCGAGGTCCCCGACCAGGTTGATCGGATCGGCCAGGCCCTCCGGGTGCGGCCAGTCCGACCCGAAGATGACGTGGTCGATGCCGACCAGGTCGCCCATCTGCTTGAAGTCGTCCTCCCAGAACGGTGCGACGTAGACGCAACGCTTGAACGCCTGGATCGGGTCCTCGGGAAACGCGTCCGGCATCTTCTTGAATACGTCCTTGAACTGGTAGAAGAGGTAGGGCACCCAGGATGCGCCGTTCTCCACCGACAGGATGCGCAGATCCGGGTTGCGGGTCAGCGCGCCGTGACACACCAGTGCGGCCATGGTGTCCTCGATGGGTCGCTTGCCCATCGCGACCATTCGGAACGACGTTGGGGCGAACGGCTTGAACTCGTCGCCCGGCTCCCAGTCGTTGAGGTACGAGGAGTATCCGCTGTCCGACGCATGCATCGAAACCGGGATGCCCGCCTTGACGCAAGCGTCCCAGAACGGGTCGAACTCGGGCAGGCCCAGCGAGCGACTGCCGCGGTACCCCGGCACTGGAGCAGGCCGCACCAGCACGGTCTTCGCGCCGCGCTCCAGGCACCATTCGAGTTCTTCCAGGGCGCGGTCGACATTGCCCAGATTGATGACTGGAGTGGAGAAGATGCGGTCCTCGTAGTTGAACTGCCACGTCTCGTACATCCACTGGTTCAGGCCGTGGACGATGTCGAGGATGAGATCCGGATCGTCCTTCAAGCGCTCCTCGACCAGTGAGGCGAGCGTTGGGAACATCAGCGTGTAGTCAAGCCCCAGTCCGTCGAGGACCTCGAGGCGCGCCGCGGGGTTGCGAAAGGCGGGGATGGCCTTCATCGGCTTGCCCATCACCTCGCGGTAGGTCTTGCCGCCGCTGCCGTTGCGGAAGTAGTCCTCCTGCGCGCCGGGGCGGGCCACCACTTCGAACGTCGGGTTGGGGATGTAGTCGCTGACCTGGTTGCGAACCATGATCTTGGTGCGGCCGCGGACGTCGATGTAGTCGATGACGCCCTTGCGGTGATCCGGCAGGAACTGCGTCAGCGCTTCCTTGGGCTCGTAGAAGTGGTTGTCCGCGTCGAACACGGGATAGGACAGGTTGCGCGAGGGCATATCCGTCTCCTAGAAGTCTCATATGTCAGAAGTGGTAATGACGTTACCACTTTGGTGACGGGGAGTGAACCACGTCGGCGAGACGGCCCACACCCTGCCTCGTCGGGAGCAGTGGGCAGTTCAAAGCGCCAGGTCAGCGCGTGAGCGTCCGCATGCAGAACTCGTAGATGTGGTGACCCTCGAGTGGAGCGTCGTTGAGTTCGGCGCCGAGCACGCGCAGCCGCATCGCGCCGAGCGCCGTCTGCATGATCAGCGTGGAGGTCGGGTCGACGTCGACGCGGGCATCGAACGCGCCTTCGGCGATCCCTCGCACGACGATGTCCTTGATCAGCACGTTCACCGGTGAAAGTACCCTGGCGTACTCGCGCGGCATCGCCTCGGCGAGGTGGTCGTTGTAGAACGTGAGGCCGCGGTTGATGCTGTCCTGCGTGGTGGACGCCGCCGGCGCGCTGATCTTGGCGATCAGCAGGCGCAACGCCTCCGCGGCAGGCAGCGCGTCGGTCTCGGTCCGCCAGCGGAGCGTTGACTCGGCCATGATCCTGTCGACCAGTGCCAGGAGTAGTTCATCCTTGGTGGAAAAGTGCTGGTAGAACGACCGGAGCGAGGTCTTGGAGCGCTCGACCACCTCGAGCACCGTGAAATCCGTCCGACCGGTCTCGCCGAGGATGGACAGCGCTGAGCGCATGAACCGATTCGCCCGCGTTTCCTCGTCGACCGGGCCCGTGTCCACGGAGTCTGCTGACGGCCGGTCACTCGCCTTCGCCACGAGAATGACGTTACCGGTTCAGTAGAAGCAGCGGTGCGCTTGCCGCTAAGGTGACGCACCGATGACCGAATGGTTCCTGTTCCTGCCCCAGGTGCGGCTGGAGATTCCCGACATCGTCGAGCGTGCGCGCGCGGCCGAAAGCGCTGGCTTCGACGGCATCGCACTCATCGATCACCTCGAGCCGCCCGGCGCAGCGCACCAAGGCATCTGGGAGGCGATGACCGTTGCCACCTGGGTCGCCGCACACACCGACCGGCTGCGAATCGGGCACCTGGTGCTGTGTGACGCGTTCAGGCAACCTGCCGTGCTCGCCAAGGAAGCCACCACGCTGGCGGCGGCCTCGGGGAACCGCTTCGAGCTCGGTCTCGGCTGGGGCTCCTGGCCGCAGGAGTTCGATCGATTCGGCCTGGCCGACGGAGACGACCCACCGGCCCGGGTCGCGCGGTTGGACCGCACGCTCGGGCTGATCCGCCAGTACTGGGGTGAGGCAGACCCCGAAGGGGTGATCCAGGAGCCACGGCCGCAGCAGCGAATTCCCTTGGTACTGGGGGGAACCGGGAAGAAGACGATGGACCTGGTGCGCAGGTACGCCGACTGGTGGAACGTGCCATCGCATCAACTCGATCGACTGCCCGACCTGCTACCGACGGTGGGCGAGGTCCGCGTGTCCGTCCAGCAGATGGTCGGCTTCATAGCCGCGGACGCAAACCGTGACGAGGTCACCGCCGTCAGCACCCGTCGGTTCGGCCACCTGGGCAGTGGGCTGGTCTGCGGCAACGCCGCCGAACTCGTCGAGCACTTCGCCGCCCTGTCGGCTCAAGGCGTCGAGCGCTTCTACGTCTGGTTCGCCGACTTCGCACCCCCGGCCACCCTTGCCGAGTTCGCCGAAAACGTCATCGCAAGACACGCATAGCAATTCAACCCGAGAGGCACGACATGTCGATTGATTCAGATCAGGCCGAGTGGACGGTCGAGGGGCTGCTCGAACTGTTCGACGTGCAACCCGATGGCGCTGACCGCTACCTCGGTCAGACGGGCCTCGCGGGCGCCGACGAGCGTCAGGTGGTCGAGGGCACGCAGGTGATGGCGCAGGCGATCGTCGCGGCGGGCAAGCGCTTCCCGGAGAAGTCGGTCCGGTCGGCGTACGCGGTGTTCGCGCGCGCCGTCGTCGTAGGACCCCCGGTCGAGCTGACGGTCGACGTCGTCGCCGAGGGGCGCACCACGGCCACTGCCGTCGTCTCAGCAGCCCAGAACGGCAAGCGATGCATCACCGTGACGGTGCTCGCCGACGTGCCGTCGGCGGACGTCATTCGTCATCATCTGCCGAGGCCCGACGTCGCGGCGCCCGCCGCTGCGCACGTGTCGGAGATGCCGATGGTCGGCCGTCAGCTGCGACTGGTCGACGTGCTGGACGTCAACAGTCCCGACGAGGTCGGCCCGCCGGAGTTGCACGCCTGGCTGCACTACGATCCGATCCCAAGCCGCGACGAGCTGGCCAAGGCCCTGATCGCGTACTTCACTGGCCACCTTGGCATTTCGACGACGATGCGGGCTCACGAAGGGATCGGCACCGCGCAGGCGCACCTCACGGTGTCGACGGCGCCAATGACCGTCTCCGTCAGCTTTCACGAGCCGTTCAGCTGGGGCGGCTGGCTCCTCTACAGCCACGAAAGCACCCAGGTTGGCGCGGGCATGTCCTACGTCCGAGGCACGGTGCACACCGAAGAGGGTGAGCTGCTCGCCTCCTTTGCCCAGGACGCGTTGATCCGACCGCTCCGCACCACCGACACGTCGATCGCCGTGGAGTCCCGACTCTAGATCTTCAAGTAGCCCTTGTCAGCCGGGATCTGGGCGGCCGTCACCAAAGACGATGCGTCGCTGGCCAACCAGACGACGATGTCGGAGATGAGGTTTGGCGCGGCGAGCGAGTCGGTCGGCAGCGCGCCGGGGGAGAAGCTGTGGATGAAGTTCGGGTGCGCGGCGAACATCTCATACATCGAGACGTCGTTGCCCATGGGAGTGTCGGTGCCGTAGGGATGCACGGAATTGACCCGAATCCCGAACTCGCCCACCTCGACTGCGAGTGAATTGGTGAGGGCGACGACGCCGAACTTGGATGCGCAGTAGTGACCGCAGCCGGGGACCGCCTTGATGCCGGCAGCCGAGCTGATGTTGATGATCGATCCGCCGTTGCCCGCTTCGATCATCACGGGCACCGCCGCCCTGATGGTGTTCCAGACGCCGGTCAGGTTGGTATCGAGGGTCTCCTGCCACTGCTGCGCCGAGATCTCCCACAGCCGTCCCCAATTCAACACTCCGGCATTGGCGACGACGATGTCGAGACGGCCGAACTGCTCGAAGCCCTCGGCGACGACGCGCTGTTGTCCCTCGGCATCGCGAACGTCGACCTCCTTGGCCAGGATCTTGCGGCCTTCGCCCTCGACCAGGCCGATGGTTTCCGAGAGATCCTCCGGTGTCGACGGCTCGTACCCGTTGCTCTCCGCGACCGGTCCGCACGCGTCGATCGCGATGACGTCGGCACCTGCGCGCGCGAGCCGTAGGCAGTGCGAACGCCCTTGCCCGCGGGCCGCACCCGTCACGTAGGCGACCTTGCCCGCCAGCGGTTGCTCGATGCTCGTCATACCGGTGGCTCCTCAGTCGGTTGGGG
>NZ_JAVRQA010000527.1:0-4042 GCF_032161845.1 Mycobacterium sp.
TCGACCCTTCGCCGACGGCGGCCGCCACCCGCTTCGCGGATTCCGAGCGCACGTCACCTGCAACAAACACACCGGGCACACTTGTTTCCAGATGATGCGGCGGACGGTCGCGATGGCTCCAGCCGACGACGTCCTTGAGGTCCGGCCCGGCCAATACGAAGCCGCGGTCATCCAGGGCGAGGACACCGTCGAGCCAGTCGGTTCGTGGCGTGGCGCCGATGAAACAACACAACCGCCCACACGTGACCGACGTCTTCTCGCCCGACTGCCGGTCCAGCAGCACCAGGCCGGAGAGGTGATCGTCCTCGCCGACCGTGTCGACGACTTCGGTGCAGGTCCGGACGTAAATCTTGTCGTTCTTCTCGATCTGCTCGATCAGGTAGTGCGACATCGACGCCTCCAGCGACGGGCCCCGCACCAGCAGTGTCACCGACTTGGCGGTCTTGGACATGAACATCGCGGCCTGGCCGGCCGAGTTGGCGCCGCCGACGATGTACACGTCCTCGCCGCGGCATTCCTCGGCGTCGGACACCGTCGCGCCGTAGTAGACACCGCGCCCGACGTAGTTGCAGCCATCGGGATCGGCTGGGTCACTCCAGCAGCCGACGACCTTCAGTTCCTGGTACTCGACGCCGGTCGCCAGGATCACCGACCGTGCGCCGATGGTGCTGCCGTCCTCGAACTCGATGGTGGGCGCGGTCTCGCCGACGTGCAGCTTGACCACGTCGCGGGTGGTGATGACCTCGGCGCCGAACCGCTCGGCCTGCCTGCGGGCCGAATTGGTCAGCTCGGCACCCGAGACGCCGATCGGAAAGCCGAGGTAGTTCTCGATCCGCGAACTGCGACCGGCCTGCCCGCCCGTCGTGGTGCGTTCGATGAGCACGGTCTCGAGGCCCTCCGACGCCCCGTACACCGCGGAGGCAAGGCCTGCCGGGCCGCCACCGATGACGGCCAGGTCGTACATCTGCAGCGACGGTTCGGTGGACAGCCCGAGCATCTCGGCGAGCTGACCGTCCGACGGCTCAACCAGCGCCTCACCCTTCTCGGTGATCACCACCGGCAGCGTGAGGCCGTCGAGTCCGGCCGCGTCGAGAAGCTGCTTGCCCTTGGGCTCGTCGGCCATGAAGGCGCGGAACGGGAACTGATTGCGCGCCAGGAACTGGCGCACCTCCCACGACCGTTGGTTCCAGCGATGGCCGATTACCTTGGTGAACGGCATCGCCCTGTCACCGACGGCGCGCCACTCCTCGAGCAGGCCGTCGATGACGGGGTACAGCTTCTCCTCGGGCGGGTCCCACGGCTTGAGCAGGTAGTGGTCGAGGTCGACGACGTTGATGGCGTCGATCGCGGCGTGGGTATCCGCGTAGGCGGTGAGAAGCACCCGGCGCGCCAGCGGAAACAGGTCCATCGCCTTCTCGAGGAACTCGATGCCGCTCATTTGAGGCATCCGGTAGTCCGCGACGAGCACTGCCGCGGTCTCGCCGCGCAGCTTCAGTTCCTTCAGGGTGGCCAGCGCGTCGGGCCCGCTCTCGGCGCGCACGATGCGATACCGCTCGCCGTAATGGCGGCGCAGATCGCGCGCAACGGCGCGCGACACGGCGGGATCGTCGTCCACGGTCAGAATCACGGGGTTGCGGGGCTGGGAAACGGTTCCAGTCATCACGAACGATTATGCGCTGGTCGTCCAGTGGATATCGACCCAACTGCGAGGCTCTAAGCGAACACCGAAGCGGGTGATTCGGTGATTTTGGCCGACGCCCCCGAGCGGGTACTATTGACCAACGGTGCGGCATCCGCGCCGGCTCTTGCGTGCCCTGTCCTGGAATTTAACCAATCCGGCTCACGTTTTGTAGTCGGAGTCGGTGCTTGCAGCGCCGGATAGGGAATTACGGAGGACATGGGTAAAAAAGAGGGTGCCATCGAGGTAGAGGGCCGCGTTGTCGAACCCCTGCCCAATGCGATGTTCCGCATTGAGCTGGAGAACGGCCACAAGGTGCTCGCGCACATCAGCGGCAAGATGCGGCAGCACTACATCCGCATTCTGCCCGAGGACCGCGTCGTCGTGGAGTTGTCTCCCTACGACCTCTCCCGGGGCCGCATCGTTTACCGCTACAAGTAACTAACAAGACAGGATCGACCGCCGTGAAGGTGAACCCGAGCGTCAAGCCAATCTGCGACAAGTGCAGGGTGATCCGTCGCCATCGGCGGGTCATGGTGATCTGCTCCGACCCGCGCCACAAGCAGCGTCAGGGATGAGCGCTTGCGCGAAGACCAGACAGCTTAGGTAGTCGCGCAGCCAGCAACACAACTGAATGATGAACTCCCAGTACCACTGAGCGGCTGGAATCTTTAGAGATTGGGCTGCTCATGCACGTCCGGCACGGAGGCCGGACCCCGTGAGGGGAACGGACTGGGACAAGACCTCCGCAACGAAAAGGAATCACTGCCTGATGGCACGTCTACTGGGCGTAGACCTCCCGCGCGACAAGCGCATGGAGATCGCGCTGACCTATATCTACGGCATTGGCCGTACCCGCTCCCAGGAAATCCTGTCGGCCACCGGCATCGACTTCGATCTGCGCACCAAGGACCTGACCGACGACCAGGTCTCACAGTTGCGCGATTACATCGAGAGCAACGCCAGCATCAAGGTCGAGGGCGATCTGCGCCGCGAGGTGCAGGCCGACATCCGTCGCAAGATCGAGATCGGCTGCTACCAGGGTCTGCGGCACCGCCGTGGCCTGCCGGTGCGTGGCCAGCGAACCAAGACCAACGCGCGCACCCGCAAGGGCCCGAAGCGCACCATCGCCGGCAAGAAGAAGGCCAGGTAAGCACATGGCACAGGCCAAGAAGACCGGAGCTGGTCCCAAGAAGGGCCAGAAGACGCGCCGCAAGGAAAAGAAGAACGTTCCGCACGGCGCCGCTCACATCAAGAGCACGTTCAACAACACGATCGTGTCGATCACCGACCAGCAGGGCAACGTCATCGCCTGGGCATCGTCGGGTCACGTCGGCTTCAAGGGCTCGCGTAAGTCGACCCCGTTCGCCGCACAGCTGGCCGCGGAGAACGCCGCCCGCAAGGCCCAAGAGCACGGTGTCAAGAAGGTCGACGTCTTCGTGAAGGGCCCGGGTTCGGGCCGCGAGACCGCGATCCGTTCGCTGCAGGCCGCCGGCCTTGAGGTTGGCGCTATTTCCGACGTCACGCCGCAGCCGCACAACGGCTGCCGTCCGCCCAAGCGGCGCCGGGTCTAGAGGAGACAAGAGAAAATGGCTCGTTATACCGGACCCGTCACCCGCAAGTCGCGTCGTCTCGGCGTCGACCTCGTCGGTGGAGATCAGTCCTTCGAAAAGCGCCCCTACCCGCCCGGCCAGCACGGCCGTGCGCGGATCAAGGAAAGCGAATACCGCACGCAGCTGCAGGAGAAGCAGAAGGCTCGCTTCACCTACGGCGTGATGGAGAAGCAGTTCCGTCGTTACTACGAAGAGGCCAACCGCCACTCGGGTAAGACCGGCGAGAACCTGCTGCAGATCCTGGAGAGCCGGCTCGACAACGTCATCTACCGCGCCGGGCTCGCCCGCACGCGTCGGATGGCCCGTCAGCTGGTCAGCCACGGTCACTTCACCGTCAACGGCGTGAAGGTCGACATCCCCAGCTACCGCGTCTCGCAGTACGACATCATCGACATTCGCGAGAAGTCGTTGAACACCCTGCCCTTCGAGCTGTCGCGCCAGACTGCAGGCGACCGCCCGATCCCGGGTTGGATCCAGGTCGTCGGCGAACGCCAGCGCATCCTCGTCCACCAGCTTCCCGAGCGCGCGCAGATCCAGGTGCCGCTCGCCGAGCAGCTGATCGTCGAGTTCTACTCGAAGTAATGGTGTTGCGGCCAACCGGCCGTGACCAACTGACCGGCATCAAATAGCGGATGTCGAGAAGGAGATAGAAGAAGAAAATGCTGATCTCACAGCGCCCCACCCTGTCCGAAGAGAGCCTTGCCGAGAACCGGTCCAAGTTCGTCATCGAGCCCTTGGAGCCCGGATTCGG
>NZ_JAVRQA010000528.1:0-10630 GCF_032161845.1 Mycobacterium sp.
ACCATCGGCATCATGGCGTGCGGCGTGGCGGTCCTCATGATCGGCGGGGAGTTCGACCTCTCGGCGGGCGTAGCCGTGACGTTCAGTTCGCTGGCGGCGTCGATGTTGGCCTTCAACCTGCACCTCAACCTATGGGTGGGTGCGGCACTGGCGCTGATCCTCGCGCTGACCGTCGGCTTCTTCAACGGCTACCTGGTGATGAAGACCAAGATTCCCAGCTTTCTCATCACGCTGAGTTCGTTCTTCATGCTTGCCGGCGTCAACCTCGCCGTCACCAAGTTGGTCGCGGGACAGGTGGCCACCCAGAGCGTCAGCGACATGGCGGGTTTCGACTCAGCGCGTGCCGTCTTCGCGTCGTCGTTCACGGTGTTCGGAGTCGGTATCCGCATCACCGTGGTGTGGTGGCTGGTGTTCACCGCGATCGCCACGTGGGTGTTGTTCAAGACCAAGATCGGCAACTGGATCTTCGCCGTCGGCGGTGATGCGGATAGTGCTCGCGCCGTGGGTGTTCCGGTCACCAGGGTGAAGATCGGGCTGTTCATGTTCGTCGGGTTCTGCGCCTGGTTCGTCGGCATGCACCTGCTGTTCGCATTCAACACCGTGCAGTCGGGCCAGGGCATCGGCAACGAGTTCTTCTACATCATCGCTGCGGTCATCGGCGGCTGCCTCCTCACCGGCGGCTATGGCACCGCCATCGGCGCTGCCATCGGTGCGTTCATCTTCGGCATGACGAACCAGGGCATCGTCTATGCCGGTTGGGATCCCGACTGGTTCAAGTTCTTCCTCGGCGCGATGCTGCTGTTCGCCGTGATCGCCAACAACGCCTTCCGTAACTACGCAGCGAAGAGGTGACCGACATGACCGCAACAGTCGAATCCCCGGCCAACGAAGCTCCCTCCGGCGGCAAGGTGCCCCTGGTCGAACTGAAGAACGTCGGCAAGTCCTACGGAAACATCACCGCGCTCAAGGACATCTCCCTGCGGGTGCACGCCGGCGAGGTGACCGGCATCCTCGGTGACAACGGCGCGGGAAAGTCCACACTGATCAAGATCATCTCCGGCCTGCACCAGCAGACCGACGGTGAACTGATCGTCGACGGTGAGCCGATGAAGTTCGGCTCGCCCGCCGATGCCCTCGCCAAGGGCATCGCCACGGTGTATCAGAACCTGGCCGTCGTCCCGCTGATGCCGGTGTGGCGCAACTTCTTCCTCGGCCAGGAGGTACGCAAGAAGTCGTTCCCCTTCTCGTTGGACGCCAACGCAATGCGGGCGACGACGCTGACGGAGTTGTCGAAGATGGGCATCGAACTGCCCGACGTCGATGCGCCGATCGGCTCCCTGTCTGGTGGTCAACGTCAGTGCGTGGCGATCGCCAGGGCGGTGTTCTTCGGGGCTCGGGTGCTAATTCTCGACGAGCCGACGGCCGCGCTGGGCGTCAAGCAGTCCGGTGTGGTTCTGAAGTACATCACCGCCGCGAAGGAAGCGGGTTTCGGCGTCGTGTTCATCACTCACAACCCGCACCACGCGCACATGGTGGGTGACCACTTCGTGTTGCTCAACCGCGGTCGGCAGAAGCTGGACTGTGCTTACGACGACATCACCCTGGACCACCTCACCCAGGAGATGGCCGGTGGCGACGAGTTGGAGGCACTGACCCACGAGTTGGGCCGCAAGTAGTTCCCCGACTCAGGACCCCGTCGGCTGACCAGTTGGCGGGGTTCTGTCATGTCCGGGTGACACCAGGGTGCTGAGTTCGGCCCGCACGTCAGCTATCTTCTCGCGCATCGTCATCGCCGTCATGATGGCGTCACACTGACCGAGGGCGACCGCAACCCCGGCTTCGCGAGCTGCGCATGACAGGATCGACGACCACACCCGCATCACCAGCCAGGCGTCACGGTGATCGGGTTCGACGCCCATCCGACGGGCCATTCCTTCGAGCAGGCCGGGCGGGGTGATCCCAATGGCCAAGGGCCGTAGGACCGGCGACTCGCCGATGACCAGCAATGCGCCCGCCAACAACGGCGGAGTGACGACGTGCCTGCCAACGTGAACGTCGTCGAGCATCATCTGATGCGCCTGAACGAGGGCGTCGATGGGGCCCACCCCTTGGTCGACGTCGTCGAGGTGAATGAGTGCGCTCTCCGCCATGTCGTGGATGACCGAGAGAATCGCCGCTTCCTTCGTCGCGAAGTAGCGGGAGAAGGTTCGGGGCGAGACGTCGACGGCGGCGGAGATCTGCTCGACCGTGGCGCGGGCAAATCCGTGCCTACGGCTCAACTCGATGGCGGCGGCCACCAGCTGACCCCGGGTACGTTGCCGCTTACGCTCGCGCAAACCCGCTGGGGTTCTGTCGACAGCTCCGATCACCCTGCCCAGGCTAACCTCACCCGACGAACACCCGGCGCGGAAGTTCACAGGTTGATCAAAGGGCATACCCAAGATCAGCCACGTGATGCACCATTGACATGGCGTGTGAGCTGCCCCTCTGGCGGTTCGGGGACTCGCCGAGGGGGTCGTCATGGACTTCTACGCGACGCTCGACGAGGTGATCGAGCTCTTGCGAAGTCGTGGGCGGGTGTCCTATCGCGCCTTGACGGAGCATTTGGGCCTCGACGACGAACGCATGGACGCACTGCGTGCGGAGTTGAGATACGCCCACGGCGACAGCGTGCGCGAGGACGGTCAGGGCTTGGTGTGGGCGCCAAGCGATCCGAACCCGGACGGTGCAGAGCGTCGACAGCTCACCGTGTTGTTCTGCGATCTGGTTGGCTCCACGCCGCTCTCCGCGCAGCTCGACCCCGAGGACTTCCGCGAGGTGATGCGCGCGTACTACGACACGTGCGGCAAGGTCATCGCCCGCTTCGATGGCTACATCGCCCAATACCTCGGCGACGGCATGATCGTCTTCTTCGGACATCCGATGGCACACGACGACGATGCGCCACGCGCCGTGCGAGCCGGGCTCGGAATCGTCGAAGCCATCGGGCAACTCAACCCCAGTCTTAGCGAGAGGTACGGCACCTCGCTGGCGGTACGCCTTGGCTGCCATACCGGTCTGGTGGTGGTCGGCGAGGTCGTCGGTGACGCGCGCCACGAGATCACCGCGCTCGGAGAAACACCGAACATCGCGGCTCGCCTGCAGACTGCGGCGGCGCCCAACACGCTGGTCATCGGCGCGTTGACCCATCGGCTTCTCGGCGGTCAGTTCAACTGTCGCTCGTTGGGTACGCCGCCACTCAAGGGCGTGTCGGCACCCTTGGAGGTGTTCCAGGTACTCAATGAAATGACTGCCCGCACGCGGTTGGAGGCGATGGGCAGCGTCGGCCTCACCCCGCTGGTCGGTCGTGCCGCCGAGGTGGGACTGCTCGAAGACGAGTGGGCCCAGGCCGCGCGCGGCAGCGGACGAGCCGTCCTCGTCTCTGGCGAGGCCGGCATCGGCAAGAGCAGACTGGTCCACGCGTTGACCGAACACGTTGCCGAACAACAGGGTTGGCTCGTACCCTGCCAGGGTTCGCCGTATCACCAGGACACCGCGTTCCATCCGCTGATCGACCTGCTCGAACGAATGGTCCTGCAGTTCGAGCGATCCGACTCTGCAGCCGACAAGCTGCGCAAGCTCGAAGGCTTTCTGGTGCAGGGTGGGTTGCCACTCGACGAAACCATGCCCGCGCTCTGCTCACTGCTCTCCATTCCACCGGCCGCTGAATACGAGTCGGCCACACTTCCGCCCGAACAGCAGAAACAGCAGGCGATGCAGGCATTGCTCGCTGTGGTACTCCGAAGAGCGGCGACGCAACCGTTGCTCTTCGTCGTCGAAGATCTGCATTGGGTCGATCCGAGCACGTTGGAGTTTCTCGCCCTTCTGATCGAGCAGGCCCACACCACGCAGTTACTCGCACTGTTCACGACCCGGCCGCACTTCGATTCGCCATGGGCGGGCGATCCCACCGTCAAGGAAGTGAGTCTCGAGCGACTTGCGGTCGGCGAGGTCGCCGAGCTGACCAGACGGGTGGCTCAAGGCAAGTCGCTCCCCGATGAGATCGTCGAGCAAGTGGTGTCCAGGACGGACGGGGTGCCGCTCTTCGTCGAAGAGCTCACCAAGATGCTGATGGAATCTGGTCTGCTCGAGGAGCATGCGGGTCGGTATGAACTGAGCGGTTCACTTCCGCCGCTGGCGATTCCGAATACGCTTCACGATTCGCTGATGGCGCGGTTGGATCGCCTTTCGACGGTCAAGGGGTTGGCGCAGCTGGGTGCTGCGATCGGACGTGAGTTCTCCTACGCGTTGTTGCGTGCGGTCTCTCCGTGGGACGAGGATCTGCTCGAGGATGCGCTGGCTCAACTGGTGACGGCCGAGTTCCTGCACCAGACCGGGGAGCCGCCGGAAGCCTCGTACCGCTTCAAGCACGCCCTCATTCAAGACGCGGCCTACCAGTCGCTGTTGAAGAGCGCTCGTCGCCAACACCACCAACGGATTGCCACCGCACTGGAATCGGGCTTCCCCGAGGTCGTGGCCAGCCAACCCGAATTGCTGGCCCACCACTACACGGAAGCTTGCTTGGTCGCGCAAGCCGTTCCGTATTGGGACGCCGCCGCCCGCCGCGCGCTGCAGCGGTCCGCAAACCAGGAAGCCGCCAACCATGCCACGCGTGGATTGGAACTGCTCAACACACTTCCCGACTCAACGGAACGCGCCAAGCAAGAACTCTCCCTGCAACTCCTGCTTGGGCCGTCCGTGAGCTTCATTCGCGGCCCGAACGCCGGTGAGCCCATATACACCCGAGCGCGTGAACTGGCGCGACAGGTGGGCAGCACACCGGAGTTGTTCCCGGCGCTCGCCGGCTTGGTGTATGCGAACATCGTAGGTGGCCACCTGCACGAGGCCCGCGCCCTGGCCGGAGAGTTCCTGGAACTCGCTCAGTCACAGGATGATCCGTCTCTGTTGGCGGTCGGTCACTTCCTACTGGCCTACCCGGCCTGGTGGCAGGGTGATTTCGTCGACGTGCGCACTCACAGCCGTCAAGGCCTCGCCGCCTCCGACCCCGACAAGCACCACGCCTTCGTCGCGGCCTACACCCAAGATCCGGCGATCGTGTGCGGCTACCTCGACGCCCTCTCGGATTGGGTCCTTGGTTACCCGACGGAGGCGTCAGCGGCCATGGAACTGTTGGTGGCGCACGCGCGAGGACTCGGTCACCCCCAGAGCATTGCCACGGCAACATTGATGTCTGCGCAACTAAGCCAACTGCGACGTGAGCCCGAGGCTGCCCGCAGCCAAGCGGAGGTGGCCATGGCGGTGGCAGAGGAGTATGGGCTCCACGCGTTGACGCTCTGGTGCCTGTTGCCGCGCGGGTGGGCCATCGCTCAACTCGGTGACGTGGCCGGTGGTATCGCCGACATCCGTGAGGGGATGGATCGTCGTCGGGCATTCGGAATGGGTGCGGTGTGGCCATGGTTCTTGGCGCTCTTCGCCGAGGCATGCGGCGAACTCGGTGAGATCGAAGCGGGCCTGACCGCACTCAATGAGGCAGCGGTCTGGGAGCAGCGCAATGACGAACGGCTTTATGCGGCCGAGGTGTGTCGTCTCCGCGGCGAGTTACTGCGCCGTCTGGAGAACCCCGATCTGATCCAAGCCGAGAACTGTTTCGAGAACGCGCTGGCCATCGCGCGGGCTCAGCATGCGAAGTCCTGGGAGCTGCGCGGTGCGATGAGCATGGCCCGAATGTGGCTGGAGAATGGCCGCTCCGATGACGCCCGCGAGCTGCTGGCACCCGTCTACGGCTGGTTCACCGAAGGGTTCGACACCGCCGACCTGGTGGACGCGAAGGCGCTGCTGGATCGGATGTGTTGATCGCCCTTCCTCGGAAACGCGGTGTCGTGCAGAGGCTGGCAGGGTATGACGTCAACCATGAACGTTTCCACAGTGTCCACCGTCGATGCCGGTCCGCGACGGGTCGCGCGCCGCGTGCTGGTCAAGGCACCCGCCGCCGAGATCTTCGCGATCGTCAGCGACCCCCACCGCCATCCCGAACTCGACGGGTCGGGGACCCTCCGCGACGTGCCGATCAAAGGGCCGCACCGGCTCGCTGTGGGGGACAAGTTCACGGTGGGGATGAAGCAATTCGGGCTGCCCTACCAGATCACCTCGACCGTCACCGAGGTGCAGGACGGCAAGGTCATCGAGTGGCAGCATCCCCTCGGGCACCGCTGGCGCTGGGAACTAGTGGAGGCGTCGCCCGGCGACGCCACGATCACCGAGGTCACCGAGACCTTCGACTACCGCACCGCAAAGGTGCCGCTGGTGATCACCACGTTCGGATACGACAGGAAGAACGGCGACGGCATCACCTCGACGCTGCAGAGGCTCGCCGAGCGGTTCAACGGCTAGCCGGTGAACGCCGCGCGGAACGCTTCGAGCGCATCGACGTCGTCGCCAGCGGCGTAGCCCTCCAGCCCGACGGTGCCGCGATACCCCATGTCGCGCAACGCCTTCGCGATGGCCGGGTAGTAGATCTCACCTGTTCCCGGCTGGCATCTACCAGGTACGTCGGCGACCTGAATCTCGCCGATGGCATCACCACAACGGCGGACCAACCCGACGAGGTTCCCCTCGCCGATCTGCGCGTGGTAGAGGTCGAGCATCATCTTGACGTTCGGGTGTCCGACACCCTCGATCAGCGCGAGCGTGTCCTTGGCCCTGGCCAGGGGCACCCCCGGATGGTCGACGATGGTGTTGAGGTTCTCCACGCAGAACGTCACCCCCGTCGAAGCGCCGAGCTCGCCAAGCCTTTCCAAGGTCCGCAGGGCGGTGGTCCACATCGCTCCTGTCGCACGCAACCGGGGTCGGGCAGGCAAGCCGTCGACGAGTTCGGCGGTGTGCAGGTTCAGCCGCGTAACGCCAAGCGTTTCAGCGGCCTTGACGCTCAGCTCGGCCGTCCGGACCACCTCGTCGGCGGTCTCGGGATCGATCAGATCGCCGTGCAGGTAGCCGGTCATCGAGGTGAACTTCGCGCCAGTCGCCGCAAGGGCATCGAGGTCTTTGTCGTGCCAACTCCAGATCTCGGCGGCGAAGCCGAGATCGTGGATTCGCCGCACCCGCTCGACGATGGGAAGCTCGGTGAACACCATCTCGGCGCTGATCGCCAGTTCGAACTCGCTCTGCATGTAGTTCTCCTGCGACTAGAACGTTCTAGGTACTTGAAGGGTAAAGCGAGCCGTGCAACGCCGAAGTTCGGTGATTGTTAATCGACGCGACGCCCAGCGGTGACGCGCGCCACCACCCACCATTTCCACTCACACGGCACAATCGACGCATGGACATCGATCACGAACGTTCGGCGCGCACGTCGGCCTGGCGTGACCCGTTGAGCCTGTCCTTCCGTGCGCACCGCCGGGTCTTGCTGCTTCGCCTGCGCTGGCACGAACGCTCCGCGACCCGACCGCGGACGCGTCGCGCCAGGATGCGGCCCTAGCGGCCTACCGAGGTGCCATACCGGCCGCCCGGTAGGCGTTGTCGACGAACGCCATGTTCGCCACCGCGTCGGCGGCCCCGAACGGCAGCGTGGCGCCGTCCTGCACGTGCGCGGCGAAGGCCTCCAACTGATAGGTGTATGACGCCCTGGTGCCGAGCCGTTCGACGGTGGTGCCCGCCGTGGTGTTGATCGTCAGCCGATCGTCGGCGCTCGGCTTGATGAAATCGTGCACCAGCAGATCGCCCGCCGTGCCCACGATGCGGATGGTGAACGAGTAGTCGTCGCCCACCATGGAATGGGCGGCCAGGCCGGTGGCACCCCCTGGGAAGCCGAGTTCGACGTCACACCAAGCGTCCACACCCGGCGTGCGCTGCTCGGCGTGCGCCCGCACGATCGACGGCCGTCCTTCGATGCCGGGCATCGCGAGACGGCCGAGTGACCGCATTACGTGCAGCCCGTAGCAGCCCAGGTCCATCAACGCTCCGCCTGCCAACTCGAGCGACCAGCGAGGGTCGTCGTCGCCCGGCGTTGGCATCGCCATCCGAACCTCGACATGGGTGACCGAGCCGATGGTGCCGTCGCCGGCGAGTTCGAACGCGCGCTGGGTCACGGGATGGAAGAAGTAGTGAAATCCCTCGAGGACCGCGACTCCCGCGGCGTCGGCCGCGTCCGCGACCTTCCGCGCCTCGGATTCGTCACGCGCAAAAGGTTTTTCGCTCAGCACGGGCTTTCCCGCTGCGATGGCGGCGAGGTTCCACGGCGCATGCAGCGCGTTGGCCAATGGGTTGTAGACGATGTCGACCTCGGGGTCGTCGATCACCGCCTGGTAATCGTCGAGCACCCGCTCCACGCCGTACTTCTCGGCGAAGGCCTCGGCCCGCGACCGGTCCCGCGCTGCGGTGGCCACCAGCCGGTGGCCGAGTTCCGCTGCGGGCCCGGCTATCGCCACCTCGGCAATCCGCGATGCGCCGAGAACTCCGATGTTCAACGTCACGACGTGGCCGCCAGGAGATAGGCCACACTGGCGCGCACGTCCCGCACCGGACCCTCATCGGTCGGTTCGCCGTCGAGGATCGTATCCTGCTCCAAGACGAACCAGCCGTCGAAACCGTTGTCCCGCAACACCGAGACGATTCCGGCAATGTCGACGTCGCCGGTGCCGAGCGGGGTGTACATGCCCGCCTTCACGGCGTCGGTGTACGTCAACGCACCCGATTGCACCTCCGCTGCCAGCGCGGCGTCGACGTCCTTGAGGTGCGTGTGGGCGATCCGGTTCGGCACGGCCTTGGCCAGCTCCAGCGGATCGGTGCCGCCGATCAGTAGATGCCCGGTGTCCAGACACAGCGGGATCGAGGAGCCGGCGAGCACCCGGTCGACGTCGGAGCGCGTCTCGACGATGGTGCCGACGTGCGGATGCAGCACGGCGAGCAGGCCTCGGTCGGCGACGATCGCCGCCAGCCGGTCCAGGTTGGCCAGCAGTGTCGTCCACTGAGCGTCGTCGAGGACGGGCCGGGAGTCATAGCCGTCGGATCCGGTGGCCGCGGCGAGCACCACGACGCCTGCTCCTGCGGCGATCAGGGAATCGAGTGGCCCCGCGAGGTCATCGGCGGGGTCGTGATCGTCCTTGAACAGCACGACGGGTACGAAACCGCCGACGCATGCCAGATCCTTCTCGTGCAGAACGGATTTCAGCTCGTCGGGGTCGGTCGGGAGGAAGCCCTCGGGACCGAGTTCGGTGGCGGTCAGTCCCGCACCACGCATCTCGGTCAGTACTCGGCCGGGCTCCAGCTGGTAACCCCAGCCAGGAACTTCACAAACGCCCCAGGAGATGGGTGCCCCGGCGATCTTGATGTCTCTGGCGTTCACGAGTTGCGAACCTCCTCGAGGCGCACCGGGACGCTCCGGCGCAGAGACTCGGTGGCGGCCTCTGCGAGATAGGCGACCTCGACCGCGTCGGCAACGGTGGCACCGAGGATCGGACCGCCCTTGGCAACCTCGACGAACGCGGCGAGTTCGATCCGGAACGCCTCGGTGAAGCGGTCCATGAAGAAGTGGTGCGCGGGGCCGGTGGGGAAGTCCTCCGCAGATGCGAAGCGCGGATCGGTGTTGAGCAACGGCACGCCCTGGTCCCACCCGGCGGCGACGCTGTCGTCGAAGCCGTGGACTTCGAGGCGGCAGTCATACCCGCGTGCGTTGTACCGGGCGGCGGAGACGAGACCCATTGCGCCACCGTCGAATTTGACGATCACCGCGGCGGTGTCGACGTCGTCGTACTCTGCGAACAGTGGATCGCCCTGGACGGTCCCCGTCGCGTACACCTCGACTGCGCGCTGTCCGGTGATCCAGTTCAAGACGTCGAAGTCGTGGACGGCGCAGTCGCGGAAGATGCCGCCAGAGCCCTTGATGTAGTCCATCGGCGGGGGAGCGGGGTCCATCGTCGTGCTGCGCACCGTGTGCAGCGTGCCGAGCGACCCGTCGTCGACCGCGCGCTTGGCGGCGGCGAACGCGGCGTCGAACCGGCGCTGGTAGCCGACCTGGACCGGCACGCCGGACTTCAGGATTACCTCGGCGACGCGGGCGCTCTCGGTGGCCGTCGAGGCAATCGGCTTCTCGCAGAACGTGGGGATGCCGCGTTCGACGGCGGCCAGGGTCAGCTCTGCGTGGGCGGGCGTGGCGGCGGAGACGACAACTCCATCGACGCCGGCGGACAGCAGGTCCGCCACGGTCGCGACGTACTTGGCGCCGTGCTTGGCGGCGACCGCCTCGGCCACGTCGGCGCGCTCGTCGGTGATCACCAACCCGTCGAGACCGGCTATGCCGCTGAGGGTTTCGGTGTGGAACGCGCCGATTCGGCCCAGTCCGATTACGCCGAGGGTGGTCATGGAATTCTCCTTGTCGTTTGCTGCACGAGAGCGGTGTCGAGTGCTTCGGGGGCGAGCTTTTGGGCCAGGGCGGCCAGCACGATGTCGACCTGACTCGGTGGCGCGAGGCTTCCGATTGGTTGGTCGCGGTCGAGGTTGGTGGGGAACGCGTAGCCCTCGGCCGTCGCGTTCACTGCGTTTCGGATCTCGCGGTCCGAGCGGCCGGCGGCCTGCATCGCCAGGAGGGCGGGGTAGGTGGCTCGCACCATCGCGGTCCGATCCAGCGACTCCATCG
>NZ_JAVRQA010000529.1:0-18757 GCF_032161845.1 Mycobacterium sp.
TGCGCCTCGTCGCGGTCGGGCGCGGCGCGGCGGTGGCCGCATCCGGTGCAGTATCCGTCGGAGAAGGAATCGACGCCGCAGTCGGCACACGGACCCTCCACCAGCCCAGCCCGCGGTATCGCGACCCGGCTGAAGGTGGGCGTCGGCACCTCGAAGAGGGGCCCGCCGCAGCTCTCGCAGAATCGGTCCGATTGCCCGGCCGGCGCACCGCATTTCGGGCATCCGGCGTGCTCGGCCGTCATACCCGTGTCCTCGGCCTGATCGAGTTCGCCTTCTCGACCAACTCGATGCGTTCCCACATGTCCGCCGACTCGTGGGCCAGTTCTCGGTAGCAGCGTTCCATCCCAGACCGCAGACCGGGCTCGTCGAAGTCGGCCCCGAGGAGGCGCGGGGTCTTGGGCTGGTGCCCCGCCCGCAGCCAGTCGAGGGCCGCTCCCAGCACCCGCAGTCGGATCGTCGCCCGTTTGGCGGTGGATTCGAGGTCGAGAGCGCTGGCCCGCTTGTCGACGTCGATCAGCGTCGGCTCGTCCAGATCGACGGCTGTCCGTCCGTCGAGCAGGATCGCGATGGCGGTGGCTCCGGCGTCGGTGAAATGAGCTGAGGCAGCCGGGATCTGATCCAGCGCCGCGACGGCACCGATGCGGTCTCCCGCGGATTCTCGCTGCCTTGCCAACCCGAAGGCGGCGCTGACATAGCTGCGGTCAGTCCGCCACACCATCTCGTAGTAGCGCAGTGCATCCTCGCGGGCGTCGCGGAGTTCGGCGGACGCCGCTATCGCCAACTTGGGTGCGAGCTCGCCAGGCAACGTGGCCAGAACGGTGTCGAAATCAGCTGCTGCGTTAGCGAACTCACCCTCGAGGAGTGCGCATTGCGCGCTGTACCACAGTAATCGCCAGTCCCCTTGAAGCACCGGTTCGAGCTCGGCGAGGCGCGCGCGAGCCTCCTTGGCGGCACCGAGTTCCAACGACGCGCGGACCAGCCGCAGTGGGATCTCGACGGAGGTGCTCTTGCCCTGGTTGGCACCGCCTCGTGCGAGGTCCAGCGCGTGCTCGAGTTGCGCGGGCGGGGTGCCGCTGGTGGTCGCCAGCAGGGCGGCGCCCGAGTCCGTCGGGTCGACCACGGGTACCGGGAGCGCCGCGATGATCCGCGCGGGCTTCAGCGCCGCGTTACGCCCCGCGCCGTACACGTCACGCTGCGGGCTGAAGTAGGTCGACATCCGAGGCTGCGCGGCACCCGTATCGGTCGATGCGATCTCGTGCAGCACCCCGGTCAGCTGGTCGGCCATCTCCTCCATCGACGAGAACCGACGCGCCGGATCCAGGTCGGTAGCGCGAAGTATTGCGCGGTACAACGATTCGTACTTCGCGAGCACCGGCACCGTGTCGGGGCCAGGCAGTTGGTCGATGAAGCGTCCGCGTTCCTGCGGCACGTCCATGACGAGCACGGCCAGGGTGCGCCCGACGGTATAGACGTCGCTGGCGACGGTCGGTCCGGTCTTGGCGATCTCCGGCGCCTGATACCCGGCGGTCCCGAAGATCGCGCTCTCCTCGTCGTCCATGGCGATGACGGCGCCCAGGTCGATCAGCTTGAGCTGTTCGTCGGTCTGCATCACGTTGTCCGGCTTGAAGTCGCAGTAGGCGAGCCCCTGGGTGTGCAGGTAGGCGACGGCGGGTGCGATCTCGACGAGATAGGCGACCGCCTGGTCGGGAGGAAGCGGGCCATTCCTGGCCTTGCGGATCTGCTTCAGCGAGGTCCCGCCCACGTACTCCATGACGATGTAGCCGACCGGGGCGGTCGCCCCGACGTCCAGGTGTTCGACGAAGTTGTAGATCCGGACGATGTTCGGGTGCTCCACTTCCGACAGCGTCAGGACCTCGGCAGCGGCGGCGGCCATCGCATCGGCGTCGGTGGAGTTGATCAGGCCCTTGAGGACGACCCAGCGGTTGTGCACGTTGCGGTCGACCGCGAGGTAGATCCAGCCGAGGCCGCCGTGCGCGATGGCGCCCTGTACCTCGTACTGGCCGCCGACGAGGTCGCCGCGAGAAAGCTTGGGGACGAACGAGTATCGCGTGCCGCACTGGGTGCAGAAGCCCTCGACACGTCCTGGGCTCCCTTCGCCGCCACGGCCGACGGGTTTGCCACAATCGGTGTTGCCGCAGAACCGGCTGCTCTCCGGAACCTTGGGATCGGCCAGGATGGCCGCGGCCGGGTCCCCCTTCGGAATCCGCGGCATCGAGACGACACCGGCACCGAGACGGCCACGTGTGCTGGACGATCTCGAGGACCCCGTGCGTGCCGTTCCCGCCGATCGGGCGGTCGGACGGCTCGCCGCGGTGGCCCTCGAACCCGCGGTGGCCGCCGTGGCCGGCGCGGGCGGCGCGGGCGGCGTTGGCGTCGAGCCCGGCGGTGGCGGCGCCGTGCCGCACACGTCGCAGTAGCCGTCGACGACAGTTCCGCCGCAACCCGGTTCGGCGCACGTCATTTCGCGCTCTCCTGTTTCTCGACGAGCAGCTGCTGATAGTCCGCGACGGCTCTGGTGACGGCGCGTAGGTCGCACGGCTGCCTATGCAATAACCCAGAGGCAATCCGACTGCACGCCAACAGGTCTCGATCTTCGCCAAGGTCCAGCCGGGCCGCCTTGGCCTGATACGCCGTCAGCCGCCCCTTGAGCTCGGCGCGGCGGTCGAGCAGCCCCTGCGCAAGCTCCTCGTCGTCGGCGACGAGACGCTGCGCCGCCGCGATCCGGTGCCGCAGTGATCGCAGCGCAGCCGGATCCGGTGCGGTCATCGCCCCGAACTCGGCTCGCAGGTGGGGCTCCACGTCCTCGTGTAACGGGAGCGGACCCGACACCACATCGCGTTCGACCCGCGCGCGAACCTCCGCCACCCGGTCGAGCCCGGCCCGTAGCGCGTCCAGTCGGGCCGACGTCTCGCCGAGGGCATCGGGCCAATTCGCCCGCAATGCAGCGAGTTCGGCGAGTTCACCCGACCGGCGTTCCACCTCCTTGGCGATGATGCGCACGCGTTCCTCGATGTCGTGCGCCGACAGCGACAGCGGGTCGGTCGCCGAGACGGCCAACAGCTCGGCGACCTCCGACGGAAAGGCCGCGCCCGCGTCGTCGAGTCGCTGCTGCAACGGCGCCAGCCGGTCCGCGATCAGCGAGTTGACGCGGTCGACGTCGTCGAGGAACTCCGCTACTGCGGGGTACGCATCGCGCATGTCCGCGGCCATGTCGGCCAGACCCACGTAGCCGACGACCTCACCCGGACCGGTGATCACCCGTTTGGCCAAGGGAATTCGCTCGCGGGAGACCTCAAGCGGACGCTCGCGCAGCCATCTGGTCAGTTCCACGCGGTCGTCCTCGTCGAGTTTCGACCGCCGCGTCCGCACCGCCTTGGCGGAGTCGAGGATCGTCGTCATCCGCCCGACGTGCTGCCACAATTCGTCGAGGGACTTCTCCACCTCTGCCCACCTCTGCGCGGTCACGCCGGTCGGCGGATAGCGACGGACGTGCTGCAGCCCGGGGTGGTTGTCGAGTTCCAGCAGAGTCGCCGCGGCGGCGCTGACCTCGTGCGTACGCGCATCGAGTTCGCGGTCGATCTCCTCGGTGGTCAACATCGTCGTCAATCCTGGTACCGAGCCTGCGGCGGGCCTGGCGACGGCGCCACCGCCTGCAAGTTGGTTTGGTAGAGGCGCTCCCACGTCCCGTCCTCGCGCATCTGCGCCAGGGCGCCGTTGACGAATCGCACCAGGTCCTCGTTCTCCAGCTTGATCCCGATGCCGTATGGCTCGTCACCGATGCTGGCGCCGACCAACTCCAGGTTCTTCCGATCCTGTTGCAGCAGACCGAACAGCACGACGTCGTCGGTGCTGATCGCATCCACTTGACCCTGCTGAAGCATCACCAGGCAGTCGGGCCAGTTGCTCACGCCGAACAACGCGGGTCTGGGGTCGAGCGCAAAGAGCGCAGACAATGAAGTCGTGCCCTTGACCGCACACACCCGCTTGCCGGAAAGGTCGGCGGCAGAACGAATTCCCGACCCCCGGGTGGTGAGGATCCGCTGCTTCGCCACGTAATACGGCGTGGAGAAGGCGACCCTGGTCTTGCGGTCGCAGGTGATCGAGTAGGTACGGACCACCAGGTCCACCTGACCCTGCATCAACGCCGTCTCCCGTTCGGCCGCGGTGACCACCCGCAGATCGACCCGGTTGGGATCGCCGAAGATCCGGCGGGCGAGCTCACGGGCCAGGTCGATGTCGAAGCCCTCGAGCTCACCGGTGGCGGGATTCCGGGAACCGAACAGGTTCGTACCCTGGTCGACTCCCACGATGAGCCGACCGCGCTCGAAGATGGTCGCCATCGTCGAACCGGATGGCATTGCACCCGGGCTGGGCTGCGGGCCAGGACGCAGGCTCGCCTCCCGATCGCAATCGGTGTCGCCGGCTGCCGGTGCGGCCGTGATCTGCTCCGCCCCACCCGGCATGGCGTTGACCGGCGTGACGGTGACCGCCTGTGGCGCCGCCGGTGCCCCACACCCGGCGGTGAGGGCAAGTACGGTCAGCGCCAGCACGATTCGCGCCTTCACAGAAACTCCTTGAGCCGCGGCCACAGACCGACGACGGCGGCCGCCGCGGCGATCACCATCAGCACCAGCGTTCCGGTGGGACTCCAGGCCAGTCGCGCACCCGCCGCGGACACGTCGTCGCGCAGGGTCGCACGGGTCTGTTCGATGGCCTCACTCAGGCTGGCTTCGACGGCAGCGAACTGCGCGGCCGAACCGCTCGGATCGCCACCGATCGCCTGGCTGACCGCGGCCGGGTAGTCGCCACCCTGATACAGCTCCACCTGCGTGCGGTGACTGGCTGTCCACTTGATGGCGGCGTCGGCGGCCGCCGCCGGTCCTTCCTCGAGCAACGTCGACAGCTGGCCGAGGTGGCCGTTGAACGACTTCTCCCCCGCCGTGATGTCACCGCGCGAGATCAATTGCAGAGTCTCGTCGGTCCTGGCCTTCTGGGCGAGTACCCGAGCGTTGGCGAGCTTCTCGAACCGCGCGGTGCCCTCGATTCGGCTCTGTTCGACGCTGTTCGCCGCGAACCGGTTGGCCACCACGATCCATGCGATCACCAGCAAGACGGCGACCACCGCACCGATCAGACCCCTGTTGAACTGCCGGTTGGTCCGCCCGATGAGGATCAACGACCCGGCGGCGATCACCACCAGGACGAGCACCAGGAGTACCAGTCCGACGGTCGGCAGCGAACCCACCGCGCTCTGGTCCCGGTCGACCGCGGCAAGGCCGCCGGTGTAGATCCGTTCGGCACTCGGCAGCATCGAGGTCTGCATCAGGGAGGAGGCTTCCCGGAAGTAGGCCGCCCCGACGGCGAAGCCTTGTCGGTTGTTCGCCCGCGCCGACTCGACCTGGCCCGTATAGGCGGTGAGGTCGGCGGATATCTGCGCCAACCCGGTACGGGTGTCGGCGTCGGTCGCCCCCAGGGTGGCGTCGGTCAGTGCCTCAACGGCATCAGCCAGGGCCTGCTGATAGCGCGTCCGCATCGCGGCGGTCTCGAGCCCTCCGGACAGGTACTCCGTCGCGGCTGCAGCATCGGCCGCCGACAGCGCGGCGTACAGCTTTTGCGCCGAGTAGGCGAACGGCTCGGATCGGTCGAGCACGGAGTTGCTTTCGGCGATCCGGCCATCGAGCTGCCCCCCGATGACGACACCGGCGATCACACACGATGCGGCGACGGCGACCGCCACCAGCCCGACCACACCGGGTGTCGTGCGGACGAAGCGCCGCAGCCAACCCACCGAAGCCCGCGCATTCAGTGTGGGCGTAGTGCTCATGTCGTTCACCCCCGGCCGCGATCGTAACCGCAGGCGATCAACGGTCTGGATATGCAGGATATTCGTACTTGGGAGCCGTCTCGGCCCGAATAGACGGTTACGCGGCCGCACCTGGGGGAACCAAGGGGCATGGGAGCTTCCTCCACCGTCGGGCGCCCGGCACCATCGCTTTTGTGGCGCAAGGCTTTGCACGGCCCGATGCGCCCGCGCTCCGATCAACCGCACGTCTAGTTCGAACCCGGGAGACCATCATGCCCGCCATTCACACGTCCGGCGACGACACGCCGGCACCGACCCGCGAAGTCGAGCCGAATTCGCTCCGTCAAGCAATCGTCGGAGCGGGGATCGGCAACACCGTGGAATGGTACGACTTCGCGATCTACGGCTTCCTGGCAACCTATATCGCCGAGAAGTTCTTCCCGTCGGTGAACGGCACCGCCGCGTTGCTCAGCACGTTCGCCGTCTTCGCGGTCGCGTTCTTCATGCGTCCACTCGGCGGGTTCTTCTTCGGTCCGCTCGGTGATCGAATTGGTCGCAAGAGGGTGTTGGCCATCGTGGTGGTCCTGATGTCGATGTCCACCCTCGGCATTGGTCTGGTGCCCAGTTATGAGGCGATCGGTGTCGCGGCCCCGGTGCTGCTGGTGCTCCTGCGCTGTGTGCAGGGCTTCTCGGCTGGCGGCGAATATGGCAGCGGTGCTTGCTTCTTGGCTGAGTTCGCCCCGACGCGGCACCGCGGATTGGTCGTCGCCTTCCTCGTATGGTCGGTGGTGATCGGCTTCCTGCTGGGGTCCGTCACGGTCACCGCGCTTGAGGCGATCCTGTCCGAGGACGCGATGAACACCTACGGCTGGCGCATCCCATTCCTCATCGCCGGCGTGCTCGGCGTGGTCGGTCTATACATCCGGCTGCGGCTGCGGGACACTCCGGAGTTCGAGAGACTCCAAGAGGCCGGCGAGGTAGCCGAATCCCCACTGAGGGAAGCGGTGCGAACGGCGTGGCGGCCCATACTGCAGATCATCGGCCTGGTCATCATCCACAACGTGGGCTTCTACGTGGTGTTCACCTATCTGCCCACCTACTTCACCAAGACGCTCGGATTCACCAAGACCGACGCCTTCATCTCCATCACGGTGGCCAGCGTGGTGGCGCTGCTGTTGATCCTCCCGCTGGCTGCGTTGTCCGACCGGATCGGCCGCAAGCCGCTGTTGATGGCCGGCGCCGTGGGATTCGCGGTCTTCGCGTACCCACTGTTCTTGCTGCTCAATGCGGGACCCCTCGGCGCAGCGATCGCTGCCCACGCCGGACTGGCCGCGCTCGAGGCGGTGTTCGTGTCGGCATCGCTGGCCGCGGGGGCCGAACTGTTCGCTACGCGAGTGCGTTCCACCGGGTACTCGATCGGGTACAACGTCTCAGTTGCTTTGTTCGGCGGCACGGCACCCTACGTGGCCACTTGGCTAACCGATAGGACCGGCAACGCCGTCGCGCCCGCGTACTACGTCATCCTGGCCGCACTCGTCACCCTCGCGACGCTGCTGACGATGCGGGAGACGGCAGGCCGACCATTGCGGGCCGTCGATGAACCGACGAGATGATCAATACGACGAAGCGAAACGATTGCCCGTGAGCGGTGGCTAGTGCCCTAGCTTGCGGGTTCCACCACCCACGATCCGCGGCGCATCACGCCAGCCACCCCGAGCGTCGAGTCCAGCAGCACCACATCGGCGTTCGCACCGTTGGCGAGTCCGTCCGACGGCAGACCCAACGCTCTCGCGGGATTGACCGAGGCCTGCCGCACGGCCAGTTTCAGCGCCTCGTCACGCGACAGTCCGCTGTGCTCGACGGCAAATCGGAACACTCGATCCATCGTCGCCGTGCTGCCCGCGATCGTGTCCGTGCCCGCCACCGTCGCAACGCCAAAGACGACGTCCACTGCCAACGGCCCGAGGTGATAGCGGCCGTCGGCCATGCCCGTCGCCGCCATCGCATCGGTCACCAACGACACCCGGTCGGGTCCCACACTGCGCGTGACGTGCCGGTAGACGGCGGGGTCGACGTGCACGCCGTCGCTGATCACCTCGACGGTCACTCGGGGGTCTTCGAGGAGCGCGATGATGGGTCCCGGCTCGCGACGGTCGATCGGCCGCATCGCGTTGAACAGGTGGGTGCCAACGGTCGCGCCGGCCGCGATCGCCGCCCGCGTCTGCTCGTAGGTCGCCTCGGTGTGACCGACGGCAGCCACCACCCCGGCCCCGACGAGTTGGCGGATCGCCGCCAGCGCACCGTCGCGTTCCGGCGCGATGGTGACCATCCGGATGGTGCCGCCGCCCGCGTCGAGGATGCGCTCGATCTCGCCGGCGTCCGGATCGCGCATCAGGGTCGGCTGGTGGGCGCCACACCGACTGGTGGCGAGCCATGGGCCCTCCAGGTGGATGCCATCGATGAGACCCGCACGGACGTCGTCGGCCAATTCGCTGACCTGCCGCAGCAATTCGTCGGGTCCGGCCGTGACGAGTGAGGCGACCAACGAAGTGCTGCCATGTCTGCGGTGGAGTTCGACGGCGGTGACCGTTTCGGCGTGGACGGCGGCGTGAAAGTTCGCTCCTCCACCACCGTGCAGATGGGTGTCGACGAAGCCCGGCACCACCGTCACCGCACCGAGATCGCGGTCGGCGGCTCGCGGTGCGGCACCATCGCCCACAGCCCGCACGACACCGTCGGAAATGTCAATCCAGGCTGGTCGCAACAGTTCTCGGCCAGTCAGCAGGGTGTCGGCGGTGATTAGCATGGGTCGCTCAGATGCCTTGCCATCCCGGCTTGGCGCGGTACGTCTCGCGGTAATAGTCGACGAGTTGCAGCCGGCGGGCCGCCGCGTCGTCCAGCAGCACGGTGACGTGCGGATGGTGCTGCAAAATCGTGGCGGGCCACATCGCGCTGACCGCTCCCTCGACGAGGTGATGTACCGCTTCGGCCTTGCTGCGACCGGTGGCCACCAGGATCAGATGCTTGGCCTCCATGATGGTGCCGAGCCCCTGGGTCAGGCAGTGGGTGGGCACCGATTCGACGTCGTCGTCGAAGAATCGGGCATTGTCGATGCGCGTCTGACGCGTCAGCGTCTTGATCCGCGTCCGTGAGGCCAGCGACGATCCCGGCTCGTTGAACGCGACGTGCCCGTCGGTCCCGATCCCGAGGATCTGCAGATCGACGCCGCCTGCGGCACGAATCGCGGCCTCGTACGCCGCGCACGCCGCAGGGATGTCGGCTGCCCCGCCGTCGGGGCCATGGACCGCGTCGGGCGCGAAGTCCACCCGCGACGCGAAGACGGTGTCGATGACCGTCCGGTAGCGCTCGGGGTGATCGGCCGGCAGACCGACGTACTCGTCGAGGGTGAATCCGCGGGCTCTTCGAAAGGAGATCAGCCCCGCGTCGTAACGTCTCGCCAGCTCGTCGTAGATCGCCAGTGGCGACGATCCCGTGGCTAGGCCGAGCACCGCCTCTGGCTTGTCAGTGAGCAGGGTGCCGATTGCGTCGGCGGCGATGCCGCCGATCTCCGTGACGTCCCGGCAGATGACGACTTCCATCTACTTGTTTGCGGTGAAAAGGCTTGCACCCGAAGCAATGTCGGCGCCGGCGAGGACCGCTTCGGCAGCGACGACATTGGCGGCCTCGCGCTCGTCCATGACCACCACCGGCACGATCGGGTTGAGCCCCTTGGCCACGATCGCCGGAACGTCGTAGGTGATGACGAGCTGACCCGCCGTCACGTCGTCGCCTTGGCTGACGTGGGCGGTGAAGCCCTCGCCATTGAGCGCGACGGTGTCCAGACCGAGGTGGACCAGCACGCCGACGGCGTCCGGGGTCATCACGATGTAGGCGTGCGGTAGCAGCTTCAGGATCTTTCCGCTGACCGGGGCGACGGCCTCGACGACTCCGTGCGGTGGTTCGACGGCGGCACCGTAGCCAACCATGCCCTGCGAGAAGACGGGGTCGGGTACGTCTTGGAGCGGAACGGCGCGACCGGGGACCGGGGCGAGGACGTGTGTCGTGCTCATGTGCCCAACAATACGAGCACCGGCCCAAGTCGGTCTCGTGTTCCCGGGTTCTCGTCTAAGCTTCACCCGCGGCTTCGGCGGCTGGCGATGTCTGCGGGAGAGGAGGGTGACCGGCAGTGAGCAACACCACGAATACTGAAGGCGCGCAAAGGAAATCAGGCCCGCGGATACCCGGCTTCGCGCAGTTGCAGCGGCTCGGCAAGAGCCTCATGCTGCCCATCGCGGTGCTGCCCGCGGCGGGCATCCTGCTGCGGTTGGGCCAACCCGACGTGCTCGGCAGCATCAAGACCCCCGTCATCGGGCCGTTCTTCCAGGCCATGAGCGCGGCCGGCGACGCGGTGTTCTCCAACCTTCCGCTGCTCTTCGCCGTCGGCGTCGCCATCGGCTTCGCCAAGAAGGCCGACGGCTCGACGGCGCTGGCGGCCGTCGTCGGCTACCTCGTCGTGCAGGCGGTGTTCAAGACGATGTCGCCGATCGTCCTCGCGGGCGAAGTCGACAAAGCGGGTGATCAGGCGCTGATCAACTACAGCGTGTTCGCCGGCATCGTGGTCGGCCTGCTCACCGCCTGGCTGTTCGACCGCTACCACACCATCCAATTGCCTTCGTATCTCGGCTTCTTCGGCGGCAGGCGCTTCGTGCCGATCGTCGTGTCGGTGACGTGTCTCTTCCTCGGCTTCGCGATGAGCTACTTCTACCCCATCTTCGACGCGGGCCTGACGGGCCTCGGCAAGTTCATCGGGGGAAGCGGAGCGTTGGGCGCGTTCGTCTATGGGTTCGCCAACCGCATGCTGATCCCGCTGGGTCTGCACCACATCCCGAACTCCTACGTGTGGTTCCTCTACGGCGACTACCAAAAGCCGGATGGCAGTGTCGTCACCGGCGAGCTCACCCGCTTCGCCGCGGGCGATCCGTCGGCGGGCCTGCTGACGTCGGGTTTCTATCCGATCTTGATGTTCGGGTTGCCCGCCGCCGCGTTGGCGATGATCCTCGCCGCGAACAAGAAGCAGCGCAAGGTCGCGGTCGGCATCCTGTCGGCGGCCGCGCTGACCGCGTTCCTGACCGGCGTCACCGAGCCGCTCGAGTTCGCGTTCATGTTCGTGGCGTTCCCGCTGTACGTCATCCACGCCGTGCTCACCGGGCTCTCACTCGCCATCGCCTACTTGCTCGACATCCATCTTGGCTTCTCGTTCTCCGCGGGCCTGATCGACCTGCTGCTCTACGGCACCGCACCGGCGGCAAAGAACATCCCGCTGCTCCTTCTCATGGGGGTGGTGTTCTTCGTCGTCTACTTCCTGCTGTTCCGCTTCGCGATTACGAAGTGGAACATGCGGACTCCCGGCCGGGAACCGGAGAGCGAGTTCGAGGCGGAGGAGAAGGCGAACCTCGGCGAAGGCTCCGACGCTGCCACCGCCGTGACGGCCGGTGGGTCCGGCACCGCCACCAACACGCTTACCACACCCGCCCCCGCGGCAACGGACAGCAAGGCCGAGCAGCTCATCGCGGCGTTCGGCGGGCGAGAGAACCTCGTCAACGTCGACGCCTGCATCACCCGCCTGCGGATGGAAGTCGCCGACCCTGGCAAGGTGGATCAGGCTCGCCTGAAGAGTCTCGGCGCCGCCGGTGTCATCGAAGTCGGCAACAACGTCCAAGCGGTGTTCGGCACCCAGGCCGAGGCACTGAAGAACGACATCACCGACGTGCTCTAACTTTCGGGAAGGGCAAGCGCCGCAACGACGGCGGCGATGACGGCCAGCACCAGGATCGTGATGGCGACGGCGGTCCAGCCATATCCGTCGAAGGCCACCCCGCCGAACCAGCCGATGACGCTGGAGCCGCCGTAGTAGAAGAGGTTGTACAGCGACGACGCCTGCGCCTTGCCAACCGGCGCCGACTGACCCGTCCAACCGGACGCTATCGAATGCGCCCCGAAGAAGCCCGCCGTGGCGATCACCAAACCGGCGAGAACCACGATCAAGTTGTCGCTCAAGGTAATAGCGACTCCGGTGACCATGATCGCGATCGACACCAGCAGGATCCGCTTGCGTCCGAAGCGGGTCGCTTCGGCACCCGCTCGGGACGACGCCCAGGTGCCGGCCAAGTACGCCAGGAACACCAGGCTGACGACGAACGACGACAGGAAGAACGGTGCCCCCGTCAGCCGGAAGCCCAGGAAGTTGTAGAGCGCCACGAATCCGCCCATCAGCAGAAACCCCTGGGCGAACAGGGTGACCTGCCGACGCGATCGCAGGTTGGCCGCCAGCCGATGGATTAGCGTGCCCTCGGCGTTGGCGCCCGACAGCTTGGACGGAACGAAACCGCGGGGCGCAGGGGCGAGTTTGACGAACGCCAGCGCGGCCAACCCGCATAGCCCGGCGACGGTGAAGACCCCGACGCGCCAACCGGCGAACTCGGCAACCGGACTGGACACCAAGCGGCCGAGGAGACCACCGATGGTCGTGCCCGCCACGAAGGTGCCTGCCGCCCTTGCGGCGTGCGCGGGGTCGATCTCCTCGGTCAAGTAGGCGACGGCGATGGCAGGCACTCCGCCGACGAACAGACCTTCGAGGAAGCGTCCGGCGAGCAACAGCTCATACGTTGGCGCGAAGGGAACGACAAGCCCAACGGTGGTGGCGACGCTGACCGAGATCGTCATTGCCTTCACCCGGCCGATGCGATCGGCCAGCGTCGACCAGGGGATCACGCCGACGGCGAGGCCGACGGTCGACGCCGAAATGGTCAGGGCCGCATCGGCCGCGCCGATGTGAAGGCTGGCGGAGATGAGCGGCAGTACCGCCTGCGGCGAGTAGAGCTGAGCGAACGTCGCCACACCTGCGCAGAAGAGGGCGGCGAGCAGCCGTCCGTACTCGGCCGAGCCCCTGGCATGACCGACCCAGCCCGGCGCGATGGATTGTTCGATCGACACTGATTAGACGGTAGGAAGCCATTCGTCATGTGTCCAATGCATGACCTTTGCCATTGTCATGCAGTCTGCGCATCACTGCTGGTGACTCGACGGGAGCTCGCGCTATGTCTTCATGAGAAATTTCGCAAAGCGCTCCGCGGGCGGGGATTGCGGCCGATCTCGGTCCCACACCAGTCCTACTTCGCGCTTGGCCCCGGCGTTCACCAACGGAACGTGGACGGTCTTTGATGCACCGGCGCCCTCGCGTGGGACGGGGACGACGGCGACACCAAATCCGGCCGCCACCAACCCCTCCATCGTGGGAATCTCGGTGGCCTCGAACACGATGTCCGGCTCGAAGTCGTCTTCAGCGCACAGGTCGTCGGTGAGCTGTCGCAGTCCGGACTGCTCGGTCAGCGCGACGAAGGGCTCCCCCGCCGCGGCGGACAATCGCATTCGGGCCCGCGTGGCCAACCGATGCCCCGGCGGGACGGCCAGGCACAGGCGTTCGACGTACAGCTGATGCCAGGTGAAGCCGGGCCCGTCGGGGCGCGGGGAGGTGATCGCCAGGTCGGCTTGACCGCCCCGCACCCGATGCGTGATCTCGTGCGCCGGACCTTGGAACAGGTCGAAACCGATCCCGGGCACGGTGTCGCGGAATCGTCGAAGTTGTTCCGGGACATACCAGCTCGCGAGCGAATGCAGAAACGCGAGCCGCACCCTCCCGCTGTCGGGATCTCTCAGCGCGGCGATGCGCTCTCCAGCGGACTGCATTTCGGCGATGCTTCGCCTGGCGTGCTCGAGCATGATCTGCCCGTAGGCGTTGAGCCGAAGTCGTCGATTGATCCGGTCGAACAGTGGCGCCCCGGCCTGCTCCTCGAAACGCGCCAGGGCACGCGACAACGTCGGCTGGCTGACTCCCAGCTCGGCCGCGGCGTCGGTGACGTGCTCGGCATCGGCGAGCGCCACGAACCACTGCAGTTCCTCGAGGTGCACCGCCCGACGATAGCGAATCCGCACGTCGCCGCGTCACGAGTGTCCTACGGACTCCTCCAGATAGGCGAGCGCCTCCGCTCCATCGGCGGCGACGTGGACCAAGTCCCCCGACGGGATCGGCAGGAACCCGTCGGCTTCCATTCTTCGAAGTTGGAGAGCCAGTCCGTCGTAGAAGCCCGCGGTGTTCAGCAGCACCACCGGCTTGGCGTGAAAACCGTGCTTGCGCAGCTCCAGGATCTCGGTGGCCTCGTCCAGCGTCCCCAGGCCGCCGACCATCACCACGATGGCGTCACATCCGGCGAGCAGCAGCGCCTTTCGCTCGGCGAGGTCCTTGGCGAAGACCATCTCGTCGGCGTCGGCCCTGGCCTTCGCACGGAGGAACTCCACCGAGATGCCGACCAACCGCCCTCCCGTCGACCGCACTCCGTCCGCGACGACCTTCATCAACCCCGTGTCGGAGCCGCCCCACACCAGCGTGTGCCCGCCGGAGCCGATCAGTTCGGCGAACTTGCGGGCGGGCGTGGTGTACCGCTCGTCGAGATCCGCGGCGGACAGAAAGACGCAGATCTTCATGTGCGGCGGCCCCTTTCAGTACTGCGGTTCGTCATCGACGATCCTCAGTATGCCGGGAGCCGCATCGAGGGCGTGCAGCGTTCGGGCGGCGGCGGCGTCGATGTGAACGCGTGGCGCCGGGGGCAGCTCGTCTTCGAAGTAGGTGCCGGGGCCATAGAGGAATCCGTAGCGCAGGACGACGCCGTTGGCCGTCAACACGGCGCTCTCGAGTGAGGCGACCGCCTCAGCCTCAGCGCCGGGTGACATCGTCCACGCCACGCTCTGGGCGACGATCTTCGTCCGGCTTGGATCCGGCAGTGCGTCGAGGAGGTTTCTGGTGCCCTCATCCCGAATCCGCGCGTTGAGCACCGAGTCCTGCGGCAGGCTCGCCAGGTCGTCGGGCAGGTCGGTCAGTTCGTGCAGAAGTAGGTCGGGCTTGAACGCGTGAACGGCGGCGGTGAGGCGTGCGCGGTCGAAGACGTCGCAGACGATGGGTTCGGCACCGAGGGCAGCCAGAACATCGGCCTTCCCGGCCGACCGCGTCATGGCACCGACGGTATGTCCGGCCGCGACGAGCAACGGGAGGAGCCGTGTGCCGATGGCGCCAGAAGCTCCTGCGAAGAAGATGCGCCTGCTCGAGTCGGTCATCAGAGTTCCAAGGGACGAAGGACGCGCACCGCGGGGCGGGGCGCCTCGCAGCCGGTTCCCGCGCCGGCCAGGACGCAGACCTTGGACGGAGCGGCGTCGGTCGCCAGCATCGCCGATGGGGCGATCGGGATGGCGGCTGCCGCCGACAGTAACAACAGGAGACGAATTGGGGTGACGTTCATGGCCGTGC
Organism: Mycobacterium sp.; assembly: GCF_032161845.1. Taxonomy (GTDB): domain Bacteria; phylum Actinomycetota; class Actinomycetes; order Mycobacteriales; family Mycobacteriaceae; genus Mycobacterium. The sequence continues at coordinate 15,183 of NZ_JAVRQA010000529.1, forward strand.
TCTTTCGTTCATCGATCGGATCTGGATTGATTCCAACTTCACGTCCGACGCTACCGATGAAGTGGCGCAGGTATATGGTCCACTTTCATGGGTGATTCATGGGCCACTTCGTTGCCGGCCGGCGACTTCGTGCTCGGTGCCGATCTCCACTTGGACCTCGCGGGACCCGGCCTGCGCGCGGGCCTGATGGATGCCCTGCGGGAGGCCGTGCGGACGGGGCGGCTCGCACCAGGAACGCGCCTGCCGTCCTCTCGATCCCTCGCGGCCGATCTCGGCGTCGCGCGCAACACCGTGGCCGACTCGTACGCGGAGCTGATCGCGGAGGGGTGGCTCACCGCCAAGCGGGGCTCCGGCACCCGGGTGGCGACGCGGACGCGGCCACGCACCTCCGGCCGCCCCAGAGCGGTTCTCCGCCAACCGACCCATGGTCTGCTGCCGGGATCGCCGAACCTCGCCGAGTTCCCGCGCACCCAATGGCTGACCGCCGCACGGCGCGCGCTCACTGCGGCGCCGCACGACGCCTTCGGCTACGGCGATCCCGCGGGCCGGGTCGAGCTGCGCACCGCACTCGCGGAGTACCTCGCGCGGGCTCGCGGGGTGTACGTCACTCCCGAGCGAATAGTCATCTGCTCCGGATTTCACCACGGATTGACGTTGATGGCGCACACACTGCGCACGCTCCGGGTACGCGCGGTCGCCGTCGAATCGTACGGATTCGACGTCTACCGGAGCCTCCTCAGCGACGCCGGGCTACGTACGCCGCCACTCTACGTCGACGACAGTGGTGCGCTCACAAATGATTTGGTGCAAATGCCCGGCGTCGGCGCGGTGCTGCTGACCCCGGCGCATCAGTATCCGACGGGAGTGGAGCTGCACCCCGAGCGGCGCTCCGCTGCCATCGACTGGGCGCGGGCCACCGGCGGCCTGATCGTCGAGGACGACTACGACGGGGAGTTCAGGTATGACCGCCAGCCCGTTGGCGCATTGCAGGGCCTCGACCCCGAGCAGGTGGTGTACATCGGGTCGGCCAGCAAGTCGCTGGCACCCGGGCTCCGACTGGCCTGGATGGTGCTGCCGGAAGAACTGATTCCGAACGTCTTGGCAACCAAGGGACCCGTCGACTGGTCGAGCGCATTCGATCAGCTGACCCTCGCCGAGTTCATCACCTCGGGTGCCTACGACCGCCACGTGCGCTCGATGCGGCTGCGCTACCGGCACCGCCGCGACCAACTGGTGGCAGCGCTGGCGCAGAGCGCCCCGGGCGTCCGCATCACCGGCATGGCCGCCGGTTTGCAAGCGGTTCTCGAACTGCCGCGTGGAAGTGAGCGCTCCGTCGTGGCTGCCGCCGCCAGGGAAGGCCTTGCCGTCAGCGGCCTTTCGGACTTCCGCTACGAAGAGGCGGGCTCCCCATGGAAGCTGCCGCAGCGGGACGCCCTGATCGTCGGGTACGCGGCCCCCTCGGACAGCGCATGGGCCGGGGCCCTCGACACGCTGTGCAAGGTGATGCCGCAGAGCTGACCCGTAGCTGAGTTCGGTCAAATATACTCAGGAATAGGACGGCCTGCCCGACGCTTGTTCCAGAGGCAAGTCCAAACGAGGAAGGTGGCCGACATGACCGTAGTGAAGGCGGCCGCGGTGCAGATCAGTCCTGTGCTCTACAGCCGGGAGGGAACCGTCGAGAAGGTCGTTGGCAAGATCGCCGAACTCGGTAGGGCGGGCGTGCAGTTCGCCACGTTCCCGGAGACGGTGGTCCCGTACTACCCGTACTTCTCGTTCGTGCAGCGACCATTCGAGATGGGTGCCGAACAGTTGAGACTGCTCGACCAGGCGGTCACCGTGCCGTCGGACGCGACACATGCCATCGGCGATGCGGCCAGGGAGGCCGGCGTCGTGGTGTCCATCGGCGTCAACGAACGCGACGGCGGCACGCTGTTCAACACCCAGTTGTTGTTCGACGCCGACGGGACGCTGTTACAGCGCCGACGCAAGATCACGCCCACCTATCACGAACGCATGATCTGGGGACAGGGCGACGCCTCCGGACTGCGGGCCGTCGACAGCGCGGTGGGACGCATCGGCCAGTTGGCGTGCTGGGAACACCACAATCCGCTGACCCGTTACGCCCTCATCGCCGACGGCGAGCAGATCCACGCGGCGATGTTCCCCGGTTCGTTCGGCGGCCCGCTGTTCGCCGAACAGACCGAACTCAGCGTGCGCAATCACGCACTCGAGTCCGGCAGCTTCGTCGTCAATGCCACCGCCTGGCTGAACCCCGAACAGCAGGCGCAGATCGTGGCGGACACCGGATCCCCGATGGGACCGATCTCCGGCGGCAGTTTCACCGCGATCGTGTCGCCCATGGGCGAATTGCTCGGCGAGCCACTGCGTTCCGGTGAAGGCGAGGTGATCGCAGACCTGGACTTCACGTTGATCGATCAGCGCAAGTCGAAGATGGACGCCAGCGGTCACTACAGTCGCCCGGAACTCCTCAGCCTGCTCATCGATCGCACGCCCAAGGCCAATGTCCACGATCAGGAGCCCGACGATGTCCGCGTCTGACCCGCAGGAAATCCCGTTCACCGGCGTCCGGTTGCGGGTCGACAGCCCGAAGGACTTTGGTGCGCTGGTGCGTGCGTTGCTCGCCGACGTCGGTGAGCAACCCGTGCCGATCGACGACATCGCCGCGCGGTTTGGCGACTGGGAGTCCTACCAGCAAGAAGTCGAACGGCACGTCGGCCCAAGTGGTTTCATGCTCTTTGCATCGTTGAACCACGGTGCGTGGATCAAGAAGGCCGGGATCGACCGCAAGGCGCTCCGCATGGTGATCGGCAATCCGCTGATCGCGATCACGATGCTGCGTCACGACGTCACGGCCGGCCTGTTCGCGCCCGTCGAACTCCTATTGACCGAGGAGGACGACGATCGCAGCGCCGTCACGTACGTGCGTCCGTCCTCCCTGATGGTGGTCGAACCCAACCAGCCCCTGTACGAGGCAGCGGTGGCACTCGACGCGAAACTGGCGGCCTTGGTCGCCACGATCACCTAGCCCTGACGCAAAACGCCCACTCGGGAGGACGGTGCCTGTCAGGATCGCCTCGCATGGATTCGACGCGAACGTCAGGGGCTCGGGTGGAACAGCTATCGGTGTGGGCGGGGGCGGGACTCGTCACCGCCGGAGTGTCGGCGGCGCTGCTCGCGGGCGCAGGAGCGGCAGGAGCGGAAACCGGCACCGGTGCGGAGTCCGCGAGCTCCTCGTCGTCGGATTCGACGGGCTCGGACGCACCCAAGCCAGGGCCGAAGACCACCCCCGACAAGCCGGACGTCGACAAGCCCGACACCGACAAGCCGGACGTCGACAGGCCAGATACGACGGACCCGGACACGACGTTGCCGGACTCCGCGGACGCCAAGAAGGACGAGGTCAAGAACAACGACGACCACGCCTCGAAGCGAGGTACGGAGGCCGCCCCGCGAAGGAAACAACCGGTCCCGGAGACCGCCGCACCCGAGTCGGCACCCGTCGCCAAGCAATCCGATCCGGTCGCGAAGAACGTCGTCACCGAAGTCGTTTCCGC
>NZ_JAVRQA010000530.1:0-19424 GCF_032161845.1 Mycobacterium sp.
GTGGTGATGCGGGCGGCGGCGCCGATGTGGGCGCAGACCGCGGCCCAGTTGTCCAGGCACCATTGGTCCCGGTCGGCGGAGTGCGACGCGGCGTGAGCGGTATCGAGCAGGGTGACCATCGCGGCCAGGCGGCGGGCGCACGCGGCGGCTTCCACCCGGGTCCAGGCGTCGACTGCGCCGGCTCCGTGGGTGCCGGTGGTGGTGGCCACCAGGTGATCGAACACGATTCGAACATATGTGCTAACACCGACATCGAACAACCCCGAAAAGCCAACCTGTGGATGAATTACCGACTGTGCACAACCACCCCGTCAGACACCGAAAATGTCAGTGGCACATGCTAATTGCGTCGGAACCCCGACGACTCAGGCCTCGATCTCGCCCGCGATCCGGCGCTCGATTGCCGCCCGAGTGACCGCGGGCAGAACCACCAGCCCGTCCAACTCGTGACGGGCCTTGGCGTAGGCGTTCTGCCGCTCGTGCGGCGTCGCCGCCTCATCGGACGCCACCCGCAGCAGATGCTGGGCACGTTCGAGCCGGTCCTGCCCCTCGGGCGAGAAGTCGCTGCGCCGTCTGCGGATCGCCTCGGCCTCGGCCACGTCGAACGCCGACGCGTAATCGTGCACCGCGTCGCGGTAGTCCAGCTGCGCATCACGATCACCGAGCACGTCCTCCACGGTCGCCGGCCGCAGTAGGTCGGCGCGGCTGCGGGCCTTGTGAAAGGCGACCGTGAGCGGCTGGCGCATGTCGGTCATCATCGGGAAGTCCAGCAGCTTGGCGACGTCCATCTCGTAGTCGAGCCAACGCCCGTCGACCCGGTCGTGTTGCGCGCCGACCTTGGTGAGCTCGCGCCGCGCGGCCACCTCGTCGACCTTGCCGCGGCCGGACGCCTCCGCCACCGCGATCTTGGTCTGCTGCTTGATCCGGTAGCGCTCCAGTCGGCGTTCGGCACGCCGCTCGTTGGCCGCGGCGATGGCCCTGACGCCGCCACCGATCACACCGCCGAGCGGAAAGATTAGCCACCAGAAGTTTCCGGCGAAGTGCAGCACCGAGTCCACGCTCTCCAGAATGCCACCGTCGCGCGGCTCAAGTCATGGGGCGAGGCGATTCAAGCCGATGCCGCGGTAGTGCCGTAGCCGCGCCGCCAAACGCTCCTCGCCGGTCAGGGACCCCAGCGAGTGCAGTTCGGCGGCGATGGTCGCCGACAGGCGTTGGGTGAAGTCCGATGGCGTGTCGGCGGCATCGGTGTGCTCGGGCACGATCACGTCGACGATTCCGTTGCGCAGCAGGTCCGCCGACCGGATACCTTGTGCCGCAGCAAGTTCGGGAGCGTGGTCGACGTCTCGGAAGACGATTGCGCTGGCACCCTCCGGCGGCAGCGGCGCCAGCCAGCCGTGCAGGGCGGCGAGCACGCGATCGGCGGGCACCATGGCGAGTGCAGGTCCGCCGCTGCCCTGCCCGAGCAGCACCGACACCGTCGGGGTGTCCAGCGTGACGAGCTGCGCCAGACACCTGGCGATCTCGCTAGCCAGCCCGCCCTCTTCGGCCTCGGCCGACAACGCCGGGCCAGGAGTGTCGATGACGAGGACCAACGGCAGCCGCAACCCGGCGGCCAACGCCATCCCGCGTCGCGCCTCGCGCAGCGCCTGTGGGCCTGCGAGCCCACCGCCGACACCGCGCTGCTGCCCGACCACCACCGCGGGTTGTCCACCGAATCTCGCCAGTGCCAGCAGCGTCGTGGCTGCCTCGCCGTGGCCACCGGTCCCCGACAACAGCACCCGCTCGGTGGTGCCGTGCCTCAGCAGATAGCCGATGCCTGGGCGGTCCGGGCGGCGGGACGCCTCCACCGAATCCCACGCGGGCACGTCAGCGATGGGCTCCGGAGCGGGTGCCTGCGGTGGTGAGCCGGGTCGGTCCGATAGCACCTTGAGCGCGCGGTCCAGCGTCGAGCGGAGCAGTTCGATGGGGACGACGCCGTCGATCACGCCGTGCCGATGCAGGTTCTCCGCGGTCTGAATACCCGTCGGGAACGGCTCGCCATACAGGTGCTCGTACACCCGCGGACCGAGGAAGCCGATCAGTGCACCCGGCTCGGCGGCAGTCACGTGGCCGAGTGAGCCCCACGACGCGAACACCCCGCCCGTCGTCGGATGCCGGAGGTACACCAGGTAGGGGAGGTGCTCCTGCTTATGCAGTTCGACGGCGGCGGCAATCTTGACCATCTGCAGGAAGGCGACCGTGCCCTCCTGCATTCGAGTACCACCCGAGCTCGGTGACGCCACCAGTGGAAGCCGCTCGGCCGTCGCCCGCTCCACCGCCGCGGTGATCCGCTCGGCAGCAGCAACGCCGATCGATCCCGCGAGGAAGTCGAACTCGCTCGCGACCACCGCCACCCGGCGCCCGCAAACGGTTCCCTCGCCGGTCAGGACGGATTCGTCGAGCCCGGTGGCGGCCCTCGCCTGTGCCAGTTCGCGGCGGTACTGCGCGTCGGCGGCGACGTCGACGGGGGCCTGGTCCCAGCTGATGAACGACCCCTCGTCGAGGACGGCATCCCGTAGCGCAATGGCGCCGATCCGGCTCACCCGCCAAGGCTATCCGGCGCATCGTTACGCTCTAACCATGATTGGAGTTACGCGCGACGGCTACGTATTGACTTTGGAGATGCAGCGGGCCGAACGCCGCAACGCATTGAACGTCGAACTGGTCGACGGTTTGCGAGAGGCGATCGAGCACGCCGCCTCCGAGGACGTCCGCGCGATCGTCCTGACCGGCGCTGGCAACGTGTTCAGCTCGGGCGCTGACCTCACCGACGCGGCAGGCATGGCCGAGAAGCTGCCCGACAAGGCCAAGGCCCTGAACCTCGCCATCGACGCCGCGCCGATCCCCGTCATCGGCGCGATCAACGGACCGGCGATCGGCGCGGGTGTGATCCTGTCGATGATCTGCGACCTGCGCGTCGTTGCGCCCGACGCATACTTCCAGTTCCCTGTTGCGAAATACGGTCTGGCACTTGATAACTGGAGCATTCGTCGGCTCACGTCGCTGGTCGGTGCGGGTCGGGCCAGGGGCATGCTGATGGCCGCGGAGCGGCTCACCGCGGACGCCGCGCTGCAGACGGGCATGGCCAACCGGCTCGGCACGCTGGCCGACGCGCAGGCCTGGGCCGCCGAGCTCGCCGGGTTCGCTCCACTGGCGATCCAGCACGCCAAGCGCGTTTTGAACGACGACGGCGCCTACGAAGATCCGTGGCCCGCCCACCAGGAGCTCTTCGATAAGGCCTGGTCCAGTCAGGACGTCATCGAGGCACAGGTCGCGCGCATCGAGAAGCGGCCTGCCAAGTTCCAGGGCGCCTAGTGTTCTGGCGGGCGGCGCGGCTGATCGGCGGCACCGCCGCGGTCGTCGGTGGCGGCTGGGCCTTGCGGGCGCTGCAGGGTGCGCCAGAGGCGTTGGGTGCGTCGCCGGTCGACATCGACGGCACCACCAAGGGCTCGCCGAACTATCACGACGGCGTCTTCGCCAACCTCGAACCAGCCTCCGAGGCCAGCCTCACTCGCCAGGAGCAGTTCATGCTCGTCCGCGAGGTCATCGGCGGCAGCTCGCACCAGCATCCACCCACGCCCGTCCCGCTGGTCACGCCCGACCCGAGCGTGGTGGCTGGAGACCTAGCGGTCACGTGGTACGGCCACTCGTCGGCGATCATCGAGGTGGACGGGTACCGCATCCTTGCCGATCCGGTGTGGAGCGATCGTTGCTCACCGTCGCGCGCCGTCGGTCCGCAGCGGCTACACGCGGTCCCTGCCGAACTCGAGGCGCTGCCCGCCATCGACGCCGTGATCATCAGTCACGACCACTACGACCACCTCGACGTCGACACCATCAGACAGCTCGCGCTCACTCAGCGGGCGAAGTTCTTCGTCCCGCTCGGCATCGGCGCCCATCTGCGCGCGTGGCACATCCCCGACGAACGCATCGTCGAGCTCGATTGGAACCAGAGCGCGCACCTCGGCGAGCTCGAGTTGGTCTGCACCCCCGCGCGGCACTTCTCCGGCCGCTTCCTGACGCGCAACGTCACGCTGTGGTCCTCTTGGGCGATCATCGGACCGCGCCACCGCGCGTTCTTCGGCGGCGACACGGGTTACACCAAGAGCTTTGCGGACATCGGCTCCGAATACGGTCCATTCGATCTGACGCTCATGCCCGTCGGCGCCTACCACCCCGGTTGGCCCGACATCCACATGAATCCGGAGGACGCCGTCCGCGCGCACCGAGACGTCACCGACGGCGGACTCCTGGTGCCGATCCACTGGGCGACGTTCCGACTGGCGCCGCATCCGTGGTCCGAACCCGTCGAGCGGCTGCTGATCGCCGCCGAGAGCGACGGAGTCCGGGTGGCCACCCCCAAACCCGGCCAACGCATCGAACATCTGGCAGCACCGATAGACCCGTGGTGGAGGACGTGACCGGCTAGCGTGCTGGTGTGAGCTTCTCGCCTTCGTTCCGGCCGCTGATCTGCTTCGTCGTTGCCGTCACGTTGCTGGCGGGCTGTGATTTCACCTCGGCGCCACCGCCCAATGGTTCCGCCACGTCCGACGTTGCGCCCCAAGAGGAAGCGGCGCAGCCGCTGCCTGCGGACGCCGTCGAGAACGCGGTAGGCAAACTCGACGGCCTCGTCGACGACCTGATGAAGAAGTCGGGTATCCCCGGCATGGCCGTCGCGGTGGTGCACGGTGGAAAGACGGTCTACGCCAAGGGTTTCGGGGTCAAGGACACCACCAAGGGCGATGCCGAAGGGAACAAGGTCGATCCCGACACGGTATTCCAGCTGGCATCGGTATCGAAATCCCTTGGCGCCACCGTCGTCGCACACCAGGTGGGGCAGAACGCGATCAGTTGGAACACGCCGATCGTCGAGAAGCTGCCGTGGTTCGCTCTGTCCGACCCGACCATCACCAAGCTCGTCACCGTCGGCGACATGTACTCGCATCGGTCCGGCCTGCCGGACCACGCGGGCGACCTCCTCGAGGACATGGGCTACGACCGGCGCACGGTGCTGCAGCGATTGCGCGACTACCCACTCGATCCGTTCCGAATCTCATACGCCTACACCAACTTCGGGCTGACTGCGGGTGCCGAGGCCGTCGCCGTCGGAGCCGGCAAGTCCTGGGAGGACCTCAGCCAGGACGTGCTCTACAAGCCGCTGGGCATGACGTCGACTAGCTCGCGTTTCGACGAGTTCGTGGCCAGGCCCGATCGCGCCGTCGGACACGTCCGCGTCGATGGGGGCTACCAGCCCAAGTACGTTCGCGACCCCCAGCCCGAAGCCCCCGCGGGTGGGGTCAGCAGTTCGGTCGACGACATGACGCACTGGCTGACGATGATGCTGGCCAACGGCACCTATGACGGCAAGACGGTCGTCGACCCGAAGGCGCTGCTGCCCGCGATCACCCCGCAGAGCGTGTCGGATCGCGCGACGGACCCATCGACGAGGTCCGGCTTCTACGGCTACGGGTTCAACGTCGGCACGACGTCGGATGCCCGCACGCAACTCAGCCACTCTGGCGCGTTCCAGCTTGGTGCCGGGACGAACTTCGTGATACTGCCGTCGGCGGACGTCGCCATCATCGCGCTCACCAATGCAACTCCCGCAGGCGTGCCCGAGACGCTCACCGCCGAATTCGCCGACCTGGTGCAGTTCGGCGTGGTGCGCGAGGACTGGTTCAAGCTGTACAACGCGGCCTTCGTGCAGATGGATCAGCCGACCGGCTCACTCGTCGGTCAGCAGCCGCCGACGAACCCGGCGCCAGCGAAGCCGTTGGCCGCCTACGTCGGGCAGTACGAAAACTCCTTCTGGGGCCCCGCGCGCGTGACGCAGCAGGGCGACGGACTTCAAGTGGCCATCGGGCCCAAACTCGTCTTCCCGCTTGAACATTGGGACGGGAACGTGTTCAGCGTCAGCTTCGTCACCGAGAACTCACCGCCGGGCAGCATCTCGAAGGCGACGTTCGACGGGAACAAGCTGGTCCTCGAGTACTACGACGTGAACGGGACGGGCACCTTCACCCGATGAGTAGCGCACTCGCCGTCGGCCTCTCCGACGCCGACGTGGCGCAACGCGTCGCCGATGGCAACACCAACGACGTCCCCGCGCGAGCGGCGCGCAGCGTCGGCGAGATCGTCCGCGCCAACGTCTTCACCCGGATCAACGCGATCCTCGGCGTGTTGCTCATCATCGTGCTGTCCACCGGATCGGTCATCAACGGGCTGTTCGGCATTCTCATCGTCGCCAACAGCGCGATCGGCATCATTCAGGAACTGCGGGCCAAGCAGACGCTGGACAAGCTGGCCATCGTCGGGCAGGCGAAACCGCTGGTGCGCAGGCAGTCTGGGACGGGCCCTCGGTCGCCGAGCGAGGTGGTGCTCGACGACGTCATCGAGCTCGGGCCGGGCGATCAGATCGTGGTCGACGGCGTGGTGCTCGAAGACGCGAATCTGGAAGTCGACGAATCGCTGCTGACCGGCGAAGCCGATCCGATGGGCAGGGACGTCGGCGACGAGGTGAAGTCGGGCAGCTTCGTGGTGGCGGGAAGCGGGGCGTACCGGGCGACGAGGGTCGGCCGCGAGGCGTACGCCGCCAAGCTCGCCGAGGAGGCCAGCAAGTTCACGCTGGTGAAGTCTGAGTTGCGCAGTGGCATCAACACGATCCTGCGGGTAATCACCTACCTGTTGATTCCCGCCGGGCTCCTGACCATCTACACGCAGCTGTTCACCACCGATGCCGGCTGGCGAGAGTCGGTGTTGCGCATGGTCGGTGCGCTGGTGCCAATGGTGCCAGAAGGTCTGGTCCTGATGACGTCGATCGCGTTCGCCGTCGGGGTGGTCCGCCTGGGCCGACGCCAGTGTCTGGTGCAGGAACTGCCCGCCATCGAGGGCCTGGCCCGGGTGGACGTGGTGTGCGCCGACAAGACGGGGACACTCACGGAGAGCGGGATGCGGCTCAGCGATCTCAAGACGTTCACCCGGGACGACTGCGCGGACCCCCTGGCATCGCTTGCTGCCGACGACGACCGTCCGAACGCCAGCATGCAGGCCATCGCCGAGGCCTACGGCAAGCCGCCTGGCTGGACGGCCACCGCCAGCGCGCCGTTCAAGTCGGCGACCAAGTGGAGCGGCACTTCCTATGGCGAACATGGCAACTGGGTGATCGGCGCACCCGACGTGCTGCTCGATCCGGCTTCACCCGACGCCGCAGCGGCCGAACGGATCGGCGCGAAGGGTCTTCGAGTGCTGCTCCTCGGCTCGTCGGACGGGTCCGTCGACGCGCCCGGCGCGCCTGGCGAAGTCACCCCGGTGGCGCTGGTCGTGCTCGAACAACGGGTGCGCCCCGATGCCCGCGAGACCCTAGATTACTTTGCTGCGCAAAAGGTTACGGTGAAGGTCATCTCCGGCGACAACGCCGTCTCCGTCGGCGCGGTGGCGGGCAGCCTCGGTTTGCACGGCGAGACGATGGACGCCAGAGAGCTGCCCGATGACCCCGAGGCGCTTGCGGACATCCTGGCCGAGTACACGACGTTCGGCCGGGTGCGGCCGGATCAGAAGCGGGCGATGGTGCACGCCCTGCAGTCCAGGGGCCACACCGTGGCGATGACGGGCGACGGCGTCAACGACGTGCTCGCGCTCAAGGACGCCGACATCGGGGTCGCGATGGGTTCTGGTAGTTCCGCCTCGCGTGCAGTCGCGCAGATCGTATTGCTGGACAACAAGTTCGCGACCCTGCCGTATGTCGTCGGCGAGGGCAGACGGGTGATCGGCAACATCGAACGCGTCTCCAATCTATTCCTTACCAAGACCGTGTACTCGGTACTGCTGGCTGTGCTGGTGGGGCTGGCCGGCCTGTCGGCCAAGATCTTCGGTACCGATCCGTTGCTGTTTCCGTTCCAGCCCATCCACGTCACGATCGCGGCGTGGTTCACCATCGGCATCCCAGCGTTCGTGCTGTCGCTGGCACCCAACCGCGAACGTGCGCACACGGGCTTCGTCCGACGCGTGATGACCTCGGCCCTGCCCAGCGGGCTGATCGTCGGCGCTTCGACGTTCGCCAGCTACCTGCTCGCCTATGAGGGCCGGGCTTCGACTGCCACGGAACAGATGCAGGCATCCACGGCAGCCTTGATCACGCTGTTGGTGAGCGCGCTTTGGGTGCTCGCCGTCGTCGCTCGCCCGTACGAGTGGTGGCGGATCGGACTGGTCGGCATCTCTGCGCTGGCCTACGTGGTGATCTTCGCGCTTCCGCTGGCGAGGAAGGCCTTCATGCTCGATCCCTCCGACGTGGCGACGACGTCGACCGCCCTGGCCATCGGTTTCGTGGCGGCCGTGCTGATCGAGATCGTCTGGTGGGTGCAGGGGCGGATTTTGGGGGAGTCACGTCGCCTCTGGCGGTCGGACTAGCTCTTCGGGTGATTAAGGTGGGGTCATGGGATTCTTGGACAAGGTGAAGGACCTGGCGTCGAAGAACGCCGACAAGGTCGACATGGCCATCGAGAAGGTCGGCGATGCCGTCGACAAGAAGACGAGCGACAAGTACAAGGGCACCGTCGACAAGGTGCAGGAGGCGGCGAAGAAGGCCGCCAGGGACAACGGTGCAGCACCCGGGCAGCAGCCGCCCGCGGCACCGCCCGCCGCGCCGTCCGGACCGCCGCCGACCTCGTAGAAGGTGGCCAAGCTGTCGGTCTCCGTCGACGTGCCACTGTCACCGGAGAAGGCATGGGCGGCGGCCTCGGACCTGTCGCGTTATAAGGAGTGGCTGACGATCCACCGGGTGTGGCGCAGCACGCCGCCCGAAACCCTGGAGAAGGGCACGAAGCTGGTGTCCGTCGTCGAGGTCAAGGGCATGCTGAATCTGGTTCATTGGACGATCGTCAACTTCAAGCCGCCCGAGAGCATGACCCTCAACGGTGACGGCAAGGGTGGCGTCAAGATCAAGCTGATCGGCAAGATCAAGCCCGCCGAGGAGGACCCGACCGGATCCACGGTGACCTTCGACGTCCACCTTGGCGGGCCTGCGCTGTTCGGGCCGATCGGAATGATCGTCGCAGGCGCGCTCAAGGGCGACATCCGCCAATCCTTGGAGAAGTTCAAGACGGTCTTCGCGTGACCGTCGCCCGAAGGTTCGCCGAGTTGGTTCGCGACGGCGCGGGAATCGAACTGCCCGTTCGCATCCGGGCGTGGGACGGTACCGAGGCAGGTCCGGCCGACGGCCCGGTGCTGGTCATCAAGAATCGCCGGGCCCTGCGCAGGTTGTTGTGGGCGCCTGGCGAGATGGGGCTGGCACGGGCCTACGTCACCGGTGACGTCGACGTCGACGGCGACATGGCCGACGGCTTTCGTCGCGCCTGGGCGATGTCGACCAAACGCCGCACGTCGATTCCGTTGCGGGACAAGGTCGGCGCGGGGTTTGCCGCCGCCCGGCTCGGGGCGCTCGGGCTGCCCCCGAAGCCTCCGGTGTCCGAGGCGCGGCTGGCGGGTCGGCTGCACACCCGCGGTCGCGACCGTGCCGCGATCGCCCATCACTACGACCTGTCCAACGACTTCTACGAGTTGCTGCTCGACGAGCACATGGCGTACTCGTCGGCGTACTACGCGCACGACGGGCAGAGCCTGCACGATGCGCAGACCGCCAAGCTCGACCTGATTTGTCGCAAGCTGGAATTGAAGGAGGGTCAGCGACTACTCGACGTCGGGTGTGGGTGGGGGTCGATGATCCTGCACGCCGCCCGCAACTTCGGCGTCCACGCCACCGGCATCACGCTGTCGGCCGAGCAGCGCGACTTCATCGCCGAGCGCGTCACCCAGCAGGGGCTCGGCAGTCTGGTCGAGGTGCGCCTTCAGGACTATCGCGAATTATCGGACGAGCCAGCAACATTCGATGCGGTGAGCTCGATCGAGATGGGCGAGCACGTTGGCGAGGGCAACTATCCCACCTATGTCTCGACGATGCTTGGGGCGCTCAAGTCGGGCAGTAGCCTTCTGCTGCAGCAGATGTCGCGACGCGAGGGCACGGCGCCGGGCGGCGGCCCCTTCATCGAGTCCTACATCGCCCCCGACATGCACATGCGGCCGCTGTGGCAGACGGTCCGCCACCTGGAGAATGCGGGCTTCGAGGTCCGCGACGTCGAAGCGATGCGCGAGCACTACGTGAAGACCGTCGAACACTGGCTCGAGACGTTCGAGACCTTCTACGACGAGTTCGTCGCACTGCAGGGCGAGGAGGTCGCCAGAGTGTGGCGGCTCTACCTCGTCGGCGGCGGGTTGGCGTTCGAGCAGGGCCGGATGGGCGTCGACCAGATCCTGGCCCGCAAGCCGTGACCGGGCGCTAGCGAGCGGCGGTGACGTTGCGCTGCCCCTTGTGCAGCGTGTCCAGGAGCTCGCGGTGCGGACCGACCAGGTATGCGGTGTCGCCTGCGAACATCTGGGTGTCGCGGCGGGGATGCAGTTGGACCTCACCCGGCCCACGGGCGATCGCGATCACCCGTGTCTGAGTGGACATCTCGGCCATCCGGAGGCCGTCGAGCTCGCTACCGGGCTCCACCTCGACGCCGCCGACCATGAACGACTGCTGCCCGACCGAGAACGTGCCGAGCACCTCCAACCCCATGGCGATCCCGATGAACCACGGCGCCGCGAGCTCGACCGTCGAGCGCACGTTCTCGAAGCCGAAGCGCTGGGCGACGGCGGCCCCCAAGGTGCGGTCGTAGACCCGCAGCACCACCGGAACACCCGGCTTGTCCGCGGACCGCAGCCACCGCTCACCCAGCCGCTCGCGCAGCACGATGCCGGTCTCGATGTTGACCATGTCGTCCTGCGTGAGAACCGCCACCGCCACCGCGTCGTCGATGCGGGCCGACTCCAGTGTCTGGGGCAGTGTGGCGTCGCCGAAGATCACCGGCACGTCGAGTTGGGCGGCCGAGGACAGATAGCGGTTGGTGGGGTTGCGCTCGATGACCACCACGTCGTGGCCGGCGGCCTTGAGATCGGCCACCACGCGAATCCCGAACGAGCCGAGGCCCACCACGACGATGTGGTCGCTGAGCTCGCGGACCTTGCGCTTACCGGCGTTCTGCGCGATGCGCCGTGACAACAGGAGGTCGGCGACGAACGCCATCAGCAGGGCCGTCGTCGTCACGCCCGCGAACATCAGCAGGATGCCGAACAGCCGCAGCCAGGTCGGTTGGTCGACGAAGCTGAAGTCGCCGTAGCCCACGGTGGCGATCGTCTCGGTGGAGAAGTAGAGCGCGTCGACGAAGCTCATGCCGGGCCGGTGGTAGGCGAAGCGCAACAGCACGGTGGCGGACAGCAGCAGGGTCATCGACGCGGCCAGCGCCTTGAAGAAATTCGGGTTCACGTCGTCGCGGAAGGCCCGTATGGCGTCGCCGATGCGCTTGAACGGCGTCCGTCGACGGCCGATGGCTGCCGTCGGGGGCGCGGCCACGGCGATTCCTTGCGCGGCGAGGTCCTCAGCCGTCCCGATCATGGCCGTCCAATCACCGGGCCGAACGCGCTCGTCGCGGCCCGGGCACGGCACCACGACACCCGGATCGGGGGAATCGTCGCCACGCAGGACGGCAACGGGAGCCAGATCGCCGAAGATCTCCCGCAGCGAAGCGTCCCGCGGGGCATCCGTGCCAGAGACGACGAACTCCACCCCGGCGACGGCGATCGAATGCGTCGTGCGCGACAGGCAGGCCTCGACCACGGACGACGCCGCCAGGTCCGCGACGTCCAGAATGGCGCCTGGACCGTTGCCGATCGCGACTGCTTCGCGCAGGACGCCGTTGGCCAACCGGGCAACTACGCGCACGGCCGGATTGAATTCCCTTGCCAGCAGGGCGACTTCGAGGTTGAGCGCATCGTCGTCATCGGCGCAGATCAATGCCACCGCGCCCGCGATGCCCGCATCGCGTAGACCGTCGGACGAGTCGACGATCGCGATCTCCCGGCCCGCGCTCCGGAGCTCCTCGATGATCCGCAGCGCCAGCGGATCATCCCCGCAGACGATGATGTGCCCCTCCATTCCGCAGACGCTACTTCGGAAACCTCGGTGGCGACGGGTGAAGATAGAGGCATGCCTACCGCGAAGATCTACGTCAAGGCGTGCATCAACGGTGCCCGCACCCCCGATCAGCACCCCAATCTGCCCGTCACCCCCGATGAGTTGGCCGCCGCGGCGGCCGCCGCACACCAGGCCGGCGCCCAGGCCGTCCACATGCACCCGAAGACGCCGGACGGAAAGGACTCGCTTGAACCCGACGTCGTCGCCGCGGCGGTGTCCGCCGTTCGGGCCGCCGTCCCCGGCTTGCCGCTCGGGGTGACCACGGGGTTCTGGGCGCTGCCCGATCCCGACGCGCGGCGCCGGGCAGTGGAGGGCTGGACCGTGCTGCCCGACTTCGCCTCGCTGAACTGGCACGAGCCCGGCTCACCGGAACTTGCGGACGTCCTGCTCGGTAAGGGGCTCGGCGTCGAGGTGGGGTTGTTCCACCTCGAGGCAGCGGCGGCGTGGGCTGATTCGAAGATGGCCAAGCACTGCATGCGGGTGATGATCGAGTTGCAGGCGCACGAGGACGTTGCCGTGGCGGACGCCATGCTCGCGAGGATCGCTGCGGCGGGCTCACCGGCGCCGGTGCTGTTGCACGGTCTCGACGAAAGTTGTTGGCCGCTACTCGAACACGCGGGCGTGTGTGGCACCCAGACGCGCATCGGCATGGAGGACACCTTGAAGCTGCCGGACGGAACCGTCACCCCCGACAATGCTGCGCTGGTGTCGGCGGCGGTGCAGCTGCTCAGCCGGTAGGCGCGCCAAGGGCGAAGTCGGCGAAGTCGAAGCCGGGCACGACGACGCAGCTCACTAGCGTCGGGTCGGCGTCACGCGGGGTAGCTCGCTGCCAATGCCCAGGTGGCACGACGAACTGCGGCTCTTCGCCTGCGGTGACGTCACTGCCGAGCAGATGGGTTACGGCGCGGTCCTTTTCGGCTCCGACCTCGAGCAGGAGTGGGCTGCCCCGGTGATGGAGCCACAGTTCGGCGCTGCGCACGGTGTGCCAGGCCGATTGCTGACCTGGCATCAGAAGGAACAGAATCGCCGTGCCCGCACTGCGGGGTCCCGTGTAGTCGGGCGGGAGCGCGGGTTGTCCCAAGGTCAACGCGCTGCGCCACGTCTCCCGGTACCAGCCCCCTTCGGGGTGTGGCGCCAGATCGAGTTTCCGGGCCCAGTCGGGGAGCTCCGTCATGTGTGCAGCCTACGTCGGGGCGGCCGGTAGACCCGATACCCTCATCGCATGGCTCGCCTGCGTCCGGGATGGTTCGTCGTGCTCTGCTCGGCGGTGCTCCTGGTCAGCGCGTGGTTGCCCTGGCTGGTGACCAGCGCAGGCGGGGGTGGACGGGCAAATGCCATCGGCGGGAAGTTCGGCGTGATCGACGTGCCACCCAACGGGTTCGGCGTCGGGCAGTTGATCGTCGTTTTGAGCTCGACATTGATCGTGGCTGCGGCGATGGCGGCGCGGAGCCTGTATGCCAAGATCGCTTCTACTGCGGCCCTTGGCATTTCGGTGCTACTAGCGGTGCTGGTGCTGTGGTACTACCGGCTGTACGTGGCAAACCCGGTGGCCGCTGGCTACGGGCTCTACGTCGGAGGGGGGGCCGTCGTGGTTGCCGCTGTACTTTCGGTGTTCGCCATGGTGGCGGCGTGGTCGGAGCTTGGTGGCCGCCGATGACCGGCTTCATCGAACCCGTCGCGCTGACGGGGGAGCGTTGGGTCTCGCTCGAACCGCTGACCCCCGAGCACACGCCGGAGATCGCCGCGGCCGCCATGGACGTCCGGCCGCTGTGGTTCACCAGCGCGCCAACACCCGAGACGACACAGGAGTGGGTCGACGGCCGGCTTTCGGTGCAGCACCCGGACACCGGGCTGACGTTCGTCGTTCGCGGACGCGACGGTGAGGTGATCGGTTCCTCGAGCTACTGCAACGTAGACCCGCCCAACCGCCGGCTCGAGATCGGCTACACCTGGTACCGCCAGTCGGTGCGGAGGTCCGGCGTCAACACCGAATGCAAGCTGCTGCTGCTTGGCCACGCCTTCGACGAGTTGAACTGTGTGGCAGTCGAATTCCGCACTCACTTCTTCAACTCCACCAGCCGTGCCGCGATCGAGCGATTGGGCGCCAAGCGCGACGGGATACTGCGGAGTCACCAGATACTGCCCGACGGGTCGCGCCGCGACACCGTCGTCTACTCGATCCTCGACACCGAGTGGCCGTCGGTGCGCAACAACCTGCGGTTCCGGCTAGACCGGTGACGACGCCACGCGGCGCCGTCACCGGCCACGACGTCGGACGCTAGCCGCTGTCGACGGTGGTTGGCGAGATGGGCGTCTTCGCGCCGCCGTGGGCAATCTGGACCTTCCGCGGCTTGGCCCGCTCCGCGAGCGGAATCACCACGGTGAGCACGCCGTTCTCGTAGGTCGCGCTGATCGCCGACGCGTCGATGCCGTCGCCCAACGAGAGTTGTCTGCGGTACGTTCCGAAGAATCGCTCGTTGGTCAGCCACTGGACCGAATCCTCACTGCGCGCACTTCGGTGCGCCGAGATCGTCAGCGTGCCACCGTCGACGTCGATGTCCACCGAGCCGGGATCGACGCCGGGCAGATCGGCGGTCAGTAGGTAATTGTCGTCGATCTTGCACAGGTCCATCGGCATGAACCGAGGGCTGCGGTTCGATCCAGTCTGGTTGCTCAGCAGACTGCGGGTCATCGAATCGAGGTCACCGAACGGATCAAAACGAAGCACAGTAATCCACCTCCCTTGTCGACTCTTCGAGCCCGCCACCTCGGCGGGCAGCCAATCACTGTGCAAGTCCGAAATTAGCACTCGACGGGGGAGAGTGCCAGCACTTTTTTTCACCGCCCGAGTGGAAGCTGCGGTGCTCACCGTCTCTCTTCCACGTCGGCGCCGCGCAACGGCGCGGCGCACTGATCGCAGATGAGCGTGGCATCGAAGGCGTTGCCGCACATGGCGTGCCGGAGCAGCACGGCTGGACCCTCTGGCGCGGCGAACCAGCGCTGGGCCCACTGCAGCGCGGTGATCAGGACTCCGAACACGGCTCGCCCCTTCTCGGTGAGCAGGTAGCGGCCGCCGCTCGCCTCGAGGACGCCACCCGTGGTGAGGATCTGCAGCCGGTCGGCCAGGGAGCCCGGTGGGGCGCCGAGCTGTGCGGCGAAGTCGTTGAATCGGGTGGTGCCGACGAAGGCCGCGACGAGAAGCGCGAAGGCCCAGCGGTTTCCGAGGATGCTCATGGTCTCGGGAAACAGCCCCGCCCGCCCCGGCTGCGTGTCGGACGCCGATCTGCGGCGCGTCGACTCGACCGGCATGGAGCGCGGCCACGACCCGCTGGGGCCCCACCCGACGCTCAGCTCCTTCTCCGTCACCACCTGTGTGCACGCCCGACACGTGACCAGGGGTGCGAAATCCGCGTCGCAGCCGAGGTGGTGCATGGTGGGTAGGCGCTCGGCGTGGTCGGGCACCCAGCTTCGCTCCCATTCCCAGATCGCCGTCAGCACGGGCCACAGTGAACGCCCCCGTGGCGTCAGGACGTACTCGTAGCGCGGCGGCCTGTCCTGATAGATGCTGCGGGCCAGCAGGCCGTCGTCGGTCATCGCCGACAGCCGTCGCGTGAGTACCGCATGCGAGATCGGTAGGCGCGCAGCGAACTCGCCGTAGCGGGTGACACCGAGAAGCGCCTGCTGAGCGATCAGCAGCGTCCACTCGTCGCCAAGGACGCCAAGCATGCGGCCAACGGCGTTGACTTCCTCCGGCCGGCCCAATTACAGACCGATCGCCTCGGCGGCAGTGTCAGTCTGCCGCCAGCGGCGCAGCTCCGATCCCGCGGCCCACGTCGAATGCGTTCCGCTGGAGACCCGTTCCGGCAGAGCCAGTTTGCATACCGGGCCGTCGCCGACCCTGGTGGCGTCGAACACCAGGCAGAAGGACGCGTCGGCGTTCATGTCGGTGGTGATGGTGACCAGATAGCCGTCGTCCTCGGCGGTACTTCCCACCCGCGGCGCCATGGCCGTCTCGCTGCCGTAGACCCCGTCGTCGAAGGCGAAGTGCTCCTCGGTACCGGTCTGCAGGTCGTGCTTGACCAAGCCGTCGAACAAGAACCACCCCGGCTTGCCCGTCGCGGCATAGGTGTAGCGATAGTTGGCACCCGCATGGCCGGGGTTGATCATGCCGAACTCGGTGATGGTGTCGGAGAGCTGCTCTTCACGGACGCCGCCGGTGACGAGGTTGAATCGCCAGCGATGCAGACGCGCCTGCATGCGGTCGAGGGCGAGGAAGCGGAATGCGCGCTGCCACTTGTCGCCAAGGCCGTTGTCCGCCGGCTCCGGATCGCCTTGGTAGAAGCCGTCGAGCACGATCTCGTCGCCATCCTCGTAGGCGTTGGTGAAGTGCAGGACGTAGGTCGGGTTGGCCTCGAACCACTGGATCTGTGCGGTCTGACCGCGCCGGGGGATGACGGCGAATCGCGACGGCATGTCACGGTGGAAGCGCGCGACGTGGGCATTGCGCTCCAGGTATTCGGGCTCCCAGAACAGCGGAAAGTCGTTGAGAATGGCGTAGTTCTCGGTGAACGCCATGTCGTGGGGCAACCGTGGCCCAGGTAGCGGCACGTCGACGTAGTGGACGAGTTCGTTGTTGCCGTCCACGACGCCGTAGTGCATGAACGGGTCCTGCTTGGAGTAGTTGAAGAACAGCAGTTCGCCGGTCTTGTCGTCGACCTTCGGGTGCGCGGACACTCCCCAGTCGGACGGAAAGGCGCCGTTCCACTGCTGCTTGCCGAGGGTGTCTCCGCTGAACGGGTCGACACGGTACAGGTCGCCGCACTGGTAGAAACTGGTCAACGCGGTGCCACGGTGCACGGTCACGTCGGTGCTCGACGCGTCCTTCATCAACGTCCTTGCGCCCCAGCCGTAAGCGCGCTTCGCCAGGCCGACCGGCTCGGCGAGTCCCGGCCACAGCGGTCCGCCTGCGTCGTTCTCTTCACCGAACCCGTCGGTACGGACGAACCTGTTGCGGTAGAACGCCTTTCCGTCGCGGAACCCGACGATGTGCATCATGCCGTCGCCGTCGAAGGGGTGGTACGCCTTCATGGCGGGGTGCAGCGGGTTCTCGGTGTTGCGCAGGTAGACGCCGTCGAGGTCGCGCGGCAATTCCCCTTCGACGACGGTGAGGTCGTCGGCGTTCCACTCGCATGCCTGCGGTCGCCACGGTCCGGTGCGATATGGGTGGTCGTCGTCGTCCGGCAGCGTCGAAAGGAACTTGCCGACCATCTCAACATCCATCAACTACTCCTTGACCGAGCCGACGACGAAACTGACAGTGGTGGCGGTGCTGCCACCGAAGTTCAGCGTGCCGAAAGTCCTTGCGCCCTCGACCTGATAGGCCCCTGCGGTCCCGCTGACCTGTTTGGTGGCGTCGACGAGCATCCGTACCCCGGACGCCCCGACGGGATGGCCGCCGCCGATCAACCCGCCGCTGGGGTTGATGGGCAGGCGTCCGCCGATCTCGATCTCGCCGTTCTCGATGGCCTTCCAGGATTCGCCGGGGCCCGTCAGCCCGATGTGGTCGATGGCGAGGTATTCGCTGGGGGTGAAGCAGTCGTGCACCTCGATTCCGTCGAGGTCGTCCAATTCAATCCGGGCACGGTCGAACGCGTCGAGAACCGCCCCGCGCACGTGTGGCATGACGTAGGCATCATCGGCCGAACGGTCGAGTTTCTGCCGCATGCCGAGCCCGACGGTGCGGTGGCCCCAGCCCTCGATGCGGGCCAGCGGTCTCGCGTCGGGGTGGTCGCGCAGATAGTTGTCGGTGGCGAGCACGACGCCCGAACCGCCGTCGGTCATCTGGCTGCAGTCGAAGCGGCGGAGCCGTCCCTCGACGATGGGATTGACCTGATCCTCGAGCGAGTCACCGGCGATCAGGTCGGGCACCGTCCAGTCGCGGGTCTGTGCATTCGGGTTGCGGCGCGCATTGGTGAAGTTGACCGTCGCGATCGCTCGCAGGTGGCTTTCGTCGATGCCGTAGCGGCGGTCGTACTCGTCGGCGACCTGGGAGAACATGTATGGCCACATGAACTTGGCGTCCTGGCCCTCTTGGCCGGTCCACGCGGCGGCCCCGAGGTGCTGCGCGGCGGTGTCGCCCGGCACGGTCTTCTCCAGTTCGATGCCGACGACGAGCGCTGTCTCGTAGGCACCGGATCGGAGGTCGGCGATGGCCGCGAGGACGGCGATGCTGCCAGAGGCGCAGGCCGCTTCGTGGCGCGATGCGGGGGTGTCCCAGAGGTCGTCGACGACGGTGGCGGGCATGGCGCCCAGGTGGCCCTGAGCGGCGAACATCTCGCCGAAGGCGTTGCCGACGTGGACGACGCCGATGGCGGCCGCGTCGATCTTGGCGGCCTGCAGTGTCGACGTCACGACCTCGGTGGTGAGGCCGGCGAAGTCGATGCCCTCACGGCTGAGATTGCGGGCGAAGTCGCTCTGGTAGCCGCCGAGGAGCCACACATTCGAACCGCTCATGCCTGGGGACGGTACTACAACTAACAGAGTGACCCGAGGTGTTTGGCCCCCTGGAACGGAGCGATCCCGCCGGCTCGTTTCTAAACCGGCGGGATCTGGGTGTGCTCGGGTGTCGACACACGAGCTCACCTACATGCGGGCTTTCCCAACCTCCGGTGCTACAAACGTGCTTCGGGGGGAACATAGGGGGCAAGATGCTGACATGAAGCTGCAGAACCACGACCTCGCCGTCCGCATGGCGGAGTTGGCGCGGGTGACCGCGTTGCGGAAGGTCGACGACGTGCTCGTCGACGTCACCTCGACCGCAAAGGAATTGATTCCTGGCGTCGACCTCGCAGGCGTGCTGCTCGTCGGCAAGGCCAACAGTTTCGAAACCCTTGCTCCGACGAATGATTTGATGTTCAAGCTCGACGAGCTGCAGATGCGGCATGGCGAGGGGCCGTGCGTCGAGGCGGCGCTGGACGAGATCGTCGTCCGCACCGACGACTTCCGCAACGAACCGCGATTCCCGAACTACGCGCCAGAGGTCGTGAAGCTCGGCGTGCTCAGCGCGCTGTCGTTCAAGCTGTACACCGCAGAGCGCACCGCGGGCGCTCTAAACCTATTCGGGTTCGAGCCCAAGCTCTGGGACAGCGAAGCGGAGTCCATCGGCATGGTCCTCGCGGCGCACGCAGCGGCGGCGATCCTGGCCAGTCGCCAAGGTGAACAGCTGCAGTCGGCGCTGTCCACGCGCGATCGCCTCGGCCACGCCAAGGGCATCATCATGGAGCGGTTCAAGATCGACGACGTCCGCGCGTTTGGGATG
>NZ_JAVRQA010000531.1:0-6676 GCF_032161845.1 Mycobacterium sp.
GGCTGCGCGCCGCCGAGCGACTCGGGGCCCGCTGGGCCGCTGCGGCGAACCTGGAGCCGGTACCGTGCTGACCGCCCTCTACCGGACGCGAATCACCCACCTGCGGCGCGCTCCCGTGCACCACTACTTCGAGCAGCGTGGCTACAGCTGGTACGTCGACCTCGACGACCTCCCTCGGCTTCCCCGCTGGCTGCAGCCGTTCGCCAGATTCGAGGCCGCCGACCACCTTTCGCCTCCGTCCGACGGCGAGGACACGTTACGTGCCCGCGTCGACGGGTACCTCGCCGAACGCGGTATCGAGCTGCCGGGCGGCACCGTCACCGCACTGATGCAGGCGAGGGTGCTCGGATACGTCTTCAATCCGCTGAGCATCTTCTGGTGCCACGATGCCCACGGCGTCCTTCGCCACGTCATCGCCGAGGTGCACAACACCTACGGCGGTCGTCACGCATACCTGTTGCCGCCCACGGGCGACCAGCCGGCCGCGGTGAAGAAAGCTCTGTACGTCTCACCGTTCAACGAGGTGGACGGCTACTACCTGGTCCGCGCTCCTCTTCCCGACGCCGAACTCGACGTCACCATCTCGCTGCACCGCGAGAACAAGCCGGCGTTCGTCGCGACCCTCGACGGGACGCGACGCAAGGCATCCGTCGCCAATGTCCTGCGCCTGCAGATGGTGGCGCCGGTGGCACCGTTGATGGGCGCAATGTGGATTCGCATTCAGGGCGTCACGCTGTGGGCGCGAAGGGTACCGGTCGTTCCGCAGCCCGCTGAGGTCGAGAGGGAGAGGGTCGGTCAACTGTGACCATCGATACCACCGGAAACATCGGTACCGCAACGGATTACGATCGTTGGCCGGCCGTTTCCCGAGCGCCGAGGGGACCCGTGAGCATGGCCACCGCGCGGGTCGCCGAGTCGTTCCTGCGGCGTGCCGCGGCGAGGCTCCCACTGCGCCTTCGGTATCCGGATGGAACCGTCGTCGGCGCAGCCGATCCCACCCTGCCGACCATGGACATCCACCGGCCCGAAGCGCTGTTTCGCCGCGTCGGCCGCTCTGGACTCATCGGGTTCGGCGAGTCGTACATGGCCGGTGAGTGGAGCTCCGATGACCTCGCCGGCTTACTCACCGCCTTCGCCAACTCGATCGCCGACCTCGTTCCGCCTGCGCTGCAATGGCTTCGACCGCTCGCCGTGGTGCAACACCCGAGCACGATGATCAACAGCCTCAAGCAGGCGCGGGACAACATCGCCGAGCACTACGACCTGTCGAACGACCTGTTCGCGGAGTTCCTCGACGACACCATGACCTACTCGGCCGCCCTCTTCGAGACGTCGCAACCCGAGTGGTCCGCCCTCGAAGCCGGCCAGCACCGCAAGATCGACCGGCTCCTCGACTCGGCCCGGGTCGGCCCGGGCAGCCGCGTGCTCGAGATCGGGACGGGCTGGGGCGAACTGTGCATTCGCGCCGCTTCTCGAGGCGCCGAGGTCCACTCGATCACCCTTTCCGCCGAGCAGCAGCGGCTCGCGCGCCAACGCGTCGCGGCGGCCGGTCTTTCGGCCAACGTCACCATCGAGCTCAAGGACTACCGCGAGGTCGAGGGTCACTATGACGCGGTCGTCTCGGTCGAGATGGTCGAGGCGGTCGGATACCGGTTCTGGCCCACCTACTTTCAGACCCTCGACCGCTTGGTGTCGCCGGGCGGACGGGTGGCGATCCAGGCCATCACCATGCCGCACGACCGGATGCTGAAGTCCCGCAACACGTATACCTGGATTCAGAAGTACATCTTCCCCGGCGGGCTGATCCCGTCCGTCGAGGCCGTCGTGGGGATCACCGAGCGGGAGACGAGGTTGCGCACCGTCGGCATGCTGTCGCTGCGACCCCACTACGCCGAGACGTTGCGGTTGTGGCGGGAGCGCTTCAACGAGCGCCGGGAAGCGGTGTCGGCATTGGGGTTCGACCACGTCTTTCAGCGGATGTGGGAGTTGTACCTGGCCTACTCGGAGGCCGGCTTCCGGTCCGGCTACCTCGACGTCTATCAGTGGACCTTCGCGCCGACGGGCACCTCGTGAACTTCGTCGTCGTCTCCGCGACGGCCCTGGCGATCCTGGCACTGGTCTACGGCGCCACGTTCCTGATCGGGCGCCGCATCGGACGCTACAACGTCGTCGACGTCACGTGGGGCGCGAGCTTCGTCGTCGTCGCGGCGGTCGCGGCGGTAGTCGGCGACGGTGACCTCTTCCGTCGGCTGCTGCTCTTGGTCCTCGTCGCCGGATGGGGGCTGCGCCTGGCGTGGCACATGGTCGGCAAGTCGGCGGGCAACGGTGAGGACCCGCGGTACGACAAGCTGCTGCACGGCGACTTCTCGGCTGGCCACGTGATCCGCAAGATCTTCCTGACCCAGGCCGCCATGGCGTGGTTCATCTCGCTGCCGGTGCAGCTGTCCGCCTCGCTCGGGCCCACCCCGGGCGCACTGCTGCCGGTGCTGATTGCAGGCGTGGCGGTATGGGTCGTCGGCGTGCTGTTCGAGGCGATCGGCGACCACCAACTGCGCCAGTTCAAGGCCGACCGCGCCAACAAGGGAACGATCATGGACCGCGGCCTGTGGTCCTGGACGCGGCACCCCAACTACTTTGGCGATTCGGCGGTGTGGTGGGGGCTCTGGCTCATCGGCATCGCGGGCTGGCCGTCCCTGGGGACGGTGCTGTCCCCCGTCGCGATGACCTACTTTCTGGTGTACGCCACCGGAGCCCGGCTGACCGAGCGAATCATGGCGGACCGCCCGGGGTTTCGCGAATACTGCGCTCGCACATCATTTTTCGTGCCACGCCCGCCGAGAACGCGATTATCGTGACGACACTCGCCTTGGCCAGTACACTTCGCGGCGTGACAGCCGATCTCGACGCACTGCTGCGCCGGGTCGCCCAACAGGACGTCGAGGCGTTTGCCGCGTTCTACGACAACACCCGCGCCAGAGTGTTCGGCCTGGTGGTGCGCGTACTCCGCGACCCCGGCTACAGCGAGGAAACCACCCAAGACGTCTACCTGCAGGTATGGCGCAATGCGGCCGGTTACAACCCGTCGGCGGGCACCCCACTGGCCTGGCTCATGACGCTCGCCCACCGCAGGGCCGTCGATCGAGTGCGCTCCGAGCAATCAGGTAGCCAGCGAGAGTCCCGGTATGGCGCCGCGAACGTCGAGCTCCCCACGGACGCGGTCGCCGAAGCCGTCATCCAGCTCGACGAACAGCGCCAAGTCACCGAATGCCTCGAATCGTTGACCGATGCGCAGCGCGAGTGCATCCAGCTCGCGTATTACCAAGGCCTGACTTATGTCCAGGTGTCGGAGCGTTTGGCGGCGAATCTTGCGACCATCAAGTCACGGATGCGCGATGGCATCCGCGGTTTGCGCAAGTGTCTGGGGGTCTCGTGACCGAGCCAACCGCCAACGACCTGATGGATTCTGCGACGCCGTATGCGCTGCACGCGATGCCGCAATCCGAGCTCGACGACATCGACCGGCAGCTGTCGCAGGCACCGGAACCGGTCGCGATCGCCTTCGCCGACGAGGTGCGGGCGGTGCGCGAAACGATGGCGCGAGTATCCGCATCGACCGCGCTTGAGCCGCCGAGCTACCTGCGCGAGCGCGTGCTCGCCACCGTGAGCGGCGGGGGCGCCAGGGTCGTCGAAATGCGCCCGCAGTCGACCAGGTGGCGGACGGCGACATTCGCCGCGGCGGCCGCCGTCGCCATCGGGTTGGGCGCGATCGGCGTCGGAATCGCGGTGCGGCCGGAGCCGAAGCCGACGGCCGCCGAACAGATCTTCGCCGCACCGGACGTTCGCACCGTCTCGGGCAACATTCCCACCGGCGGCACCGCCACGGTGGTGTTCTCCCGTGAGCGCAACGCGGGTGTCCTGGTGATGAACAACGTCGAGCCGCCCAAGCCGGGAACCGTCTACCAAATGTGGTTGATCAGCGCGAACGGCCCTGAGTCGGCGGGCACCATGGACGCCGCCGCGGTGGCACCGTCGACCACCGCCGTGCTGCCGGCTCTGGACGGTTCGACGACGTTGGCCTTCACGGTCGAGCCGAGCGGCGGCTCGACGCTGCCGACCACCCCGGCCTTCGCCCAGCTTCCGCTGATCTGAGTCACACGCCCTCCACCGTGGCAGTGGCGGCTTCCTCGACGACGTCGGCGACGTCCTGCCGCCGAGACCACGCCCGTCGCTGCCGTGCCGCACCGTTGCCCTCGGCGAGCACGCGCGCCACCTCCGCCCGCACCATGTCTAGCTCTCCCAGCTCATTCAGCGCGGGCTTCACGCGTTCGACCAGCGAGTCGAGTGACTGCGCGGCCTGCTCGCTCTCGATCCCGTAGCGCGCGGCCCTCCAGTACGACGCCTTCAGGGCGTGGGCGGTCAGCGACGGCATCGGCGCTCCGCGAGCCTCGTCGTCGACGACGGTCATCACCAACGCCCTGACGAGCGTTGCGAACAGCACCGTCTCGGCCACGGTCGCGGGCACGTCGGCGACGCGCACCTCGACCGTCGGAAAGTTCGCCGACGGGCGGACGTCCCAATAGACCATGCCCTCATCGAGCATCGCGCCGGTCTCCAGCATGTTCCGGACCGCGGCGTCGTACTCGTCGGCGGACTCGAAGTGCGGCGGCGGACCCGCGCTCGGCCAGCGCGCCCACAGCACGCTGCGCCAGCTCGCGTATCCGGTATCGGCGTTGCGATACAGCGCCGAATTCGCGGTCAGCGCCAACAGAAGCGGAAGCCACGGGCGCAACCGGTTGCTCACCTGGATCGCCAACTCGCGATCGGCCACGGCGACGTGCACGTGACAGCCGGAGATGCCCTGTTCGTGGGCGATCATGCCGAACCGCTCGGCGATCTTGCGGTACCGGGGCTTGTCGGTGACCGGAAAGTGGTGCGGCAGGGTCGGCGGTAGTGCCACCGCGAGTAGCCGCGCGCCCGCCTCGGTGGCCGCATCGGCGGCGACGCGACGCAGCCTGGTGAGGTCGCGCCGTAAGTCGGCACTCGAACTCGCGACGTCGGACGTCGTCTCGACCTGGCAGCTGGTCAGCTCGAGTTCGAGTTCGACGCCGCGTTCGGCGGCGCGCTCGGCGACCGCGGTGTTGAGCGGGACGGGGTCACCGGTGCGGGGATCGACGAGGAGGAACTCCTCCTCGACGCCGAACGTCGGAGGCTCGGAAGTGACGATCCGGCCCATCGGATCGTTCACGATGGGCCGGATCAGGGTGACACTCCTTTGCTGAGGCGAACGACGTCGCCCAATTCGAGATCTCTAGTGCCCGCCTCGATCCGGGGCCAAACCTGCGGCTCCGAGTCGAGATCTAAGCTCGGGCGATGGCACGAGAATTTCGGTTCGGTTTCGGTCTGCACGCCGCTCAACGCCAGTCGGCGGTTCAGGACTGGGCCCGCCGGGCAGAGGACATGGGTTACGACGTGCTGCACGTGCCCGACCACCTCGGCGCCCCCGCCCCGTTCCCGACGCTCATGACCGCCGCGACGGCGACCGAGACGCTGCACCTCGGCACCTTCGTGCTCAACGCGGGCTTCTACAAACCGGCGCTACTGGCCCGTGACGTCACGGCGCTGCGCGACCTCAGTGGCGGACGCCTCGAACTCGGGCTCGGCGCGGGCTACGCCAAGGAGGAGTTCGAGGCCGCCGAGATCCCCTTCCCGACGGCACGCCAGCGCGTCGACTACCTCCGACACATCGTCGAGTACCTTGGCGAGCACGCTGCCGACGTGCCGATCCTGATCGCAGGCAACGGCGACCGCTTGCTGACCATTGCCGCGCAGAGGGCCAACATCATCGGGCTCACCGGTGGCGACCCGACCAGCGAGGGCGGCGATCCCCTCGCCGAACGAATCGCGTTCGTACGCAACGCCGCTCCGGAACGCTTCGACGAGCTGGAGCTGAACGTCGCCGTCACCGCGATGCCGATCGACGAATCCGGGGTGCCCGACCTGTCGATCACGCGCCGGTTCCTGCCCGATCTGAGCGATGAGCAGCTGCTGCGAACCGCCGGGGTGCTGTCGGGTTCGACGAGCGACATCGCCGACGAGATTCGCCGCTACCGGGATACCTACGGCGTCACCTACATCATCGTGCAGCAGCCGCACGCGGAGGCGTTTGCGAAGGTGATCGCCCTGCTGCGATGACTAGCGACCGCGGACCGCATCCTTCAGACGCTCGCCTGACATCTTCACGCGGGCCTTGACCTGATCGACCCTGCCCTCGTTGCGCAGGCGCGGATTGTCGGTGATCTCGCCCAGGTTTTCCTTGACGCGGCCGGCTAGGCGGTCGACGGTGTGCTTGGCCTTCTTCGAAGTGCTCATGAGCGAGTATTGCCATTGAGCGACCTTGGGAAACACGGAGTTGGCGGCGACTTCGGTATGCTGCGATCCGGTCCGCCCCCGTAGCTCAGGGGATAGAGCACGGCTCTCCTAAAGCCGGTGTCGCATGTTCGAATCATGCCGGGGGCACGGTCAGAGGGTGTATTTAGGCACCCTAGATAAACCGATCCATCGTTTATTCATCGTTTATAGCCCGGTCCAACATGTCCGCCACCGACGTGTGGACAC
Source organism: Mycobacterium sp. (assembly GCF_032161845.1). Taxonomy (GTDB): domain Bacteria; phylum Actinomycetota; class Actinomycetes; order Mycobacteriales; family Mycobacteriaceae; genus Mycobacterium. The sequence continues at coordinate 6,616 of NZ_JAVRQA010000531.1, forward strand.
GGCCACGGGCCATGTACTTGTCCTGCGTCATCGAGATCCGGGTGTGCCCGAGATGGTCGGC
>NZ_JAVRQA010000532.1:0-3849 GCF_032161845.1 Mycobacterium sp.
TTCGCCGCTGAGCTTCACCTCCGATCCAGGCGCCAAGTCCGATGGCATCCCTCCGAAGGTGATCACGCCGCCTAAGCAGCTGCAGTCGTTGGGCGGACTGAACGGTCTGCTCGAGCAGATGCGCCAGCGCTTCGGCGACACCATGGGCTACGACCTCACCATCTACCCCGACTACGCGGTCCTGTCCCGGGCCGACCCGACCGACGACCGGCGCAAGCTGAGCTACTCCTACCGCGGCGGGTTCGACGATCCGTCGGTGTCGGCGAAGAGCGACGAACGCGACGTGCTGGTGGATCTGTCCGCCTTCGACGTCAAGACCGCGGTCGGCATCCTGCGGGGCGCGCCGGAGATGGTCGATCTGAAGCCGTCGGACGTCAAGCCGGGGAGCACCTACCTCACCATCGATCCGGCCCGTGATCCGCTGACGCCCGGGGCGTTGGAGCTGCGAGCCAGCGTGTCGAGCGACATCGGCAGCGGCTCGGTGACGTTCGCCGGCGACGGCACCCTCAAGCGCATCGACTCCGCCACCGACTGACCTGCGGCGATCCCACCAATTGGAGCGTTCGTCGGCATCGATGTAGCGCCGCATATATCGGCGCGATATAGTTTGCCGAGGTGTTGGAACGTCGTAGCGACCGTGCAAAGGGGGTGATTCGGTGTTAGAACTCGCCATCCTGGGGCTTCTCCTCGAATCGCCTATGCACGGCTACGAGCTGCGCAAGAGACTGACGGGCCTGTTGGGAGCGTTCCGCGCGTTCTCCTACGGCTCGCTGTACCCGGCACTGCGCCGGATGCAGGCCGACGGACTCATCGTCGAGGAGTCGGCGCCCGTCGGAACGGTCAAGGTTCGCCGGGCCCGCCGCGTCTATGTACTGACCGACGCGGGCAAGGCGCGCTTCACCGAGCTCGTCGCCGACACCGGCCCGCAGAACTACACCGACGACGGATTCGGCGTCCATCTGGCCTTCTTCAACCGCACCCCGGCCGAGGCCAGGATGCGGATCTTGGAGGGCCGCCGTCGTCAGGTGGAGGAACGCCGCGAGGGCCTGCGTGAAGCCATCGCGCGTGCCACCAACTCACTCGACCGCTATACCCGCCAGCTCCACCAACTCGGGCTCGAGTCCAGCGAGCGCGAAGTGAAGTGGCTCAACGATCTGATCGCGGCCGAACGCGTGGCCGCTCCGCCCGAACAACAGACCTAGAACAACCGCACCGCATGTCCGTACGAGAAGGAGAACGACCCATGTCCGAAAACCCGTCGAATGAGATCCGGGTCGCCATTGTCGGCGTCGGCAACTGTGCCTCCTCCCTGGTGCAGGGTGTGCAGTACTACCTCGACGCCGACGAGAACTCGACCGTCCCCGGCCTGATGCACGTGAAGCTCGGGAAGTACCACGTCCGCGACGTGAAGTTCGTCGCCGCGTTCGACGTGGACGCCAAGAAGGTCGGCTTCGACCTCTCCGAGGCGATCTTCGCGTCCGAGAACAACACCATCAAGATCGCCGACGTGCCGCCCACCAACGTCACGGTGCAGCGCGGCCCGACCCTCGACGGCATCGGCAAGTACTACTCCGAGACCATCGAGGTGTCCGACACCGAAGCCGTCGACGTCGTCAAGGTGCTCAAGGACGCCAAGGTCGACGTGATGGTGTCCTACCTCCCCGTCGGGTCCGAAGAGGCCGACAAGTTCTACGCCCAGTGCGCCATCGACGCCGGCGTTGCGTTCGTCAACGCGCTGCCCGTCTTCATCGCCTCGGACCCGGTGTGGGCCGAGAAGTTCCGCGCCGCAGGTGTTCCCATCGTCGGCGACGACATCAAGAGCCAGGTCGGCGCGACCATCACCCACCGCGTGATGGCCAAGCTGTTCGAGGACCGCGGCGTGCAGCTCGATCGCACCATGCAGCTCAACGTCGGCGGCAACATGGACTTCCTCAACATGCTCGAGCGCTCGCGCCTCGAGTCCAAGAAGATCTCCAAGACCCAGGCGGTCACCTCCAATCTTCAGCGCGAGTTCAACGCCAAGGACGTGCACATCGGCCCGTCCGATCACGTCGGCTGGCTCGACGACCGCAAGTGGGCCTACGTCCGCCTCGAGGGCCGCGCCTTCGGTGACGTGCCGCTGAACCTGGAGTACAAGCTCGAGGTCTGGGACTCGCCGAACTCGGCGGGCGTCATCATCGACGCGGTCCGCGCGGCGAAGATCGCCCTCGACCGCGGCATCGGCGGACCGGTCGAGGCCGCGTCGGCGTACCTGATGAAGAGCCCGCCCAAGCAGCTGGCCGACGACATCGCGCGCGCCGAGCTGGAAACCTTCATCATCGGCTAGTCCCTTGCGTTCAGATAGCGCTCACGGTCGCAATTTCGCGCATTTCGTGACCGTGAGCGCTATCTCAACGGGGTTTTGTATGGTTCGTTCGTGGTCAACCCGTACTTTTCCGACGACGAATTGCTGGGGCTCGACGAGTTCGCCCTGCTGCCCGAAAACGCCGAACAGATCGGCGTCTCCGAGATCCCCCCGGTCACCCGCATCGACTCGGGGCCGATCAGCGCGCTGAAGTGGGGGGAGTCAGCGCCGCAGATCGTCTTCCTGCACGGCGGCGGGCAGAACGCGCACACGTGGGACACCGTCATCCTCGGCCTCGGCGTGCCTGCGTTGGCCGTCGACCTGCCGGGCCACGGCCGCTCCGCGTGGCGCGAGGACGGCGACTACGGCCCCCAGCTCGGAGCCGAGACGTTGCGACCCGTCCTGCGCGAGTGGGCGCCCGCGCCGCGTCTGATGGTCGGCATGTCGCTCGGCGGACTGACCGCGCTGCGCATCGCCGCCACCGAGCCCGCCCTCGTTCCTGAGCTGGTGCTCGTCGACGTCACCCCTTCTGCGCCAGAACGCCACGAGCAGATGACGCAGGCCCAGCTGGGCGCCGTCGCCCTGGTGAAGGGCGATCGCGAGTTCCCCAGCTTCGCCGCCATGCTCGACGTGACCATCGCCGCGGCACCACATCGCGATCGGAACTCGTTGCGCCGTGGGGTCTTTCACAACAGCAAGCAGCTCGACGACGGCACCTGGACATGGCGCTACGACTCGTTCCGCAAGGGCGACGGGTTCGAGGGACTGTGGGACGACGTTCCCGCGATCACCATGCCGACGACGCTGGTGCGTGGCGCCAACTCCTTCTTCGTCAACGACGAGGACGCCGACGCGTTCGCCAAGGGCGCCCCCGGCTTCCAGCGCGTCCACGTCGTCCCCGACGCAGGCCACTCCGTGCAGGGCGATCAGCCCGCGGCGTTGGTCGACATCTTGCGGGGCGTGCTCGGGGCTTAACGTGGAGCCATGAGCTTCCCCACCCGTGTCGGCGTCCAACTCCAACCGCAGCACTCCGAAAACTACGGCCATCTGCGCGACGCGGTGCTGCGCTGCGAGGACATGGGCGTGGACGTCGCCTTCAACTGGGATCACTTCTACCCGCTCTACGGCGATCCCGAAGGTGCCCACTACGAGTGCTGGACCATGCTGGGCGCCTGGGCCGAGCAGACCTCGCGCCTCGAAATCGGTGCGCTGGTGACCTGCAACTCCTACCGCAACCCCGAGCTACTCGCCGACATGGCGCGCACCGTCGACAACATCTCCGACGGCAGGCTGATCCTCGGCATCGGCTCGGGTTGGAAGCAAAAGGACTACGACGAGTATGGCTACGAATTCGGCACCGTGGGTAGTCGCCTGGACGACCTCGCCGCCGCCATGCCCCGCATCACGTCGCGCCTTGGCAAGCTGAATCCCGCCCCGGTCCGCGACATCCCGATCCTCATCGGCGGCCAGGGCGAGAAGAAGACGCTGCGCCTGGTCGCCGAGTA
>NZ_JAVRQA010000533.1:0-28648 GCF_032161845.1 Mycobacterium sp.
GGACTCGAGGCGCTCGCGCCGACCATCGACGCGCTGTACGACGCCGTCAACACGCTGAGTCAGGTGGTCAATCCGCTGAGCAACATCGCGGGCCGAATCCCTCTGCCTCGCTCGCGCGGTCGACGGCCGACCCCGCGGCCGGTGCCCTCGACGCGCGTGGTCGACGCCGACGAGTGACCCGATATGCTAGGCCCGCACCAGCCTCCTTAGCTCAGCGGTAGAGCAACGCTCTTGTAAAGCGTAGGCCATCGGTTCGATCCCGATAGGGGGCTCCAACTCCAGGGTTTGTCGGTGGTAAGTCCTACCGTCGTCCTCATGAGGCAGTGCCGCGGCTGTGGAGCCACACTCTCGAAACGCAGCCAAAAGATCTACTGCAGCAACGCATGTCAGGCGACGGTTCGGCGCGAGCTCGGTACCAAGCGTTGGCTCGAGTCCGGCGAGGCGGTCATCGCCACCTACCACGACCACTACATCCGGCAGTACCTCGCCGACGCCCAGTCGGGCTGCTGCGCAATCTGCGGCGGTGCGAGCGTGTGGCTGGGCCTGCACCTCGTATTGGTCGTGGACCACATCGATGGGAACCCGACGAACAACCGACGAGAAAACTTGCGGCTGGTCTGCCCGAACTGCGACTCGCAGCTGGCGACGTACAAGAGTCGGAACCGAGGCAACGGCCGACACTCCCTTCGACAGCGATACGCCGACGGGCAGTCGTACTAGATACTCGCAGGCGCGGGCGTCGTGCCCGCCGACGCAGTGGCGATCAGCCGAGGAGGAACTCATGTCCGAAGCCGGCGTGTGGGTGTCATGGGGAATCCCGGCCCGCGGGCGCGAGCGGCAGGCCCTCGAGCTTCTCAAGTCGTCGATGACTGGATACCTCGACCGGTTGAAGCAGGACGGCCACATCGAGCGCTTCGACGCCACGATCCTGCAGCCGCAGAGCACGGAGCTTGGCGGCTTCATCCTGATCCAGGGCAGCAAGCAGCAGATCAACGCGCTTCGGACCGACAGCGGCTTTCGGCAATGGGTCACGCAGATTCAACTGGTGGCCGACCGCTTTGGGATCGTCGATGCATGGGTCAACGACGGTTTGGGCGAGGCATTCGAGCTGTACGAAGAGGCTCTGCGCAAGCTCGATTGACGACGGAAGTTTCAGCGTTTCCCAATAGCGCCGTCAATAATGCGATTCAATGGCCGAGATCCGTCGGGGGATGGAACATCTCGACGTGTCAAAGGGGCCAGCATGGGAGCCGCAGCGTACATCGGCCGAGTGGGTGGCCTGGCCATCGCGCTCGGAGTCGGAACCGCCATCGCGACCGGGTACGGAGTCGCCGCAGCCGAAGAGCCCTCGTCAAGTCCGCCAAGCTCCAGTTCGCCGGCGCCGGCCACGTCACCCGACACCACCCCCAAGACCGAGCCGACCACCGAGCCGGCCACCGAGCCATCGACTGTGCCGACGACGCCCACTACGGGCGCGCCGGAGCCGGCAGCTGACGAGCCCGCGGCCTCCAGCACGACCCCCGACACGCTCGCCGACGGCGTCGTGATCAGCGCCCAGACCAACACGGGCACTTCGGTGAGCACCGCCAAACCCGAAGCCCCCATTAAGAAGTCGAAGCTTGCCGCCGAGGACCCCAAGCCAAAGATCCAGAGCCAGCCCGAGACTCAGAGCCAGGCAAAGATCCAGAGCCAGCCCGAGTCCCAGTCGGTGCCTGCCGCCAAGGCACTCGCCGTCGTCTCCCCCTCGGTCGAGTCAGCGTCCTCGGCGCGGGTTGCCACCATCGACGTCACGACGCCGACGCCTGCTCAGCCGGCACCCCAGAACCCGCTCGACATCGTCGGCAGCATGGTGTCGAGCGTCGTCAACTGGGTGCTGAGTCCACTCATCGGCTCGGGCTCGACGGCGCCAGCCGAACCCCCGTTGGCGTGGTCGCTGCTGGCCTTCGCGCGCCGCGAGTTCGACAACTTCGTCAACGCCGTCACCGGCCGCGCCACCGAGACGCCCGCCGTCGCCATCGACACCACCAGCCTGTCGCTGGCCGCCGCCACCACCGCCTTCGCGCAGGCGGCGGTGCCAGTCATCAACGTGCCCGCCTTCCCAACTGCCAATGCCCAACTGAGCCCGTCGACGCAGTTCGTCCAGTGGGTGACGGGCAACTACCAGACCGGCGACCCGCTGATCGCCGACACCCTCAACCGCTTCGGCATTACGGGCACCGACGTCGGCGTCATCTGGGACAACGGCATGGTCGACAATCCGGCCACTCCGTACAACGAGCACCAGGTGCTGATGGCCTTCGGCGATACGTTCAGCGGCACCAATATGACGGGCAACTGGCGCTTCAACGTTCTGCTCCGCAGCGCGGACCCCGTGCTATCCGACGGAATGACGATCGCAGGAGGAGAGTGGTACAACGGCAACATGTTTGGCGGCACGCCGCTCAGCAGCCCGACCACGGCGCGACAGATCATCCACCCCGACGGCCTGCCCGCAGGCATCACCCTGATTCCCACCGCGGGCATCTCCATCCCGACGCCGGGCACTCGGTTCGGCGTCACCCAGTACGTCAACTTCATGTCGGTGACCAATTGGGGCGCCGCGGGCACGTGGACGACCAACTACTCCGCGATCGCGTACTCAGAGGACAACGGCGAGAACTGGAAGGTCGCCCCGACGTCGGTGCGCTACAACGACCCCTGGAGTGGAAACGCGAACTTCCAGCAGGGCGCCTTCGTCCGACCGGGCGACGGCTACGTCTACAGCTATGGCACGCCCAACGGCCGCCAAGGCGCCGCATACGTGTCACGCGTCGCGGAACGGGACATCCTCGACACGACCAAATACGACTACTACAGCGCGGGCTCGGCAGGCGGCTGGTTCGGCTGGGGGGCGACACCCGCTGGCTGGTACAGGAATCAACCCGCCAAGGCGACGGCGGTATTCGGCCAGGACACTGGAGCCTGCGGCGTCGCCAACCCCGGCAACCAGGTCAGCGAGATGTCGGTGCAGTACAACAAGCAGCTCAAGAAGTACGTTGCACTGCATGGCGATCAGTTCAACAACATCGTGATGCGGACGTCGGACTCTCCCACCGGCACGTGGTCGACGGCGAAGGTGATTCTGACTCAACAGCCCGGCGGCATCTACGCGCCCATGATGCATCCTTGGTCGTCGTCGACGATGGGCACCGGCACCGATCTGTACTGGAATCTGTCGCTGTTCACGCCGTACAACGTGATGCTAATGAAGACCGACCTCACCAAGGTCTAGGTAGCCAATCATGTGGCGTTGGACCATGATCGGCGTAGTGCTGGCGAGTCTGGCCGTGTCCCCCACCGGGGTGGCTGCTGCCGATTCCGTTGCGCCGCAGCCGGACACGCCGTGTTCCGCCGACGTTGCGGACGCGATGACGTGGCCGACCGGCGACCAGGCGCCCCTCGTCTGCACGGGTGCGAAGTGGCAATCCGTCGCCGATCCGTACCCGATCAGCGAAAGGTGGCTGAGCTACGGCCCAGTGATGACATTGCACGGCCAGGGCCGCCGCAACCCCATGTTGGAGTCGGGCGGCTGGACGGCCAGTCCCCGAACTGCTGAAAGTAGCTGTGCCGCAACTCAATTTGCCGCCGTATCCGGTACCCCGACGCTCGCCCCGCCGCACACCGACCAGGGGAATCCCGGTCAGTCGCTGACCCTCGAGGTGCTTCCGAGGCTGTTCACCATCGAGATGACCGGCGACTGCCTCTGGCAGAGATCGCCTTAGTGGTGCCCACCGCCGACGTCCACGCCACCGCCACCGATGTCGACACCACCGGTGGCGACGTCGATGCCACCACCGCCGATGTCGACGCTGTCGCCGCCGTCCATCGGCGCCTCGGCGGCCGGGGCGAAGAAGTCGTTCGCCGGAGGGGCGAACTCATCCTCCGCAGGTGGCGCTGGGACGTTGCAGTTGCCGTCGATGACGATCTGACCTGGCTCGCAGGCGATCGTGTCGTCGGCGGCGGCCACCGGCGCGTAGATCGCCGCGACGAAGGCAAGCGCGGCACCCGTCGACGTCAGGAGTGCGGTGGTTCGGGCTCGCAATGCGGGCATGACATGCCTCTCGTAGTTGCTGAGCAAGCAAAATATCACCTTAACCTGGTTTCTAACAGGGGTGTTAGTTTTGCGGCCTACGGCGCGAAGTAGACGGCCGTCTCCGAGCACCCCGTCACTGCCCGCCCACGTGGAAACGACCGGGGATCGGCGTCGACGATGAGCTTGTTCCGGTAGTACGCGTGCGACCGATCTGCCGTGCACTCGAAATTCGCGTTCAGCACCTTGAACGTCGAACCATCGGCGTCGGGAATCTGCTTGCCCATCCAGTACGCGTGGCGGGCATCGCGGGCGAAGGGATTGTCGATGACCTCGAATGACGACGCATCGGCACCGGCGACGCGATCGGTGAAGTAGAAGATGCCGCCGGCGTCGCTCGAGTACCCGCCCTTGATCACGTGAAAGGTGGCTGGGTCGGCGCCGGCGATCGCAATTCCGTTCACCTGCACGGCTTTTCCGTCCTTGGTGAACAGGTAGTAGTCGGCATCCGAGACGATGGCGAAGTTCGCGGGATCATCTGACAGCACCCGGCCGTCCGACCAGTACACCGCTCTGCCGTCCTTGGTCAGATTGCCACCGAGCAGCTCGAAGTGCGCCGGATCGTCGCTGAGCACGGTGTCGCGCTGATAGACGTGGTCACCGTCCTTGGCAAACTCCGGACGATCGAGCAGGACGAAGCTCGCGGGATCCGCGTCGGGCAGTGGGCGGCCGTCGACGTAGACGGTGGAGCGGTCCTTCGCAAACGTTCGATCGAGGACGTCGAAGGAGGCGGCGTCGGCACCTTCGATCTGAGCGGCCTTCCCCGGAAACGCCTGCAAGTAGAAGACTGCGTCGCCACGAACGTGATAGCCGGCCGAGTCGAAGAGCGAGTTCGGCGCCCCGTCCCGACTGCAGGCCGGCAACGTCGTGATCATGGCGACGCAGACGGCGGCGATCAGGCTGCGCACAGCACCGGCGGACGGGGGGATCCGGTCATGGGGCAACGGTACCCGGCCGGACCTAGACTCGACACGTGCGTGACGTGCTTGATGAGCTCCTCGCGGTGTGGCAGGCAGGGGGGACGGCGGGTTTGGCGACCGTCGTGCGCACCATCAAGTCCGCCCCGCGGGCAGCGGGCGCTGCCATGGTGGTTGCGCCGGACGGTTCGGTGACGGGGTCGGTCTCTGGCGGCTGCGTGGAGGCTGCGGTCTACGAGTTGGCCGGCGAGGTGGTGCAGACGGGACGTCCTCAGCTGCAGCGCTACGGCATCACCGACGACGATGCCTTTGCGGTGGGTCTCACGTGCGGCGGAATCATCGACATCTTCGCCGAACCCCTGTCCCGCGAGACGTTTCCGCAATTGGCCGCCATCGCCGACGACATCGCCGCGCACCGTCCGATCGCCGTGGCCACCGTCATCTCCCATCCCGACGTCGAGTGGGTCGGCCGGCGACTCGTCGTCGGTGAGGCGACCGCCGATGGCTCGCTCGGATCCACCCGCGCGGACGACGCCGTCGCCGACGACGCCCGCGGACTGTTGGCCGCGGGGCGAACGGCCGTGGTGACCTACGGCCCCGACGGGCAGCGCCAGGGCGAGGGCATGGAGGTCTTCGTCGCCAGCCATGCCCCGCGTCCGCGCATGATCGTGTTCGGCGCCATCGACTTCGCCGCGGCGCTGACCCGCCAGGCTGCCCTGCTCGGATATCGCGTCACGGTGTGCGATGCCCGTCCCGTCTTCGCGACGCCCGCCCGCTTCCCCGCCGCCGACGAGGTCGTCGTCGACTGGCCCGACCGCTACCTCGCGGGCCAGCAGGCCTTGGGCGCGATCGACGCCAGGACCGTGATCTGCGTCCTCACCCACGACCCCAAGTTCGACGTGCCGGTGCTGGCGGTAGCCCTGCGCCTGCCGCGGGTCGGCTACGTCGGTGCGATGGGGTCGCGCCAGACCCACTTCGATCGACTCGACCGGCTGCGCGACGTCGGTCTCGCGGAAGCCGAGACGCGTCGACTCTCCAGCCCGATCGGTCTGGACCTCGGCGCCCGTACTCCCGAGGAAACCGCGGTGTCGATCATCGCCGAGATCATCGCCCGGCGCTGGGGCGGTGGTGGCCGCCCCCTCGCCGAAGTCGACACGCGAATTCACCACGATGCCGCGGACGAGGCCGTCTCTGGCCCCAGCGACGTGCGGTAACGCCACTCTCTCTTTCTGCTACAGCCCCTCTCCATGTACGATAACGGCGTTGTCGCAGTAGTGTGACGCCCGCCACTTACCCGCGAAAGTGATCGAGGGGAATAGCTTCGTGACCGCCACCACCGCCCGCTATGCGGGCACGCGGGTCCCCCGCGTCGAGGACAACCGACTTCTCACCGGGCGCGGCACCTTCGTCGACGACGTCGTCCGGCCCGGCATGGTGCACGCCTGCTTCGTACGCAGCCCGATCGCCCACGCCAGGATCAACGGCATCGACGCCAGCGCCGCGCTCGAACTCCCTGGCGTGCACGCCGTCTTCACCGCCGCGGACCTCAACCCCGACGTCCGCGAGGCGTGGCACGCGGTCGCCGGCAAGGACATCGCCGACACCCCGCGGCCACCACTGGCTGAGGGCGAGGTGAAGTTCGTCGGCGATCCCGTCGCCCTCGTCGTCGCCGACAGCCGATACCTCGCCGAAGACGCCGTCGACCTGGTGACGGTCGACTATGAGCCCCTGCCCGCGATCGTCGACTTCCGCCAGGCGATCGGAGGTGCCGACGCAGGCATTCCGGTGGTCCACGACGCCTACCCCGACAACGTCGCCGGGGGCATGGCGGGCATGCCACCCGACGAGGAGATCTTCTCCTCCGCCGCGTACGTCGTCAGCGAGAACGTCTATCAGCAGACCTACGTTCCGGTGCCCATCGAGACGCGCGGCATGGTCGTGGAGTGGACGGCGACGACCGGCGAGCTGACCATCTGGGCCTCCACCCAGACCCCGCATGAGTTACGCGCCTTCGGGGCAAGGCTTTTGGGCATTCCCGCCCAACACGTCCGGGTCATCATGCGTGATACGGGTGGCGGGTTCGGCCAGAAGGTGGTCCCGATGCGCGAGGACATGTGCATCCTGCTGGCCGCCCGCAAGGTGCGCGGCGCGCTGAAGTGGATCGAGGACCGACGCGAGAACCTGATGTCGGCGGGCCAGTCGCGCCACGTCGATGGCAACGTGCGAATGGCGTTCGACGACGACGGCAACTTCCTCGCCGTCGACATCGACTTCGTGCAGGACGTCGGGTCGTACCCGACGCCGTACCCGGTGCTCACCACGGCGGCCATCGGGATGTTCTTCCCAGGTCCGTACCGAGTGCCCAAGGCCAGCTTCGCCTACAAGACGGTGTTCTCGAATACCGCTGGGCTGCATGCCTATCGCGGACCGTGGCAGTACGAGACGCTGGCCCGCGAGGTACTCATCGACATCGCGGCCCGCAAGATGAACATGGATCCCGTCGAGCTGCGGCGCAGAAACATCCTGCGCGGCGACGAGATGCCGTACTTCAACCCCAACGGCATGCCGTACGACCACGTCGCCCCTGCCGACACCTTGGAGCAGGCCGTCAAGATCCTCGATCTCGAGGGTTTCCGCAAGGAACAGGCCGAGGCCTTGGCGCAGGGCCGCTACCTCGGGCTCGGCTTCTCGGCCTACATCGAGCCCACCGCCGCCGCTACCGGCCACCTGGCGACCGAGGGCGCCACCATCCGGATGGAGTCGACCGGCAAGATCAACGTCTACGTCAACGGTGGTTCGTCCGGCAACAGCCTCGAGACCACGGTCGTCCAGCTCACCGCCGACGTTCTCGGCGCGAACATCGACGACGTGGCCACCATCCAGGGCGACACCGCGGTGACCCCCTACGGCGCCGGCACGCAGGGCAGCCGCAGCGGCCCGATGACGGCGGGCGCGGTCAACGAGGCGGGCACCATGCTCCGCGACCGGATCGTCGCCATGGCCGCGCACCGACTCGGCGTCGAGCCCGATGACGTCGAGCTGGCGAACTCGCGGGCCAGCGCGCGGACCGATCCGGAGAAGTCGATCAGCTTCGCCGATCTGGCCTACCGTGCCTACTACGACCCGCAGCAACTGCCGCCGGGCACCTCGGCATCACTCGAGGCCACGACCCGCTTCACGTCGTCGGCAATGATCCACTGGGCCAACGCCACTCACGCCTGCACCTGCGAGGTCGACGTAGCGACCGGGCACGTCACGCTGAATCGCTACATCGTCAGCGAGGACGTCGGCGCGATGATCAACCCCAACGTGGTGGAGGGTCAGATCGCCGGCGGCACGGTGCAGGGCATCGGCGGCGCGCTGCTGGAGAACCTGGCCTACGACGCCGAAGGCAACCCGCTGTCCTCGACCTTCGTCGACTACCTGTTGCCGACGGCGACGGAGGCACCGTCGATCGAGTACGGACACGTCGAGATACCGGGTCCAGGGGTCGGTGGGTACAAGGGCGTTGGCGAGGGTGGCGCCATCGGATCGACCCCTGCGGTCATCAACGCCATCAACGACGCGCTCGCACCGCTCGGCGTCACCTTGACGCGGTTGCCTGCGAGTCCCGCCACGATCGTCGAACTGCTCGAAGGAAGGGATCACTAGAGGTGGAGCTCAACAATGAATTCCGGGTCGCGGTACCCGCGGCGACCACGTGGGCGGTGCTCACCGACGTCGAGCGCGTCGCGAAGTGCCTGCCCGGTGCCACCCTGTTGACCGTCGACGGGGATGACTTCACCGGCGCGGTCAAGGTCAAGGTCGGCCCGATCACGGTGTCCTACCAGGGCGAAGCGAGTTTCCAGGAGAAGGACGCGGCTGCCCAGCGAGTCGTGCTCAAGGCCAACGGCAAGGAGACCCGCGGCAACGGTAGTGCCGCCGCCATCGTCACCGCCCAACTCAAGGACGAGGGCACCACGGGCACGCACGTTTCGATCACCACCGACCTCACCATCTCGGGCAAGGCGGCGCAGTTCGGCCGGGGCGTGCTCGCGGACGTCTCGAGCAACCTGATCACGCAGTTCGCCAGGTCGCTTGAGGCCGATCTACTCGGGACGTCGGCGCCGACCGGCGACGCCGTCGAGCAACCCGCTGCGCAGGCCGCCGCCGGCGACTCCGTCGACCTACTCAAGGTGGTGGCACTACCCGTCGCCAAACGCGCAGCGCCAGTGGTCGTCACGGCCGCCGCAGCGGCCGCGGTCGGCTTCCTGCTTGGCCGACGAAACCGACGGAAGCCAGCGATTCCGAACTCCTTGCGGCCCGAAGACATTCAGGCCGCCCTGCTGCGGCTGCTGTCGTGAGGGGGGTGCCATGAAGGCCGCGAACTTCGCCTACCACCGCCCCGAATCGGTCGCCGACGCGGTGACCCTTCTCGACGAATACGGCGAGGACGCAAAGATCCTCGCGGGTGGGCAGAGCCTGGTGCCGATGCTGGCCATGCGGCTGACGTTCTTCGAGAACCTGATCGACATCTCGCGGATAGCGGAACTGCAGAGCATCGACCTCGAGGGCGACCACATCCGCGTTGGCGCCGCCACCCCGCACGCCCTCGTCGGGATGGACGACGAGGTAGCGGAATCGGTTCCGCTGCTGACCATGTCGACGCCGCACATCGGCCACTTCCAGATCCGCACCCGCGGCACCCTCGGTGGTGCGATCGCCCACGCCGACCCGGCCGCCGAATACGCTGCGGTGGCCCTGACCCTCGACGCGTCCATCGAGGCCACGTCGTCGCGGGGGCGCAGACACATCCCGGCATCGGAGTTCTTCACCGGCCTGTGGGAGACCGCCCTGGCGCCGGACGAGATCCTGACGGCGGTCCGGTTCCCCGTCTGGTCGAATCGGTGCGGGTTCGCCATCCACGAATTCGCCAGGCGCCACGGCGACTTCGCCATCGCGGGTGCGACGGTCGCCGTCGAGCTCGACGACGATGATCGCGTGATTCGCTGCGGCATCGGCCTTCTGGGACTTGGCTCGACGCCCAAGCGGGCGTCGTTCGCCGAGGCTGCCGTCACCGGCACGGCGGTCACCGACGTCGCAGCCGACGAAATCGGCAGGCTGGCGATGTCCGGCCTCGAGGACGTCCCGACCGACCTTCAGGGGTCGGCGTCCTATCGCACCCGGGTCGGCGCCGCCATGGTGGCGCGGGCCTGGACGGAAGCCACGGAGGCGATCCATGCATGAACTGCCCGTCGCGTTGTCGGTCAACGGCCGCGATCACGAAGGCTCGGTCGAGCCTCGCGTCACCCTCGCCGACTTCCTTCGCGAGAAGTGCGGGCTGACCGGCACCCACCTCGGGTGCGAGCACGGCGCCTGCGGGGCATGCACGGTGCTGTTGGACGGCCAGGCGGTGCGGTCGTGCCTGATCTTCGCGGTACAGGTGGACGGCCAGGAGGTGACCACGGTCGAGGGCATCGCCTCGGCGGACGGCGAGCTGTCGCCCATCCAGGCGGCCTTGCGCGAATGCCACGGACTGCAGTGCGGTTTCTGCACCCCCGGTTTCGTCACCTCCATCACCGCGCTCCTGCGTGACAACCCCACCCCGACCGACGACGAAATACGCGAAGGTCTGTCCGGCAACTTCTGCCGATGCACCGGTTACCAGGGCATCGTCAACGCGGTTCACCTGGCGGCGGCGAAGATGCAGGACTGAAGGAATTCCAGTAACACCAATTCGTCACCAACCGATACTTGTACGGGTGTTTGCTGGCGTAGTGTTGGTGCTTGGTTTTTCTGGTGACAGGGGACGTGCGATGAAATCCAAGAAGTTGGCGGCGGCGCTGCTCGTCGCGGCGGGAACGTCCTCGGCGCTGGCGATGGCCACCCCCGCCCAGGCCGACCCGGCGGGCGGCTCGGCGTCACCGCAGATGGATCAGGCATTCCTACAGGCGCTCAAGGACAATGGCATCCAGATGAAGTCCGACGAGGCCGCGTTGAGCCTGGCTCACTCGACGTGTGACGTGTTGACCAGTACGGGCTCGGTGCAGGACGCGATGCAGTACGTCAAGAAGTCCACCAACTGGACGAGCATTGACAAGATCGGCCACTTCGGCGGCCTCTCGGTACAGGCCTACTGTCCGAAGGCGATGCCCAAGCAGTAGCTCAGCCCTCGAGCTTGGCCACCACGGCAGCGATTCGTCGGGCCCTGGTCTCCGAGGCCTTCGCGCCGAGCACCGCCGTCACGTGCGCCTTCTGACGGCTGTACGCCAGTTTCTGCCACGCCGCCGCAGCCGTCGCTGAGCCGGCCAAGGCGGCCCGTAGATCGGCTGGCACGTCGACGACTCTCGGCGCCGTGTCCAGGACCAGTTCGACGTCGATCGCATCACCGCCGCCGATGCCGGACTCGTCGCGGCGTTCCGCACTGAACGGCAACAGGAATTTTCCGCCCATCGGCGCGATCGTCGATCTGTACCGATAGCCGTTGACCGTGACCGCGACCGCGGCCCGCTTGCCTCCACCGAGCGCCTCCACTACGTCGGTGGGCACCTCGATGCCGGTGTTGTTGCCGGTCTGGAACATCGTCGTGGAGAACCTCATCAGTCAAGGGTAGAAGTTGACACATGGACATTGGCTTCATCGGGTTGGGAAACATGGGCGCGGGCATGGCATCGAATCTGCTCGGTGCCGGTCACCGGGTCACCGCGTACAACCGTTCTCGGGACAAGGTGGACGCCATCGCCGCGCGCGGCGCCCGGCCCGCCCGCACCGTCGCCGAGGCCTGCGACGGTGAGGTCGTGATCTCGATGCTGGCCAATGACGATGCCGTCGAGGCCGTGACGTTCGGCAAGGACGGCATCATCGCCAACCTGGCCAAGGGCGCCGTGCACGTGTCGTCGTCCACCATTGGCGTCGCATTGGCCGAGCGACTCGCTACGGCCCACGCCGACGCTGAACAGCGCTTCGTCGCGGCGCCAGTGTTCGGCAGGCCGGAGGCCGCCGAAGCGGCCAAGCTCTTCATCGTCGCGGCGGGTGATTCGACTGCGGTGCAATCGGTTTCACCACTGTTCGACGCGATTGGCCAACGCACTTTCGTCGTCTCCGACGATCCGACGGCGGCCAGTTTGATCAAGCTCAGCGGCAACTTCCTGATCGCCTCGGTCATCGAATCGCTCGGTGAGGCCATGGCACTCGTCGGCAAGGCGGGCGTCGACAGGCTGCAGTATCTCGACATCCTCACCTCGACGCTGTTCGGCGCACCGATCTATCAGACGTACGGCGGCCTGATCGCACGCGAGGACTTCGAGCCAGCTGGATTCGCCGCCACCCTCGGACTCAAGGACATCCGCCTGGTCCTTGCCGCGGGCGAGGAGTTGCGGGTGCCGCTGCCCCTGGCAAGTCTGCTGCGCGACCGATTCCTGACGCTGCTGGCCACGGGCGGCGAGCGCCTCGACTGGTCGGCGGTCGGGGCCCTGCCGGCATGGGAGGCTGGCGGCAAGAGCCCCGTCGCTAGCTGACGACTCCTCGCAGACCCTCGGCGCCGAAGACCGGCTCGAGCATCGCCGAGTAGTCGGGTCCGCGCCGAACCAGCTGACCACCGTCGACGTTGATGACTTGGCCGGTGATCCAGCTCGCGGCATCGCTGAGCAGGAACACCGAGGCGTTGGCGATGTCGGTGACCTCTCCGACGCGCGGAAGCGGTGTACTCACCCGGTAGTCCTCACTGAGCTCCGGTGAATCGAGAACGAGCGCAACGAGTTCGGTGCGGATCAGCCCGGGTCGGATCGAGTTGACCCGGACCCAGGACGCGCCGAGTTCGTCGGCTCCCAGCTGCATGAGGTGGTCGATCGCGGACTTGCTGACGCCGTACGCGCCGAACCATCGGTGGGTGTTGCTCGCTGCGATCGACGAGATGCCGACGAACGACCCGCCGCCACCGCGGACCATCTCCCTTGCGCTGTGCTTGAGCACGTACATGGTGCCGTTGACGTTGAGGTCGACGGTTCGCCGCCAGGCATCCGAGTCAACCTGGGTGATCGGGCCGATCGTCTCGGAGCCGCCCGCACAGTGCACGACGCCGTTCAGTCGCCCGTGCCAGGCGGTCGCGGCTTCCACCATCCTGGCGACCTCGTCCTCGTTGGTGACGTCGGCCGGTTCATACCTCACCGCGCCTGCGCCGTCGCCCGCCAGTGCCGTGATTTCGTCCTTCGCCGCCGCGAGGCGGTCGGCGTTGCGGCCGACGAGCACGACGTCGCCACCCGACGCCACGACGGCCGCGGCGACACCCTTGCCGATGCCGCTGCCACCGCCCGTGACGATGAAAGTCCGATCCGCCAACGAAAGCTGCACCATTGCCCCTTACGAGTGAAAACTAGAACACGTTCTCGTAGATTAGCGACCCGTCGCAAGGGGGCGCCACAGGCGATGCGGAGGCCGCTCACAGAAACCGTACGCGCGCACCAGAATATGGCGCCATCGGCGCCTGATGTCGCGTTTGTCAGCGTATTGTCGACAACGCAAACGGCTCTCGGCCACAGCGGCCCACCTAGAGAAAGTGCGGCGATGGCAACCCTTCAGATCTCAGCACGACGACTGGTTCTCGCCGGCGGATTCGCAGTCGCGATCGCTGCCGCGCCCGCGGTCGCCGCGCTCACCGCTCCTTTGCTCGCACCGTCGTTCGGGGCGGCCTGCCCCACTGGCGAGTCCGAGGACACCTACACCTCCAACTGCACCCCCGACCTGGTGCCCAACTCGCCGTCGCTCCCCCAGGTCGATGGAATCCCATGCACGGGCGCCAACTCGGGCCAGTGCATCGGCCTGTCCGAGGATGCACCGCAGTACGTGCCGCCGTCGTCGTCGGTCGGGTCCAGTCCGACGGTGACGGGCTCCACCAACTGACCGGACGCGGCGACACGCTCGCAGAGAACTGACGGTATCTGCGCAGACTGCTGGCAGTTTCCCTACAATCCACGCATGTCGCACTTCGAGTTCCCCGCACGACGCTTCCTCCTTGCCGGTGGATTCGCGCTCGCCGTCGCCGCCGCCCCCGCCGTGGCCGCGTTGACGACGCCCTCCATTGCGCCCAGCTCGCACCTGGCCGATTGCGCCTCCGGCGAGGACGCCGATCAGTTCACCGGCGAATGCGTGCCGAGCTTGGTGCCCAATTCACCGAGTCCGTTCACCACGACGGCAGCCAACCCGGACATCCCGGAAATCGACGGAATACCGTGCACCGGCCGCGACTCCGGAGCGTGCATCGGCCTGGCCGAGGACGCACCGCAATACGTGGCGCCGGAGTCCTCCGTCGGCTCGAGCCCGACCGTCACCGGTTCCACCAACTAACTGCTGGATCCGACGCCTTCGCAGGGAACGCGCGGAAGCCATGCAGATTCCCCGCAGCTTCCATACAATTCCTCCGACGAGCCGTCAATAAGCACGGCCAACCTCGGAAACCACAGAAAGCGTGACCATGGCGCACCTCGAGTTCTCTGCCCGACGAATCATCCTCACCGGCGGATTCGCGCTCGCTTTCGCCGCCGCCCCCGCGGTGGCCGCCTTCACCGTTCCGGTGCTCGCTAACGCCGCGCCCGCCGCCTCGTGCTCCGCAGGCGAGGAAGAGGACATGTACACCGGTTCCTGCCTCCCACACACCGTCCCCAGCTCACCAACGAACAACGGCTACCCCGCGTCGCCGGTCTCGGACTCTCCCGACAGCCTCCCGTCGGTCGACGGGATCCCCTGCACCGGCGCAAACACCGGTCAATGCATCGGCCTTCAGGAGAATGCGCCGAAGTTCGTGCAGCCCCCGACCAGCATCGACGGCGGCTAACTCCGGTCACGTTGTAGAGGCGGCTCGCTGAGTCGCCTAGAGTTGGTTCATGGCAGCCAAACCAGATCCCGCCGAAATCGGTGACGTCGAGCCCCTGGCCGACAACACCGCCCGCATGGCCAGGCGCGTCGTCGCCGCCTACGCCACCGACGCCGACGAATGCCGCGTCTTCTTGTCCATGCTCGGCATCGGACCGCCGAAGCTCGAGGTTTAAATGAGCTCTGGAGGAAGCCAACCAGCTGACTCCGGGACTTCCGACTTCGTCGCGAAGGGCGAGTCCGACTTCGTCGTCGTGGCCAACCGGCTACCGATCGACATGGAACGACGGCCCGACGGCACCACGGCATACAAGCGCAGCCCTGGTGGCCTCGTCACCGCCCTGGAGCCGTTGTTGCGGCGTCGGCGCGGGGCCTGGATCGGCTGGCCGGGCATCACCGACGGCGACGAGGATCCGATCTTCGAGGAAGACCTCGAGATGCGGCCGGTGACACTGTCGGCCGAGGACTTCCACGAGTACTACGAAGGTTTCTCGAACGCCACGCTGTGGCCGCTGTACCACGACGTGATCGTCAAGCCGATCTATCACCGGACGTGGTGGGACCGCTACGTGAAGGTGAACCGGCGCTTCGCCGAGGCGACGGCCAGCGCGGCGGCTCCGGGTGCCACGGTGTGGGTCCAGGACTACCAGTTGCAGCTGGTGCCGAAGCTGCTGCGAACGCTGCGGCCGGACCTGACCATCGGCTTCTTCCTTCACATTCCCTTCCCACCCGTCGAGCTGTTCATGCAGATGCCGTGGCGCACGGAGATCATCGAGGGTCTACTGGGCGCCGACCTGGTGGGCTTTCACCTTCCCGGCGGCGCGCAGAACTTCATGATCCTGGCGCGGCGCCTGCTCGACGCCCACACGTCGCGGGCCAGCATCGGCGTGCGATCCCGGTTCGGGGAGATTCAGGTCGGCACCCGCACCGTCAAGGTGGGCGCCTTCCCGATCTCGATCGACTCCGAGGAACTGGACACCAAGGCGCGCAACCGCGTCGTCCGGCAGCGGGCCAAGGCGCTTCGCGCCGACCTGGGCAATCCACGGAAGATCCTTCTCGGCGTCGATCGCCTCGACTACACCAAGGGCATCGACGTTCGGCTGCGTGCCTTCTCGGAGCTGCTCGACGAGGGCAGGGCCGATCCCGAGGACACGGTGTTGATCCAGCTGGCGACGCCGAGTCGAGAGCGCGTCGAGAGCTACAAGATGATGCGCGAGGACATCGAACGCCAGGTCGGCCACATCAACGGCGAGTACGGCAGGGTCGGGCATCCGATCGTGCACTACCTGCACCAGGCATTGCCCCGCGACGAGCTGATCGCGTTCTTCATCGTGGCCGACGTCATGTTGGTGACACCGCTACGCGACGGGATGAACCTCGTCGCCAAGGAGTACGTCGCCTGCCGCAGCGATCTAGGCGGAGCACTCGTGCTCAGCGAATTCACTGGCGCTGCAGCCGAACTCAGACAGGCGTACCTCACCAATCCCCATCATCTCGACGGCGTGAAGGACTCCATCGAAGCAGCGCTCGCCCAGTCTCCCGACGAGGGACGGCGGCGCATGCGCGCGATGCGCAGGCAGGTACTGGCACACGACGTCGACCGCTGGGCACGCTCGTTCCTCGATGCCCTTGCCGACACCAGGACCGGGGACAGTCCTAGATCGGCGTGATGTCCTTGATCCGCCAGTCCGGCCCGACCTTCTCGTAGTCGACCCGCAACCGGCTGCCGTCATAGAGCGGCTGCTTCGTCTTGTCGGTGAGCACCCGGTTCATGTACACCATCACCGATCCCGAATCACGATGCGCATCAAGCACTCCGACGCCGACGACGTTGACCTGGCTGATGATCTGGCGGTCCCGCGCGGCCGGTATCACGTTCTTGGTGGTGTCGTCCTCGTACTCGCGGCGGAACTCGGGCGTCAACAACTTGTAGGCGTCGGTGCGACTGCGCTCGATCGTCTGGTAGTCGAAGCCGAGGATGACCGGGATCTGTTGCGCCGCAAGCCCGGGCAGCTCACTGCGGGCCTGCTGCTCGCCGACGCGCTCGACGCGGTTCCAGTACAGGGTTCCACCGATACCGCCCAGCGCGATGAACGCGGCCGCGAAGAACACCCCGACGAGTACGACCAACCTGGAACTCCAGCGGCCCATCAGTTGCCTCCGTCGGGGTACTTCAGGTCGTAACCCGTCATGTGGCCGTTGTCGTCCTCGTGCACGATCACCCGCAACCGGTACGGCTTCGATGGTGAGTTGACACCGTCGAGGTTGGTCACCGTGACACGCACCGAAACCAGCACCGAGGCGTTGTCCGCGGTGTCGTCGACCTTCTCCAGCGCTGCACCGTTGATCACGGCTTCCGAACTCGCGTTCGTGTCGCGGAAGATCGCCTTGAGGTTCTCGACGTTGTTGCCCTGGCTCATCATGTCCCGCAGCGGGCCGCTGATGCCGTTCACGAATCGGTTCACGCTGTCGTCGATGTTGTTCTGGGTGTAGCTGAACATGTTCACCACGGTCTGAGACGCGGTGTCGACGAATTGCCGGTCCCGATCGTCCGCGGCCACGGCATGGCGCTGCTGAACGAAGAGCAGCGCGACCACCCCGCCCAGTACGGCCACCAGGACCGCCGTCACGCCCAGCGCAAGCCCCGCCACCAGCGCGCGGTGCGGTTGCCTGCGGGGCGGCGGTCCCAGCGGCGTCACGGTTCGCACCCTGACTACCGACGGGGACTCGACCACCACCTGCGCGGTGGTATCGGGGGCCACTCCGGCAGCCGGGCCGGCCGCCCGCGACGAACGTCGTCGCGTGGCAGCCTTCGTCACCGACTCCGTTGTGTCATCAGGTGACTCGCCGGTCGTCGTGTCATTCGTCGTCAATTACGCCTGCCTCGGATCCAACATCAGGTCCACCCACGTCTCCGCAGCATTGACCTTGTCCATGCCATCGGCGTACACGCCCGTACCCCCTGCGGGGTCGACGAACACGCCGGTCTTCGAATCGTACGTGGCGGCGGCCGGACCACTCGCCTGCGGCGGGGCCTCCGCGGGCAGCGGTGGCGCGTCGGCCGGCGGCGGCGGTGCATCCGGAGGCGTCCTGCCGTACGGCGGCACGATCTGGTCCGGCGGTGCGTAGAAGGGCAGCGGCGGGGGCGGCCCGTTGTCGTTCGGCGGGACGGGCAGGGGGAAGGGTGCGTTCGGCGCAGGCCCCGGTCCCGGCGGCACACCCGGCGGCAGTTGCACCACCGGCGGGCCGGGGTCGTAGTCCGCGCCAGGCGGGATGTTCGGGAACTTGTTGGGCGGCGTGATGTTTCGGTCGTTGGTGACCGGTGTGTCATAGGGCACCGGCGGACCGCGCCACGGACTGTTGCCGATCGGCACGTAGCCGCGGGGGTCGCGGCACAGCTGAATCGTCGGTGCCCGCTTGCCGGGAAACTCCTGGCACGGATAGTTGCGGGCACCGCGCACGACCGCGGGATCGCTCTGCGCCGTCTTGCAGTACAGATCGGTCGGCAGGTCACGGAGCGTGGTGTCGCCGGGTGAGCGGATCAAGGGCGGGGGAATGAAGCCCGTCGAGCACGGCGGCGGATCGCCCAAGTCGACTTTGAAGTCGAGTTTGGCGCCCTCGTCGGCGGGCAGGCCGCCGCCGACAGTGTTCAACGCCGCCATCAGGGCGGGAAAGATGACCAGCGTCTGTTCGATCGACTTGCGGTAGATGACGCCGATGCGCCCCAAGTTGGCCAGGTTGGCGGCCAGCATCGGGAAGTTCGGCCGGATGCCATCGAACGTCGTGTTGGCCGCCTGCGTGGCGCCGGGAACCGTCTCGAGCACGGACCGCAACTGCGGGTCCGCCTTCGCGGCCTCGGAGGTGAACCGGGCCAGGCCGTCGGCCAGCGACCTGATGTCGTCGCCGCTTTGAATCTGAGAATCCAGGAACGGGCCGGCCTGATCGATCAGCTGTGAGATTTGGCCGTAGTTGTTGTTGGCCTCGTCGATCAGGAGTCGTGACGACTGGATCATCCGGGCCAACTCGGGCCCGGATCCGTTGAACGCCTTGAACGTCTCGCGAAGCAGGTCCTGCACTCGCGCGTCGCCGATGCTGTTCACCAACGATTCGGCCTGCGTCAGCAGAGCGGCGATGTCTTGGCCGACGGCGGTGCGGTCGACGCCGATGTTCGCCCCGTCGCGAAGCAGTGCCTTCGACGGATCCTTGGGCGGCACCAGGTCGATGTACTGCTCACCGACTGCGGACACGCTCTTGACGGTCGCGGTGACGTTGTCGGGAACTTCGGTGTCGGTATTGAGCCGCATCGAGGCCACGACACCGTTGTCGTCGAGGCCCACCTGCTCGACGCGGCCGATGGTCACGCCGCGGTAGGTGACGTTGGCGTTCTCGTACAGCCCGCCACCGGCCTTGAAGTTCGCCGTGACGTGGTAGGCGCCGATGCCGACCGCGGCGGGAAGGTGGAGATAGAACGCCGAGATGGCGCCGACGCAGAGGACGGTGACGATCGCGAAGATCGTCAGTTGCAGACGTGTCAGCCGGTCCAGCATCTAGGGCTGCCCCCCGTCGTGCTGGGCTGCCGTGCCAGGCGGAATCTTGAAGGGATCGGCGGCCTGCCCCGAGAGATTCGACATCGCCCCGGTGAGGAAGTCCGGCGGGTTGATGACCTCGTCCAGTCGCCTCATGTTCGGATCGAGACCCTTCGAGGTGGTGAACACCGACTCACCGGTACGGCGCACCGTCAGATCGAACGTGACGAACACGTTCAGGTAGTCACCGCGGACCGCGTTGCGCAGGTATTTGTAGTGGAACGGGAAGGTTGGCAGGAACTCGAGGTCCGTGATGAGGTCGTCGGCATTGTCGTTGAGCGCCTTGATCGTTGGATACAAGTCCTTGAAGTCGGCGACCAAGTCGGTCTTGGTTTCCGACAATACGTGCGACGCCACCCCGGCGAACGTGCGCAGTGCGGTGAAGGCGTCGACGATGTTGCCCCTGTTGTCGTTGAGCACCTTCAGGGCGGCGGGCAGCGAGTCCAGCGTGCGCCCGAGACTGTCCTTGCCCTTGGCGAGGATCGCAGCAAAGCGGTTCAGCCCATCGAGTGCGGAGACGATGTCACCCGTCTGCTCGTTGAGCGACGTGGTCAGTTCCGCCAGCCGCGGGATGAGGTCGACGAACTGCCCGGACCGTCCTGCGACCGCGGCGTACGTCTCGTCGGTGATGTCTTGCAGCGCACCGAGATTGCCCTTGTTGACGACGACACCGAGCGACGAAAGCACTTCTTCGGTGGTCGGATAGCGACCGGCGCGAGACAACGGGATGTTCGAGCCCTCGCGGAGCTTGCCCTGGCCCGCCTGATCCACCGGGGCGGCGAGATCGATGTGCTGCGAACCGAGCAGAGAGGTCTGGGCCACCTTGGCCGTCGCGTTGGCGGGAAGGTCGACGCCGCCCTTCAGTGACACCTTGACCGCCGCGAAGAAGCTGCCGTCGGGCCGTTGGATCGCCTCGATCCCCGACACGCTGCCGACCGTCACGTCGTCGACCATCACCGGCGAGTTCTGCGGCAACGTAGCCACGTCGGGCAGTTCCACCGTGATGGTGTACGCACCGCTGCCGTGGCCCTCGGTGCCCGGCATGTCGAGCGAGTTCAGGCCACCGAAGGCACAGCCGGCCAAGAGGACGGCACCGGAGCCGATGACCACGGCGTTGCGTCCGATCCGCAAGGTCTTGCGAGGCAATGTCTTTCCTGCCTTCACTGCGTTCACCGCTAGCCACCCCCCGACTCGGCGGGCAATGGTTCACCGGGCGGCGGTCCTGGCAGCGGGCCACTGCCGTCCGGCGGGGTTGCGTAACCCTCGGCTGGGGCGCCGACCTGCGACACCTGCCCCGGAATCGGGGGCGGCGGCAGGAGGAGGTCGGTGAGCCTGCCATCGGGCCCGAGCGTCGGCGGCGTCACGCCGGGCGCCGGCTGCCATTGCAGGTATGGGACCGGCGTCTGTGCCTTGGCCTCGGTCGCCGGGGTGTCGTAGATGATCTGACCCTTGTAGGCCGTGATGCTGTTGATCGGGTGGAACAGGATTGGCGGGTAGTTCACCGCGAGGCGCTTGAACACGGGCCCCATCCGCTGCCGGCAGATCTCGGCGCGCTTGTAGTTGTCGGGCGAGGCACCGACGTCGAACGTGCCACCGCAGATGAACTGCACCGGGTTGGCGAAGTTGGGTAGCGACAGCAGGCCGCCGACGGTGCCCTGGGCTGGGTTGTAGATGTTGTAGAAGTTCGCCAGACCGTTCGGCGTGATGTGCAGAACCTGCTCGATGTCGTCGCTGTGCTCGTTCAACAGGTTGGTGAAGTCGGTGAGCTTGCCGATCTGGCCGATCAGCGCCTCGTTGTTCTCGTTGAGGAAGCCCTTGACGTCGGCCAGCGCCTGATTCAGCGTGCCGAGCGTCTGGTCAAGATCTTTCGAGCTGTCCGCCAACACCTGCGACACCGAGGCCACGTGGTTGGAGAACTGCACGATCTGCTCGTTGCTGTTGGCCAGCGCGTTCACCAGCACCTGAAGGTTGCGCACCGTGCCGAACAGGTCGGTGCGCGAATCGCCGAGACGTCCCGCCGTCTGGGACAGTTCGCGCAGCGCGTTGCGGAACGAGTCACCGCTGCCGTCGAACGTGTCGGCAGCCTGGTTCACGAAGCCGGCCAGCGGGCCCTGCATGTCACCCTGCTTCGGGCCGAGCGACGCACTGAGCTGAGTCAGCTGCTCCTTGACGTCGTCCCACTCGACGGGAACCCCGGTGCGATCGAGGCCGATCTGCGCGCCGTCGGCCAGCACCGGGCCGCTGGTGTAGGCGGGGGTGAACTGAATGAACCTGGCCGACACCAGGTTCGGCGCGATGATGAGGGCGCGCGCATCGGCGGGCAGCTTGACGCCGTCATGGACGTTCATCGTGACCTTGACGTCGTTGGCCCGTGGCTGGATCGACTCGATGGTGCCCACCGGGACGCCGACCACCCGCACGTCGTCACCCGGGTAGAGGCCGACCGTGGACGGGAAGTAGGCGACGACGTCGTGTCCCTTGCGCGAGGGCAACAGCAGGTAGACGCCACCGATCAAGGCGGCAACCAGCATGCCGACGACCGCAAAGCGCAGCCACCGATTGCGTGAGCCCGTCGAATTCTCCTGGGTCATGGCGACTTCGGCCTGATGATCGTGCGCTCGGAGATGAACCCGCGCAGGTAGTCCGCCAGACTGTCCGGCAGCTTGCCCGGCTGGAAGTACGTGTCGAGCAGCACCTCGGAGAGCGTCGCGGGCGGCAGGCCGTACAGGTTGATCTGGAAGCCAGGACCGGAGCCGACGACCTCGCCGAGCGCCGTCGCGTACGGCGGCAGCCTGCGCAATGCCTCGCCGATGTGATCGCGGCGCTCCAAGAGATTGTCGAGCACGGCGTTCAGCTTCTGCAGGGCCGGTCCGAACTCACGCTTGTTGTCGGCGACGAATCCGGAAAGCTGTTCGGAGACGCCCTGAATGCCGCCGATGAGATTGCTCAGCGCCTGGCGCTTCTCGTCGAGGGCGGCGAACAGCAGGTTGCCGTCGGTGATGAGCTGATTGACCTGGCCGGCGCGCTGAGCCAACGTGTCGGACACCTTCTTGGCGTGGGCGAGCAGCTGCTCGAGCGCCTCGTCCCGCTTGTTGAGGCTGCGCGACAGGTCGGCGACACCGTTCAGGGCACCGCGCAACTGAGGTGTGGCGTCCCGCAGCGTGTCGGTCAATGTCTGAAGTGCCTGCTCGAATTTGGGCTTGTCGAGTTCACCCGCGTTCTGGCCGAGATCCTGCAGCGCGGTGTTGAGCGTGTACGGAGTCGTCGTGCGGCCCAGGGGAATCACCGTCAGGCTGCCGGCTCCCTTCGGGGTCACCGCGAGTGACTTCTGCCCGAGCACCGTATCGGTCTTGATCGATACCAGGGTCTGGTCGCCGATCCTGACCTTGCGATCGACGGTGAAGTGCACCACCGCGGAATCCCCTGCCAGTTCGACCGAACCGACCTTGCCGACCTTGATGCCCGACACGTTGACGTCGTTGCCGGGGGTGATGCCGCCGGCATCGGTGAAGTACGCCTCGTAGTTCTTGCCCTGAGGCCAGAACGGGAGACCGCTGTAGCCGAAGGACACCAGGACGAGGCACGCCACGATGGCGATGCCGAAGATTCCGGTGCGGACGGGATTCCCTTCGCCGGCTCTAGCCATTCTCCGAGCACCTCCCCTTCGTCGGATCGGGTGGGCCGCCGAACGGGATCAAGATGTCGCTGCCCGCGGGCCCGTTGATCTTCATCCGAATCGAGCAGTAGTAGATGTTGAAGAAGGAGCCGTAGGCGCCAAGGGCATTGAGCCGCAAGTAGTTCTCGGCCAGCGGCTCGATCACCTTGTTGATGTCGCCCTTGCGCTCGTCCATCCGCTGCGCCAGGGGCCGGAGGTTCTCGATTACCCCCTGAATGGGGCGCCGCCCCTCCTGCAGGAGGTCGGTCAGGTCGTTGGTGGCCGACGCCAACGGCGGGATGGCGCCCGCGATGGGATCGCGGTTCTGCGCCAGCCCCGTGACGAGTTGTTGGAGCTGATCGACGGCGGCATCGAACTGCGCGCCCTTCGCGTCGACCGTACCCAGCACCTCGTTGAGGTTGTTGATGGTGTCGCCGATCAACTGGTCACGGGCGGCGAGGTCGTGGGTGAACGACGACGTGCTGGCGAGCAGGGTCGAAATGGAGCCGCCCTGGCCCTGCAGCAGCTCGATCACGGCGTTGCTGACCTCGTTGACCTTGTTGCCGTCAAGCCCCTTGAGCACCGGTCGAAGGCCGCCGAGTAGCGCGTCGAGATCCAATGCCGGCTGAGTATTCTCCTTGGCGATGGTGGCGCCCGCCGGAAGCTTGCGCAAATCGCCAGGGCCCGAGGTGATTTCGAGATAGCGGTCGCCGACGAGGTTCTGGTAGCGCACCACGGCTCTGGTCGAGGTGTACAGCTGATAGCGATCGTTGACGTCGAACGTGACGTCGACGGTGTTGTCGGGATTGAGGTCGACGCCCTTCACCGAGCCGACCGGCACGCCGGCGATCCGCACGTCCTGGCCCGCCTTGAGGCGCGACGCCTCGGTGAACGTGGCATGGAACGTATTGCCCGAGCCGAAGCGGAACTGGCCGAAGACGACAACCAAGCCCGCCGCCACCAGCAACATGACGACGGTGAAGATGCTGACGTTGATCAACGTCTTGTCGCGCTTCACTAGAAGTCATCCCTTTCCGCATACGCGCCGTGGAACAGGAACTGCAGCGTCGACGGTGCGTCGAACTGCAACTCGGTGTTCGGCTGGAACGGAACGTAGGCATTGTCGGTGACCAGGAACGGGGTGTGGTACCACGAACCGCCGTACTGCTTCGTCGGCACATCCGGCAACCCGCGGCAGTTGGGACCGCCGGAGGCATTCACCATCGGCAAGCTCTCGGGATAGGTGTAGGCAGGGGCGCCGGGCAGGAAGTTCGACGCCACGAACAGACCGGGACGAATGCCGCCGATGACGGGGGCGAACCTAGCAAGCGCTTTGGCCGAACCCGCCAGGAAGCAACCGAACTCAGGAGAATAGTCGGCGAGCACCTTCAACGGGGCGCGCAACCGCTGAACCGCGGCAATCAGGTCCTCGGCCGCCGGCTGAAGGGTGGCAGTGCCGTTGTTGGCCAGGCCGGTGGCGGCCAGCAGGGTGGCGTTCAGATTGTCCTGCTGGTCGACGATGGTCTTGCTGATCGTCGGCGTGTTGTCGAACACCGTCACCAGGTCAGGCGCCGCGTCAGCGTAGATGTTGCCGACCACCCCGGTCTTCTGGAAGACCTGCTGCAGGGCGGGTAGCTTCGGATTGAATTGCTGGAGATAGTAATTCAGGCCGGACAGCGTGGCGCCGAGGTCATCGCCATTGCCGCGCAGTCCCTCGCCGAGCGCGCTGAGGGTGGCGTTGAGGTTGATCGGATCAACCTTGCGCAGGGTGTCTGTCAACGTCTGGAAGAGCGTGTTCACCTCGAGTTGCACATCTTGCGCGTTGACCTGCGTGCCGGGGCGCAGGGGGCCGCCCTTCGGCTGATCGGGGGTCAGGAACTCGACCGACTTGGCCCCGAAGACCGTTGTGCCGGCGATGCGTACCTTCGCGTTCGACGGGACGAAGCGCAGCTGACTGCTGTCGACGGCGAGCGTCAGCTTGGCCTGCTCACCCGCATAGTCGATGGACTCGACCTTGCCGATCTGGATGCCGCGGTACTTGACCTTGGCGTCGGTCTCCATCACCAGCCCCGCGCGCGGAGCCGTCACCGTGATCTGGTCGGTGCGGGTGAAGGCCGCAGTGTACGAGAGATAGGTGAAGACGACGGCTGCCAACAGAACAGCCGCGAGGATCGCGGCGGCGATCCTCACATGGCTGCGCTTGGAGTCACCCATCTCTCGACCCGCCTATCCGGACAGATTGAAGTTGCCCGACGCGCCGTACGCGGCCAGGGAGATGAACAGGGTGATGGTGACGACAACGATCAGCGACGTCCGCACGGCCTGACCGACGGCGATACCGACGCCGACGGGACCGCCAGATGCGTTGTACCCGTAGTACGTATGCACCAGCATGACGGCTATCGACATGACGATGGCCTGGAGGAACGACCACAATAGGTCCGTCGGCACCAGGAAGGTATTGAAGTAGTGGTCGTACAGACCTGCCGACTGCCCGTTGATGAAGACGGTCGTGAAGCGCGCGGCGAAGAACGCCGCCAACACCGACAGCGAGTACAGCGGGACGATCGCGATCAGCCCGGCGATGATCCGCGTCGACACCAGATAGGACACCGAGTGCACGGCCATCGCCTCGACGGCGTCGATCTCCTCGGCGACGCGCATGGCGCCCAATTGGGCGGTGGTGCCAGCGCCGATGGTCGCGGCCAGGGCGATGCCCGCGATTACGGGCGCCACGATGCGGACGTTGAGGAACGCCGAGAGGAACCCGGTCAACGCTTCGATGCCGATGTTGCCGAGCGACGAATAGCCCTGCACCGCAATGACACCGCCGGAGGCAAGCGTCAGGAACGCGGCAACGCCGACCGTTCCGCCGATCATCACCAGCGCCCCGGCACCCATGGTCATCTCGGCGATCAGACGAATGGTCTCCTTGCGGTAGCGAGTCAGCGCATTGGGGATGTAGCGCACCGATTCGCCATAGAAGAGGGCTTGCTCCCCGACCACGTCGATGGCCTTGGGAACACCGCGGAAGAACCGGCGGATGCGGAGGGTGGCGTCGTAACTCATCTTGCTAGCACCCGGACCCCGATGGCCGTCAGGATCACGTTGATCACGAACAGGCAGATGAAGGCATAGACCACGGTTTCGTTGACGGCGACGCCCACGCCCTTGGGGCCGCCCTTGACCGTCAGCCCGCGGTAGCACCCGACCAGCCCGGCCATCAAGCCGAACAGCAAGGCCTTGAACATGGCGAGCACCAACTCGCCGAGCCCGGTGAGGATGGTGAGTCCGTTGATGAAGGCGCCGGGGTTGACGCCCTGCAGAAAGACCGAGAAGGCGTAGCCGCCCGAGATGCCGATCGCGCAGACAAGGCCGTTGAGCAGGAGCGCCACCAGAGTCGACGCCAGCACGCGGGGGACGACGAGCCGCTGGATCGGGTCGATGCCCAGCACGCGCATCGCGTCGATCTCTTCGCGGATGGTGCGAGCGCCCAGGTCCGCGCAGATGGCCGTCGCGCCGGCGCCTGCGACGACGAGCACCGTCACCACGGGACCGAGCTGGGTGACCGTGCCGAAAGCGGTGCCCGCGCCGGACAGGTCGGCCGCACCGAGTTCGCGAAGAAGGATGTTCAGCGTGAACGCCACCAGCACCGTGAAGGGGATGGCGACCAGCAGCGTCGGGATGAGCGAGACGCGCGCGATCATCCAGGTTTGATCGAGGAACTCACGGAACTGAAAGGGTCTGCGGAAGATCTTGACGAAGGTGTCCAGGGACATCTCGAAGAATCCACCAACGGCCCGCGCCGGAGCCGTCAGCTGTTCCTTCAACCTGGACTCCGTTCTCTCCGGTGGGGGTCGGACGAGTGTTTACGGCGAATAGTCCGTGACTACGAGCCGCGACAACCTTTCTAGCCCCTGGTTAAGCGCTGCTCTTAGTGAGCCGGCTCATATTAACTAGAACACGTTCGCAGTGTCAAAGAACCGCAAAATCCGTTGCCATCGACCTATACATGCTGGTCAGAGCAGGTGTGACGCACATCATTCTATAACGTGTTCTAGCGCTCACAGCCCCTTGACAATGGAGACTGTCAGTCTCGCGACGACATCAACCCGTTGGCGGAGAATCCCAGCTCGGGATCGCGGTCAGCAAAGTACTCATTCAGCGTGAGGCCGAGGTCACCGGCGGCCCACGCATCCGAGTCCGCAGTGAAGTGCCTTTCGGCCGTGGGTGCCGCCACCAGCGTCACAGTCGGACCATAGACGATGAACAGCTGGCCGTTGACCCCTTCGGACGCCGGCGAGGACAGGAACTGGACGAGCGTGACGACGTGCTCGGGTGACAAGCCGTCGATCTGCCCCTCCGACAGCGGCGGCGCATCGCCGAACACATCGGCTGTCATCGCCGTCCTCGCCCGCGGCGCGATGGCGTTGGCGCGAACTCCGTAACGACCAAGTCCGCGCGCCGCAGTCAGGGTGAGCGAGGTGATGCCCGCCTTGGCAGCCCCGTAGTTGGCCTGACCGACGGGGCCGGCAAGTCCCGCTTCGGAAGACGTGTTGACGATGCGGCCGTAGACCGTGCCGCCGTTTTCCTTGGCCTTGTCTCGCCAGTACGTCGCGGCATTGCGGGTGAGCAGGAAGTGACCACGCAGGTGCACCGCGATGACGGCGTCCCAGTCCTCGTCGGTCATGTTGAACAACATCCGGTCGCGGGTGATCCCCGCGTTGTTCACCACGATCGAAAGGCCTCCGAGCCCGTCGGCGGTGGTGACCAGTTCGTCGGCTGTGCTGCGGGCGCTGATGTCACCCGCGACGGCGATGCCCTTCGACCCGACGGCCGCGATCTCGTCGAGTACGTCGGACTTGTCGAGGGCGCTGCCGATGTCGTTGACGACGACCGTCGCCCCCACCCTTGCCAAGCCGATGGCTTCGGCCCGGCCCAGTCCCGCGGCCGCTCCCGTCACCACCGCGACCAGTCCGGAGAGATCTGTCGAGTTCGGTTCAGTGCTCAATTTATGAATACCTCTAGTCTTTGCGGATGAGGGCTGCTCTTGGGCACTCGGCGACCGACTGCTCGGCCAGTTCCTCCTGGCCCTCGGGCACCGGGTCTGCCTTGACAACGGCGTAGTCCTCGTCGTCCAGATCGAACAGGTCCGGGGCAATACCGACGCAGACCGCATTGCCTTCGCAGCGATCACGATCGACTTCGACTCGCATGAGACCTCCTCGCAAATGAAGTGCGGATGCTCCGCCCAGCGTCGGCTCAGGATAACCGCGCCTGGATTCCAAGACTAGAACGTGTTACAACCGGGGTGGACCATGGGTACCCCCCAGATAGTGAGGAAGAGCGATGCGGATCGGCTACAGCCCCGAGCAGGAGGAGTTGCGCCGCGAGTTGCGCTCGTACTTCACCAAGCTGATGACCCCCGAGCGCGCCGAGGCGCTGGGCGCGGGCGACGGGGGCGAAATGGGTCGCGGCAGCGTGTACCGCGACACCGTCGCGCAGATGGGTAAGG
>NZ_JAVRQA010000534.1:0-3064 GCF_032161845.1 Mycobacterium sp.
CGGCAGTCGGTGTCCTGCTCCTCACCGAGCCGTGGGCGGGCGCGATCGACCCCTTGGGGGTGCTCTATGCACTTGGCGCGGGTGCACTTTGGGCGTCTTACATCGTCCTGACGCAACGCATCGGCGACAGGGTCGCCGGGCTCGACGGACTGGCCCTGTCGATGGTGGTGTCGGGAGTCGTGAGCACTGCGATCGTCGGCCCCACGGTCATCCCTCGCCTCACCTGGCATCTGATCGTGATCAGCCTAGGGATTGCGGTGCTGTGCCCAGTGCTGCCCTTCCTGCTCGAGTTCTGGGCACTGCGCCGCCTCTCCACCGGGGTATTCAGCACGCTGATGGCCGTGGAACCCGCCTTCGGAATGCTCGCGGGCTTCGTCATCCTGAACCAAGTGCCCGATGTCTACGAAGCATGTGGAATCGGCCTAGTGATCGTCGCCGCTTTCGGTGCTGCGCGCGGTGGCGCTCGAATGGAAGCGGTTGGCGCTCCGATCGTCGGGAGTCGATGAACGCCACTGCCGCACTGTGGCTTTGGCGTTACCTCGACGCTCGGTGGTCGCGGCGACGGATCCGGCTGCGTCGAGCGCCGCACGATGGAGAAGCCCGGATTCGTACGCCGCAAGCCGCCTGCGACCAACGCCAGGCTCACCGAAGTGGTGCTGACTGCGGCACTCCGACGCATCGGCGACTCGAACGCGGCGCGCGAACACGTCGTCGCTGGTATCAACACGTGCCCAGTGGACGCACTCAAGCTCACCGGCGACTGCTAGTCCAGTCGGCCCCCTCCAGCACACCCGGGCCCCGAGCTGCGAGGTGAGTTGCGACAGATTGGCCCTGTTTCAGGGCTTCTCGGAATCCAATTGGTGACTGTCAAGACACTTCAGCTCGCCACTGTCGAGCACGACGGCCCATCTCCGTGCTGGAGCCGCGATCTCGGTTGCGCCTATGACGACGGGGACGCCCACGTCGTCGCCGAAGTCTTCGACGATGATGCCGCCGGTGTCGCTGTGTTCGCCGGAAGTGACGCGCACTCGCATGCCGACGGTGAAATCGGGAGCGCCCTCGCTGCGCTCGAAGTCATCTGCAACCACGATCAGAACCCCCAAACAAATTAAATTGTCGTGCGCGTGAATCCGTATCTAAGCATTTAGCCAGTTTTCCGACGGCCAAACGACAGCATCGCCGCATTACGCAAAGTTGACGGTTTTGCACCCATCCCCGGATTGCGCCGCACGAGTGCACACGGAACAGCGTGGCCATTCGGGATTCGGCGCGCTGGCGATCCTGGTCGGCATGTGTCTCGTCGGCATCGTCGGACACGACGCCTGATCCATCGCCGAGTTCGACCCGCCAGCGCTAGGTCCACGCGTGCTCGCGCCACCGCCAGGCGCTGTCGTGGACGAACTCGGCCATGCTGCGCGGTGATCGGCCAAGCAGCCGTGCCACGTCGTCGGTCAGCGGTTGCCTTTGGGGGCGCAAGCGAGTCAGCGGGTACCGGTGTGCTTCACCCATCAGCAACCGAAGTTGGCAATTGCCGCCGCGACGATGGCCGACGCCACGAGCTCATTGACCACCAGGTCGCTTTGGACCATGTTCACCGCGCCCGGTGTCGCCCGACCGGCGCTGACGTATCGACAGACCTTGAAACCTTCGGCGAGTAGTTGGTCAGCCGTCAAGTAGGCGAACCTGGGTTGCAGTTGGGCCAGGTAGTCGGCCTGGCCAGCCGCCGCGGCGGGTGGGGCTGCTCCGATAGCGGTGCCGATCGCCAGAAGAATCACGCTCAACGCCCTCATCTGCCTTCTCCTCTCGCCCGGAAGCGCCCCGAAGTGTCCTTCGATGAGCGGTGCCGACGTCTTCAACGGACGAGTGTCCGTCTCGTTTGGGGATACCACCTGGGCGCGAATCGAATCCTCGGCTCAGTTACCGTGTCGCGCCGTCGCCCGGACGATTGGACCGTGTGGACGAAGGTCGCAGATGGGCTTCTCGTGCCAGGGGTGAGTGCCGAAGGCCGCTGCTTGCGGGACACAGTGAAAGCCGTTGCACCACTAGGGCTTTGGCGTGACTTCCACGCTCGGCGGCCTCAGAGAGGGATCCGGCTGCGTCGAGCGCCGCACGATCGAGAAGGTCACCGCGCCAACCCCGAGTACCGCGGCACCCGCCAGCGCAAGCAACAGAGGGCGCGGCCGACGCCTCGACCGGCGGACGTTCTGCAATGTCTCCGGTAGGTTGGCGACGACTTCCCGTCCGGCGGCGAGCTCCGTGGCGAGCGTCTCCTGGGCAACGCGTGCACTGTGGCGGTAGTGGCTCCCCAACCACGCGACCGACGACTTCGCCGAGGTCAACCCGATGCCCAGTGCACCCCGGGTGATGTCGACCGGTCCCGAGGCCGAGTGCTTCAGACCGCGGGCGAATCGTTCTCCGGAGGTCATGCGGACCGTGCTCGTCTTCGAGCTCATGGCTGAACCTCTTCCAAGGGTCGGGATGGCATCGGGATCGTGGCGTTCAGCCTGCCATCAACTCCCAACGGTAGGGGCCACATCGGTGCGCGCGGTGCGGATGGCACACTTGAATCCCGTGACGAGCCCCATACAGACAGCGACCGCGACCCTGCACACCAACCGCGGTGACATCAAGATCGCACTCTTCGGCAACCACGCCCCCAAGACGGTTGGAAACTTCGTCGGACTGGCCCAGGGCACCAAGGACTACAGCACCGAGAACGCCTCGGGCGGCACCTCCGGCCCGTTCTACGACGGCGCCGTGTTCCACCGCGTCATCGAGGGCTTCATGCTGCAGGGTGGCGATCCGACCGGCAGTGGTCGCGGTGGCCCCGGCTACAGGTTCGCCGACGAATTTCACCCCGAGCTTCAGTTCGACAAGCCCTACCTGCTCGCCATGGCCAACGCAGGCCCAGGCACCAACGGATCGCAGTTCTTCATCACGGTCGGCAAGACGCCGCACCTGAACCGCAAGCACACGATCTTCGGCGAGGTCGTCGACCCGGACTCGCAGAAGGTCGTCGACGCCATCGGAAAGACCGCGGTGGACGGCAGCGACCGCCCGCTCG
>NZ_JAVRQA010000535.1:0-9850 GCF_032161845.1 Mycobacterium sp.
GAAAACTCATCGGCGACTGACAGCTCACGGGTCTAGGGTTGATCGAGTGCGATTCGCCTTCAAGACATCCCCACAGAACACCACCTGGTCCGAGATGCTGCCGATCTGGCAGACCGCGGACGACATCGACGTCTTCGAGTCCGGCTGGACGTTCGACCACTTCTATCCGATCTTCTCCGACTCCTCCGGCCCGTGCCTGGAGGGTTGGATCACGTTGACGGCGCTGGCGCAGGCCACCAAGCGGCTGCGCGTCGGCGTGCTGGTAACGGGCATCCACTACCGCCACCCCGCCGTACTGGCCAACATGGCCGCGGCGCTCGACGTCATCTCGGGCGGCAGGCTCGAACTCGGCATCGGCGCCGGCTGGAACGAAGAGGAGTCCGGCGCCTACGGCATCGAACTCGGCACCATCAAGGAGCGGTTCGACCGCTTCGAGGAAGCCTGTGAGGTGCTGACCAGCCTGCTCACCAAGGAGTCCACGACGTTCGACGGCAAGTACTACCAGCTCAAGGACGCCCGAAACGAGCCGAAGGGCCCGCAGCAGCCGCATCCGCCGATCTGCATCGGCGGCAGCGGCGAGAAGCGGACGCTGCCGCTCACCGCGAAGTACGCCGATCACTGGAACTTCGTCGGCGGAACCCCGGCGGAGTTCGCTCACAAGCGCGACGTGCTCGCCGCCCGCTGCAAGGACATCGGTCGCGACCCCAAGGAGATCACCCTCTCGGCGCACGTCCGCCTCGGCGAGGATCGCGACTACGCGAAGGTCGTCGCCGAGGCAGGGGCCCTCGGCGCCGAGGGTCTGGATCTCGCGATCATCTACCTGCCGCCGCCCTATGATCCGGCGGTGCTGGAGCCGTTGGGCGAGGCGATCAGGGACTCCGGATTGCTCAGCGCGCCCTGATCCGAGGCCGTCACGCATCCTCGACGGTGACGACGTGGACGTGCACGCCGGCGGCCGAAATCCGTTCCAGCTGATCGGGATTGGCGGTCGAATCGGTCACCAGGTGATCAATGTCGCTCAGCGGCACCATCTTTGCGAGAGTGACCTTGCCGATCTTGGAGCCGTCGACGGCGACGACGACCCGTTGCGCATTCGCGGCCATGGCGATGGCGGTGCGGGCTTCGGCTTCGTCGAACGTGGTGGCTCCGATTTCCGCCGACATGCCGTCGGCACCGAGAACCGCGGTGCCGACGGTGATCACTTGGAACGCGTGTTCGGACATCGGGCCAACTGCCTCAAGGGAATTCGCTCGCACCAGCCCGCCCGTGGCGATGACCTTCATGTGGGCGTCCACGGCGCAGTCAGCAGCGATCGTCAGGGAGTTGGTGACGATCGTCATGTTGGGGCGACCCTTGAGCGCCCTGGCCACCTCCCCGGTGGTGATGCCTCCGGTGAGTGCGACCGCTTGCGCGCCTGCCGGCACCAGGGCGGCGGCGCGCTGGGCGATGCGCCGCTTGATGGCGACCATCCGGTGATCGCGCAGACGTACCGGGATCTCGCTACCGCTCGGATCGAGCGCTCTGGCACCACCGTGGGTGCGGACGAGCAGACCCTGCTCTTCGAGTTCGTTCAGATCGCGGCGCAGGGTTGCGGCCGAGACGCGCAGCTCCTTGCACAACACCTGGGATCCGATTTCACCACGGTCGCGCAGTAGCGACAGCACCTCGCGCATCCGGTCGGTGCGCTTGATCGACATTGCTGATACTCCTCGGATCGACGGTCGGCGCAATCAGTTTTCCTGATCGTTTTGCCGCTTCGCATTGCGCGCTTTGAGCGAGCTTCTCATGATCGATGAATGTTCTGCACGTCACACTCAGCCCGGCGGGTGACACCGTGACCCTGGCCGCCACCACCGACGTGGTCGCCTCGGCCATCGCCGAGGGCACCGCCGTCCTCGCCTTCAACGTGATCACCATCGAGCACGCCGAGGGCATCGCCGAAGGCACTGAACGCGCAGGCGTCGCCGCGCTGCTGCAGGTCAGCGAGAACACCGTCGGATTCCACGGCGGCCGGATCGCTCCCCTGGTCTCGGCCTGTGCCCGAATCGCCGCGCAGTCGTCGCAACCCCTGGCAATCCACCTCGACCACTTCCGGGACGGCGCGCTGATCACCGAGGCCATCGACACGGCGGGCGTCCTCGGGGTCAGCTCGATCATGGTCGATGCGGCGCACCTGCCATACCGGGACAACGTGGAGCGGACGCGCGCGTTCGCTCAAGAGGGCCACCGCGCGGGGCTGTGGGTGGAGGCCGAACTTGGCGAGATCGGCGGCAAGGGCGGCGCACATGACTTCGGCGTCCGGACCGATCCCGACGAAGCGGCGGCCTTCACCAACGAGACGGGCGTCGACGGCCTCGCCGTCGCGGTGGGCACTTCCCACGCGATGACCAGTCGTGACGCCGAACTCGACATCGACCTGATCCGTCGGCTGGCCGCGCGCGTCGCGAGTCCACTGGTGTTGCATGGCTCCTCGGGCGTCCCGCACGATCAGCTCCGCCTCGCCGCCGAGGCCGGGATCCGCAAGATCAACGTGGGTACCGCGCTCAACGTCGCGTACACCGGAGCGATCCGCGAGGTCATCGCCGCCGACGCGACCGCGACCGATCCCCGCACGTTCCTGGCTGCCGGCCGCGAAGCCATCGGCGATGCGGTGACCGAAGTGTGTCGTGCCGTAGCGCGGCCCGTCGCGCTCGCCGGGGAGCGTGCTGCCCGATGACTGAAGTCAGCTTGCGCCGCGTCGACTGGCTGACCGACGCAATCGCCAAGCACCGGGCCGGTGCATCGGCGGGCATCTACTCGGTGTGCTCGGCCCATCCCACCGTGGTGCAGGCCGCGATCGCCCAGGCGGCCGCCGATGGTGGCTTCGTGCTGATCGAGGCCACGTCGAATCAGGTCGACCAGTTCGGCGGCTACACCGGGCTGCGTCCAGCGGAGTTCCGCGAGCTGGTGTTGGGCATCGCGGACCGGCAGGGCTTTCCACGGGATCGCGTCGTCCTTGGCGGCGATCATCTCGGGCCCAACCGGTGGCAGCGGGAATCGTCAACTGCTGCAATGGCGAAGGCCGATGTCCTCATCGCCGCCTACGTCGAGGCGGGGTACGACAAGATCCACCTGGACTGCAGCATGTCGTGTGCCGACGACCCCGGCGTCCTTTCCGACGAGGTCGTCGCGCAGCGGTCCGCCCGGCTGATGCGGATCGCCGAGGACACCGCGAACCGCATTGGATCGGATCCTCCGGTGTACGTGATCGGCACCGAGGTACCCGTCCCAGGTGGCGCACACGAGACGCTCGACCACTTGGTGCCGACGCCCGCCGACCGGGCTCGGCGGACCATCGCCGCCCATCGGGCCGCCTTCGCCGAGGCAGACCTTGAGTACGCCTGGCCGCGCGTCGTCGCCCTGGTGGTGCAGCCCGGTGTCGAATTCGACCATCTCAGCGTCATCGACTACCGACGCGAAGCCACCGTGGAGTTGCGACACGTCCTCGACTCCGAGGACAACCTGGTCTTCGAGGCACACTCCACCGATTATCAACGGCCCGAGCACCTTCGGGAGCTCGTCGAGGACCATTGGGCGATCCTCAAGGTGGGTCCAGCGCTGACGTTCGCGATGCGCGAGGCCCTGTTCGCGCTGGCGATGATCGAGGCGGAGCTCATCCCACGGACCTCCCGGTCGAATCTCATCGACGTCGTCGAACGCAGAATGCTCGCCGAACCCGGGTATTGGGAGGACTACTACCACGGTGAGCCACGTTCGCAGCGGACCGCCCGGCGGTACAGCTACAGTGATCGCCTCCGCTACTACTGGGCCGACGCCGCGGTCGAGGCGGCGCGAAACACGTTGCTGGCCAACCTCGATCGCACCGGCATTCCACTTCCCCTGATCAGCCAGTTCTTGCCCGGTCAGTACGACCGGATCCGCGCTGGCGTCCTCGAACCCATCGCGCAGGATCTGGTCATCGACCGGGTCCGCGATGCCCTACGTCCCTACGCCCGCGCGTGCAGCACAGCTGGAGAGGTCAATGACTAACACGCACATTCCCGCCCAAGAAGAAGGCGGCGCAACCATTCTCGAGATCGGACAGCAACCCGCTGCCTGGCGCGAGGTCGCCGGCCGCACCGACGGGGAGGCGGCCAGGTTCCTCGGAAGGCTGGTCGCCAAACCAGATCTGCGGGTCATCCTCACCGGCGCGGGCAGCTCCGCGTTCGCAGGTGAGATCGCCGCGCCTGCGCTACGCCGGCACCTCGACCGCCGCGTCGAGGCCGTCGCCACGACCGACATCGTCGCGAATCCGCTGGATTACCTCGAGCGCCACACCCCGACCCTGCTGGTGTCGTTCGGCCGGTCGGGCAACAGTCCCGAGAGCCTGGCGACGACGGCACTGGCCGACGAACTCGTCGACGAGGTCTGGCACCTCATCCTCACCTGCGACCGCGGCGGGGAGCTCGGCCGTGCCCACGCCGACCGGCAGAACTCCCTGGTCGTCTACATGCCGGAGCGCACGAATGACGTCGGGTTCGCGATGACGTCGAGCCTCACCTCAATGTTGTTGTCGTGCTTGCTGATGCTGGGTCCAGCCGTACCCCGCGATGGCGACGCCCTCGCCGGGGCGGCACAGCACGTGGTGGATCACCAACGTGACATCCGGGCCATTGCCCAGACCAAGAAGCAGCGCTTCGTCTACCTCGGCAGCGGGCCGCTGGAGGGCCTCGCCAGGGAGTCGGCCCTCAAGCTGTTGGAGTTGACGGCGGGCGAGGTCGTGACGTATTTCGACTCTCCGCTGGGGTTCCGCCACGGACCGAAGTCGGTGCTCGACGCGGACACGCTCGTCGTGGTGTACGTCTCCTCCGATCCTCACACCCGCCTCTACGATCTCGACATCATCGCCGAGATCCGTGCGCAACTCGGCCAGGAGGCCGTCACCGTGCTCAGCACCGAGCCGATCCCCACCGAGCTGGGACCAGTCGTCACGCTGCCCGGCCTCGCCGGTCTGGACGACGCGCTGGTCGCGCTGCCCTATCTGGTGTTCGCGCAGTACCTCGCGCTGTTCACGTCGCTGGAATACCGTAAGACACCGGACAATCCATTCCCCTCCGGCGAAGTCAGCCGCGTCGTCAAGGGTGTCACGATCCACCCGATGGGACGGTGACGGACATGCCCAGATATCTCGGCGTCGACGGCGGTGGGTCGAAGACCGCGTTTGCGCTCATCGACTCGGACGGTCACGTATTGGCCCGCGCCACCGCCCCAACGTCGTACTACTTCAACGCCTCCACCCACCCAGCTGCGCCCGCCCATGACGGCTTCGAGGTCGTCGAACGCGTGCTCGCCCAAGGTGTCACGGACATCTGCACCCAGACGGGCATCGAGACCTCCGACATCGACGCCGCATTCTTCGGCATCCCCGGCTACGGCGAGGCCAGCGGTGACATCGAGGAACTCGATGCCGTGCCAGGCAGGGTCCTCGGCCACGACCGCTACAGCTGCGACAACGACATGGTCTGCGGCTGGGCGGGATCACTGGCCGGCGAGGACGGCATCAACGTCATCAGCGGCACCGGGTCGATGACCTACGGAGAACGCCACGGCGTCGGTCACCGAGTCGGCGGCTGGGGTGAGTTGTTCGGTGACGAGGGATCGGCGTATTGGATTGCCGCCCAGGGATTGAACGCGTTCAGCCGGATGAGTGACGGCCGACTGGCGCGCGGGAGACTCCATGCCCTGCTCAGGGAACGGCTCGCGCTCGCCGGCGACCTCGACGTCGTCAGCCTGGTGATCGACACCTGGGGCGGCAACCGGAGCTCCATCGCCGCGCTCGCAACGACGGTCTGCCAAGCTGCGCGGGAGGACGACGAGGTGGCGAGGACGATCTTGTCCACTGCTGCCGAGGAACTCGTCACACTGATCGACACCACTCGCACCCTGATCGGGTTCACCGAAGGGGAGACCGTGCCCGTTTCGTACTCGGGCGGAATGTTCTCCGATGACGGCTTTCGCGCGCTGTTCCTGGCTGCCCTCGACGCGCAACCCGCCAAGTACGACCTGAAACGCCCGCTGCTCGACCCCGCATTGGGTGCCGCGCTGTACGCCGCCAAGCACGGCGGCCAGCCCTTGAGCGACGCTGCGCTGCACCAACTCAGCACCACACCAACGACTTCCGACGAGGTAACGACACCATGACAAGCACCGGACATCCCCGCAGCTGGATCTTCTACGCAACGCTGCTCATCCTGTTTTGGGGCGTTTGGGGCGCGTTCTCGGCGCTACCGGCGACGAAGTACGGCTACCCCGACGAGATGATCTACTGCATCTGGGCGCTGACGATGATCATTCCGGCGGCGTTCATCCTTCGCGGCCAACGCCTCGACCGGCGGCCTCAGGCCGCGATCTACGGTCTGCTGATCGGGCTGACCGGCGCGGGTGGCCAACTCCTGCTCTTTCAGGCGTTGACCATGGGACCGGCCTACCTCATCTTCCCCATCGTCTCGATCTCGCCCGCCATCACGGTGGTGATGGCGATGGTGCTTCTGCGCGAACGGGTCTCGCGACTCGCGGTCGTCGGCCTAGTCGCGGCACTGGTCTCGATCGTGCTGTTCAGCATCACCAGCGGAGACTCCGACGGCTCGACGGGCCCGTGGCTGCCGCTGGCGATCCTGATCTCCGCGGCATGGGGCGTGCAGGCCTACTTCATGCGCAAGACCGCGACGATCGGCGTCAACGAGGCCACCACGTTCGGGTGGATGACGATCAGCGGCCTGGCACTGATCCCCGTCGCGCTGTTCTCCCTCGGCGGCCTGCCCACTGACTTCCCCTGGCAGGCACCGGCATTGACGGCCGGCACCCAGCTACTCAACGCCGTCGGCGCCCTGTTCCTGGTGATGGCGCTGAGCCGCGGCAAGGCCAGCATCGTGGCTCCGACCACCAACGCGCTGGCCCCGGCACTGACCATCGTGGTCTCGCTGGTCGCGTACCAGACGCTGCCGACCCCGTACGGCGCGGCAGGCATCGTGCTGGCCCTGGTCGGTTCGACGCTGATGGTCTACAGCGACGAGAAGCGCGGCGAGGCGCTCACCGAGGCCGTGCTAGAGCCCGCCGCCGACGACCGCTCGACTTCCAGGAGCCAAGGGTGAAACCCACGATCGTCATCATCGGAGCAGGCAGCGTCGAGTTCACGCGCGAGCTGCTCGGCGACATCTTCTCCTTCCCCGAGCTCAGTTCGGTGCGGATAGTCCTGCACGACATCGACGCCGAGCGCCTGGAAACCGCAGAGGCGATCGCTCGTGCCACCGCC
Organism: Mycobacterium sp.; assembly: GCF_032161845.1. Classification (GTDB taxonomy): domain Bacteria; phylum Actinomycetota; class Actinomycetes; order Mycobacteriales; family Mycobacteriaceae; genus Mycobacterium. The sequence continues at coordinate 7,292 of NZ_JAVRQA010000535.1, forward strand.
AGCGCGGCGGGGGCACAGCCCGAGGTCGTCGTCAGCGCCGACCGCCGCCGAGCCCTCGACGGTGCCGATTACGTCATCAACGTCATCCAGGTCGGCATGCACGAGGCGACGGTGCGCGACTTCGAGATCCCCGAGAAGTACGGCCTGCATCAGACCATCGGCGACACGATCGGCATCGGCGGCATCTTCCGTGGCCTGCGGACGTTCCCGGTGCTTGCCGCGATCGCGAAGGACATGCAGGAGGTGTGTCCCGACGCCTGGCTGCTGAACTACACCAACCCGATGGCCATGAACGTGACGTACCTGCACCACGTCGCCCCGAAGCTGAAGGTGCTTGGGCTGTGCCACTCGGTGTACTGGACGATGGTCGGGCTGTGCGAGCTGATCGACGTGCCGTTCGACGAGGTGGCGTACTGGTCCGCTGGCGTCAACCACCAGGCCTGGGTGCTGCGCTGGGAACGTGGCGGCCAGAATCTGTATCCGCTTCTTGATCAACGCATCGCCGCGGATCCGGAGCTGCGCCGGCGGGTCCGGGTCGACATGTACCGCCGACTCGGGTACTACCCCACCGAGACCAGTGAGCACTCGAGTGAATACGTTCCGTGGTACCTGCGCCATCCCGGCGAGGTCGAGCGGTTGCGCCTCGACATCGGTGCGTACGTGCGCATCAGCGAGGACAACCTCGCCGAGTACGCCAAGGTGCGGGCCGAACTCGCCGAGACCGCGACGCTCGGCATCGACACCGAGTCCACCGAATACGCCCCTCAGGTGATCCACTCCCTGGAGACCGGGACGCCGCGCGTCATCTCCGCCAACGTCGTGAACTCTTGCTTGATCACCAACCTGCCGAACGGCCTTGCCGTCGAGGTGCCCACGCTGCTGGACGCCTTGGGCGCGCATCCGACGAAGGTGGGCGACCTCCCACCACAGTGCGCCGCCCTCAACCGCAACTTCCTCGGCCCGGTCGAGCTTGCGGTGCGGGCCGCCGTCGACGGCGATCCTCGGCTGGTGCGGGCGGCGGCGATGGTGGACCCGAATACCGCGGCCACGTTGACCGTCGATCAGATCTGGGAGCTGTGTGACGACCTGACGATCGCGCACGGCGACCTACTTCCCGAACCGCTGCGCACGACTGCTTCACCCAACTAAGGAGTGTCACAAGTGATTCGACGTCGGCTCTGCATCGCATTGGTCACCGTCCTGGCCTTCGTCATGACCGCGTGTGGCGGTGGCGGATCGGCACCGTCCGGCCCCACCGAGATCGCGGTGTGGCACGGTTATCAGGACACCGAGGGTGAGGTGTTCAAGGGCCTGATCGACCAGTACAACAAGGAACATCCCGACGTGAAGGTCAGCGAGTTGTACTCCAGCAACGATCTGGTGCTGCAGAAGGTGCTGACCGCGGTGCGCGGCGGCAGCGCGCCGGACGTCGCCTATATGTTCGGCTCTTGGTCCCCCAACATCGCCCAGATCCCGCAGGTGGTGAACATGGCCGACGAGGTGTCCAAGCCCGACTGGAAGTGGGACGACTTCTATCAGGCCGAACGTGAGGCCGCGACGGTAGGCGACAAGGTGGTCGGTGTTCCCGCCCTGGTGGACAACCTGGCGATCGTCTACAACAAGAAGCTCTTCGCCGACGCCGGGGTCGCACCCCCGACGCCGAATTGGACATGGGATGACTTCCGGGCCGCGGCCGCCAAGCTGACCGATCCGTCGAAGGGGCAGTACGGCTGGTTGATCCCCGCCGACGGCAGCGAAGACACTGTGTGGCACTACCTTCCGATGCTCTGGGAAGCCGGGGGCGACATCCTGACCCCCGACGACGAGCACGCCGCGTTCAACTCCGACGCCGGCGTCAAGGCGCTGACGGTGCTCCAGCAGATGGCGGTCACCGACAAGTCGCTGTACCTCGACACCACCAACGAGAACGGCCCAAAGCTGATGAACAGCGGCAAGATCGCGATGCTGGTGACCGGGCCGTGGGATCTCAGCCAGCTGTCCGACATCGAGTACGGCGTGCAGGTGTTGCCCACCTTCGCCGGATCGACCGGTGGGCATCAGACCATCGCGGGCCCGGACAACTGGGTGGTCTTCGACAACGGTGACAAGAAGAAGCAGGCGGCCGTCGACTTCGTCAAGTGGCTGTCGGCCCCCGAGCAGGTCAAGGCGTTCTCGTTGGGCACCGGCGATCTGCCCATCCGTACCTCGGTCGGCCAGGACCAGGCAGTGCTCACCAAGCTGAACGAGAACGTACCTGGGACAGGAACCTTCGTGGAGAACCTGTCCAACGTGAAGAAGGTCAGGCCGACCGTCGCGAAGTATCCGGACGTCTCCGAAGCCCTTGGACAGGCGATCGTGGCCGTCATGCTCGGCAAGGACCAGCCCGCGGACGCGTTGAAGTCGGCGGCTGAGGCCGCTGACACCGCGCTGGCCGAGAAGTAGGACACGGACGTGCCATCGCTGCTGGGACGGCTCGGCCGCACGGAGACCGCGGCCGGGTGGGCGCTGGCAAGCCCGGCGGCGGTGCTGATCGGCATCTTCGGCCTGCTGCCGGTGCTC
>NZ_JAVRQA010000536.1:0-16865 GCF_032161845.1 Mycobacterium sp.
CGCCTTCATCGTCCACAACATCTGGGCCAGCACGCTGACCCCGTCGACCATCGCGGCGTCGATCACCTGGCCCGTGCCGGACCGCTCCCGTTCGTAGAGCGCGGCCACGATGCCCACGAGCGCGAACATGGACCCACCGCCGAAATCGGCGACCAGATTCAGCGGCGCGACGGGCGGGCGGTCGCGGTAGCCGATGGCGCTCAGCGCACCGGTCTGCGACAGGTAGTTGATGTCGTGCCCCGCCGTCTTCGCGAGCGGACCGTCCTGACCCCACCCGGTGATTCGCGCGAAGATCAGCCGCGAGTTGACGGCGGCGCAGTCGTCGGGGCCGATGCCCAGGCGCTCACACGTGCCGGGCCGGAAGCAATCGAGCACGACGTCGGCCTTGGCGGCCAGGTCCAAAAGCCGTTGGGGCTCCCGCTTCACGTCGAGGTCGACGGCGCGCTTGCCGCGGTGCAGGAGGTCGACGTTCTCGGCGGGCATTTGCAGTCCGCCTGGTCTGCGGACCCGAATCACGTCCGCGCCCATGTCGGCGAGCATCATCGCGGTATGCGGGCCGGGCCCGATCCCGCCGAGCTCGATCACTCTTACCCCGGCCAGGGGCCCGGTGTTCAACCCTTCTTGAGCTTCAGTACGTGCTTGCGCAGACCGTCGGTGGCGGTCTCCATTCCGCCCTTCAGGGTGCGCTTGAGCAGGAAGCCAGGCATGGGGATGGACAGATCGATGGCCATGTCGAACCTGACCTTTGTCTTGTCCCCGTTGGGAGTCAGCGTGTAGCTCGCGTCCTGCTTCTTGAGCTGGCCCGACTTCACCAACGTCCAGCTCACGCCACTGTCGGTCCAGGTGTATTCGATGACCATCTTGTCGGTGATACCCGCGGCCTTCACGGTCATCTCGACCTGCTTTGGCCGGCCGTCCGGGTAGCTCTCGAGGATCTCGGCCTTCTGATATTGCGGCGACCACGTGGGTGTCGCCTCGACGTCGGCGATGACGTCGAGGATCTCCCCGGGGGTTGCTTCGATGACCACTTCGCGCGAATCACTGGTTGCCATGCCCGCGACCTTAGCCAGCGGGCAACGGCAGTTGATGGCTTTCGGCACGCGCCGTTCTCGACGGGGTGGAAGCATCGACCACGTGGCTACGAACGACTTGGAGAATAAATTGGACCTCCCGCAGTCCATCGCCTACCCGGCCGCGGGCGCGCGACCACACCGCCGCGACGAGGATGCGCTCCTACCCCACGTGATCGTCCTGTTCGGCGCGACCGGTGACCTGGCCAAACGCAAGCTGTTGCCGGGCATGGCGTACCTGGTCCAGTCCTCGCTGGCGCCCAAGATTCGGGTGGTCGGGACGTCGTTGGAGGACCTGACCGACGACGAGTTCCGTGCGCTGACGAAGGAAGCCGTCGATGCATTCGGCACTCACAAGCTCACCAAGGAGCAGTGGGACAACTTCGCCAGCCGCATCACCTACGTTCCGCAGGGCGCCGGGCCCGAGGCGCTGGCCGCCGCCGTGACCGGGGCCGAGAAGGATCTCGGCCCGGAAGTCCGTCGGCTGCACTACCTTTCGGTACCGCCGAAGGCTGCGCGGGCGGTCATCACGATGCTGAGGGACGCGAATCTGGTCGACCGATCGCGGGTGGTGATGGAGAAACCCTTTGGCACCGACCTCGCCAGCGCCATCGAGCTCAACGACTTCGTGCACGAGACGTTCCGCGAACGGCAAATCTTCCGCATCGACCACTTCCTCGGCAAGGAGGCGGCGCAGAACATCCTGGCGTTCCGCTTCGCCAACGGGTTGTTCGAGCCGATCTGGAACCGCAACTTCATCGACCACATCCAGATCGACATCCCGGAGACCCTCGGCCTCGATCAGCGGGCGAATTTCTACGAGAGCACCGGCGCCTACAAGGACATGGTGGTCACCCACCTGCTGCAGGTGATGGCCTTCGTGGTGATGGAGCCGCCGACTGCATTGGAACCTCGCGCCATCAGCGAGGAGAAGAACAAGGTCTTTCGATCCATGCTGCCGATCCACTGCAACGAGGTGGTCCGCGGGCAGTACGCCGGCTATCGCAACGAGAAGGGGGTGGCACGGGACTCGGACACCGAGACCTTCATCGCACTGAAGGTCGGCATCGACAACTGGCGCTGGGCCGGCGTGCCGATCTATCTGCGCACGGGAAAGAAGATGGCCGAGGGCATGCGGATCATTTCGATCGCGTTCAGGGAGGCGCCGCGCACGATGTTCCCGGCCGGCTCGGGTGTCGGTTCGCAGGGGCCCGATCATCTGACGTTCGACCTCGCCGACGCGTCGAAGGTGTCACTGTCGTTCTACGGCAAGCGGCCGGGCCCCGGTATGAAGCTCGACAAGATGTCCATGCAGTTCTCTACGCAGGAGACCGAACAGCTCGGCGACGTGCTGGAGGCCTACGAGCGGCTGATCCTCGACGCGATGCGTGGCGACCACACCCTGTTCACCACTGCCGAGGGCATCGAATCCCTATGGGAGCGTTCGGCTCAACTGCTGGAGGACCCGCCGCCGGTAAAGTCCTACCAGCCAGGAACCTGGGGTCCGAATGCCATCCATCAGCTGGTTGCGCCGAACGCGTGGCGGTTGCCCTTCGAGCGGGCGTGGCGCGAGAAGAAGTAGGGTAAACCCATGACCGATGCGGTGAATCCCACCATCCCGCCCAGTGGCACGGGGTGCGTCGAATGCACTGCGGTCGACGGGTGGTGGGTGCACCTACGTCGCTGCACGGCATGCGGACACATCGGCTGTTGCGACGATTCGCTGGCCCGGCACGCTTCGGCGCATTGGCGCGAGACGGGGCATCCGATCATCCGCTCGTTCGAGCCAGGCGAGGACTGGTTCTGGAACTTCGACTCGAACGAGTACTACGACGGGCCGGAACTCGCTCCGCCGGAATGTCATCCGGTGAACCAGACGGCACCGGGGCCCAGCGAGCGCGTTCCGAAGGACTGGATGACGCAGCTGCAGCGACGGGGTGACTGACCTTCGTGGTTGAGTCGCTGGAGTGGTGAAGGCTGGAGGCGACAGCACGCTGACCGTCGTCGTAGCGTTCGGCGCGAACCTCCTGGTCGCGTTGGCGAAGTCCTTCGCCGCCGTAGTGTCCGGTTCGGCTTCCATGACCGCGGAGGCAGCGCATTCCTGGGCTGACACCGGCAACGAGGTCTTCCTGCTGATCGCCAACCGGCGCAGCGTCCGCGAACGCGACGAGCGGCGCCCTCTCGGCTACGGGCGCGAGGCGTACGTGTGGTCACTGCTCGCTGCGGTCGGCCTGTTCGTCGTCGGTGCCGCCGTCTCGATCTGGCGGGGAATCACCGAACTCCTCCACGGCGCGGAGTCTGCCGAGGACTACCGGCTGGCCTATGTCGTCCTCGCAATCGCCTTCGTCCTGGAGGGCGCTTCGCTGCTGCAGTCGCTGCACCAACTACGCAGGGACGCAAACACATTCGAGAGCGATGTCCTGCAGTACGCCTTCGAGACATCGGACCCAACGGTGCGGGCAGTCTTCGCGGAGGATAGCGCCGCACTGATCGGTATCGCCATCGCATTCCTGGGCATCCTGCTGCACCAGCTGACCGGTGAAGTCGTGTGGGATGCCATCGGCTCCATTCTGGTCGGCGTCGTGCTCGGCGTGGTGGCCGTGATCCTGATCAACCGCAACCGGATCTTCCTCACCGGCGAGGCGGGCCCGCCGCGACTCCAACGAGCACTTCGCGACGAGCTGGCGAGCTTCCCCGAAGTGGCGTCCGTGCGCTTCCTCCGTCCCGAGTTCATCGGTCCCAAGCAGATCTTCGTGATCGCGAGCGTCGACCTGGTCGGCGACGGGGTCGAGTCGTCGATCGCGCGCACCCTCCGCGATCTGGAGCACCGGTTCGAAGACCAGGTGCCCTACGTCGTCGAAGCCGTCCTCACCGTTTCCGAGCCCGACGAACCGGGTATCGCGTCGGGATGAACAAAGAGCCCAAGACAAGCGAGTCGGACTCCGGACCCGAGGGTGGCGAAGACGTGCAAAGCGACCCGGCGAAGGGCGCCGAGGACCGGTCTGACTGGTCCGACGAAGGTGGCGCCACCCCCACCGGCCCCGCCGACGACTAACGCGCGTCGGCAAGCGCCTGCACGGCGGCGTTGTATCCCGGGATGAACGTGATGCCCGGCCCCCCGTGGCACCCTGCACTGCCCAGGTACAGACCGTCAATCGGAATCGGCTGGTCGATGAATCCCCTTGGCCCTGGGCGATTTGGACCCATCTGCTCGGGGTGGATCAAGCCGTGGCAGTAGTCACCGCCTGGCGCACCGAACATGGTGGCCATGTGCCGTGGCGTGAACGTCGTGTGCCGGATGATCTTCGACTCGAAGTCGGGCGCCACCCGGGTGATCTTCTCGATGACGCGGCGACCCATCTCGACCTTGAGGTCGCCGTAGGACGCATGTTCGTACTCGACGGGGAACCACATCGAGAACGCCGACACCGCATGCCTGCCGTCCGGCGCCAGGGCGCTGTCGTGCACCGAGGGGAACTGCATCGCGATCGCCGGATCGGCAGGAACGATTCCGCGGCGGCTGTCCTCCCACTGTTGCTGTAGCTCTTCCGGGGTGCTGAAAAGCCCGATGGCCGACTGCATCTCGGGGTCGTTGAGCTTCTCGTAGGGTTCGGCGAAGGTGGGCATCCCGTCGAGGGCGAAGTGCATCTGAAGGTAGCTTCCGCGGTGGTCGACACGCGAGAACCGATCGCGGACATCGGACGGCACCGCGTTCGGGTCGATCAACTTGGTGACCGTGAGGTCGGGTGCCAGACCCGAGACCACGATGGCTGCGTTGATCGTCGAGCCGTCCTCGAGTCGGACGCCGGTGACCCGCCCATCGGCCACCAGGATCTCCTCGACCTTGCTGCGCAACCGCAACTCGCCACCGTTGGACTCCAGCACTTCGACGAGATGTGCTGTCAGGGCGCCGATTCCACCGCGAAGCTTCTTCATCAGTTTGGCGTTCTCGTCGGGAATCGCCAGACCGAACGCCAACGCTGCCGCACTGCCGGGCGTGGCGGGCCCGCGGTAGGTGGTGTTGATGGCCAAAAACGAGAGCATCCCCCGCAGGGCTCCGTGTTTCTCGGCGTCGGGGAGGTAGCGGTCCAGTACGTCGGTGACGGAGCCAAACAGCATGTCGGTGATCGCCGAGCGCTCGAATTCGTTTTGGGCGCAGGCATACATCTCGTCGATGGTCTTGGGCGGCATGCCCGCATCGAACCGTCCCAGCGCGCGCGTCGGGGCTTGGCTCCACGCCATCAGGCCAGCCATGCCGTTGACCGCCTCGGCGCCGTGCACGTCGTTGAGGTGGGTGAGTAACTTCATCGGATCGGTGTAGTAGACGACGGGCTCATCCCCGATCCCGCGCAACGACACCGACATGACGTCGAGGTCGACGGTCGGCAAATCGTCGAGCCCGAGCTCGGCACTGACCTTCGCCGACGTCGGGAACTGTAGCGAGCCGGCGATCTCGAATCGATACCCGTCGAAAAGCTCTACGGTGGAGGCCATTCCACCGGCATACAGCTTGGAGTCAAGGCATAGCGTTCGGACGCCCGCCTTTGCCAGAATGGCCGCCGCGGCCAGCCCATTGTGACCCGCGCCGATGACAATCGCGTCGAACTCCGTCATCGTCCGAGGCTGGCACGGTACTCGAGTTTTGTCAATAATGACGAAACTTGATCAGCGCTCGTCGCTGATGCCCGCTGCGACCACCTCGAGCGCCGTGCGACACAGCCGGGCCAGCTCGGGGAGCGACCGCTCGTCACTCAACATCCAGACCTCCATCGCGCCGAACACGGCAGCGGCGATGCAGCGCGCGGTCACCGTCACGCGCAATCGTGCGTCGGCGGTGGGGTCGGCCGGTTCGTCACGGGTGAGGTACTCCTCGAGCGCCTCGGCGAAGTCGGCCTCGACCTGCCGGATGTGGCGCACGATCCGCCCCGGGTCGAATTCCTGTGCCCGCAACTCCGCGATCTTCGGCATGGCCGCGGCGTCATACGGCGCCGCGAGAATCGCCGAGTGCACGGACTCAATGAGCGGTTCGCCTGGCGACCGGACGGCCAGCGCCGTTCGGAACCACTGGAGCCCAGCGTCATAGTCGGCGAACAGCAGGTCGTGCTTCGAGGTGAAGTGCCGATAGAAGGTACGCAGCGACACTCCGGCGTCCGAGGCGATCTGCTCGGCGGAGGTGTCCTCCACCCCCTGGGCGAGGAACCTCACCAAGGCGGCTTGGCGCAACGCTTCGCGCGTGCGTTCGCTGCGCACCGTCTGCGCAGGTCGGACCATAGGGGTAAATTACCCCGTCATCGCCGCAGCTCGACAAGCGCTAGGCGGAGACCTCGGGGCCGACCGGTATCGCCGAGCGATATTGCAGGGGGCCGAGGTCCCGTCGGCTTCGACTGAATCTCCACACCATTTTCAGCGCCCAACTGTCCGAATGCACCTCGCCGTAGTGCAGAACCAAGGTCGTACGCAGCAATCCCGGCGCACAGGGAAGATTGCCGTGAAAGGTGCGATAGCCCCAGAACAGGTAGGCGTCGCCCGGTCGAAGTTCGACGAGGTGCTTCTCGGGCGCGGCCTGAACCGTTCTCGAGATGCGGCGCCGGTACAGCGAGTTGTGAGTCAGGATCATGTCGACGAGATGTGATGCGAGAAAGCGACGGAACCGGCGCTTGTTGCCAAAGGCCGCCAATTCACCATTGGTGCCGATATCGGCCTCCGGAATGAATATCGGCACGACCATCGTGAGAACGGCTCCGTCGTAATGGAACCGGTTCGAGCGCGCCTTCGGCCCATTGCCGGCGCGGACGAGCATCGAACACCGGATGTCGTTGTTTGCCGAGTCAGCCTTGGGCCATCGGAGCTTGGCGGCATCAATGAAGAGTTCGCGGAATGCAGGGTCGGATACCAGTTGATGGGCCGGTGAGCCGACCTCGTGATCGGCTTCGGCGATGAAGAAGTCGCCGTCGCCATTGTGTGCGATGCAATAGTCGACCGACTCGCGCATGGCATTTAGCCATTCATCGGAGAAGACGTTTCGCAGCCTCACCACACCTTGGTCGTCGAGCTCATTCGCGAGCCATGTTGGCGTAATGCCGTCGAGACTGATGACCTCGTCGTTCACCGCACACCACCCTTTCACGCTGCCAGCAATACGCCCCCATCCGTTTCCTCAGTACTTCCGTGCGGGCACCTTTCGGACCCGTGGATCGATCTTGATCATGAACGGACGATAACTTGCTGACGTCAGAGTTAGGTAATCAATTGTCCAAGTTGTGACAATCGACAGCGGATGAACAGGCCGCGCTTAAGCCACTGACAGGTCGGTTGTAGCTCGAGCCAGGAATGAAGATGCTTCCCGTCGCGAGGTCTCAGGCCATCGTCAATAAGCCTTCCTGGGCTCGCTTTTCGTAATTGGCAGGCTCGTTGATTCAGGCCTCGACATTCGTCGATCCGGAGTGTTCACCAACTGAATGTCCGAGCGTTTGGACTTCGCCCGGCCCGCACGATTCGACGTCGAGATGACGATAGCGGACGGTGCAAGATTTGCTAGATCTCCCCATGCGGGCGCGTTGGCGAGGTGCACCACGCCGGGCTGATCATATGACAGGGTCGCCACACCTGATGGCACCACGTCGCGGCACTGCCGTCGGCCGCGAGACGTTGACCTGGCCGGTCAGTCGGGAAATTGCGCGCTTCGACGATCGATCCATCGCCCATAGAACGCAGCCATCAAGATGTAGTAGTACGGTGCCGGAAGCCTCCGTGGCGATTAATACTCCTGCAGGCTTTCTCGCAAAGTGGTTCCGGGGTACCGGGTCCGGAAGCGGCCGCGACGCTGCAACTCGGGCACCAACAACTCGGTGACGTCGTTGAAGCATCCGGGCGTGTCGGTGGCCAACAGCATGAAGCCGTTGCATCCACCGTCGTCGAGATAGTGCTCCATCTGGTCGGCGACATCGGACGGAGTGCCAACCGCGACCGGTGCGCCCATCGAGACGCCGTAGATCTGGGCCGCCTCCCGCACGGTGACCGGGGCGCCGTCCTTGGCTTCCAGGATGGCGTCGAACAGACCGCGGATGCCCTGTACGTCGGCGTCAACCACGTTGTCGTCGAGGCCGAGCGTCGAGAAGTCAAATCCCGTGTGTCCGGACAGGATTCCCAGCGCGCTCTCGATCTCCACCTTCTCGACGAACTCCGCGTACTTGTCGTTCGCGCGGGATTTGTCGCGGTCGATGATCGTCTGCAGTCCGTAGATGAGCTTGACCGATTCCGGGTCGCGTCCTTGATCGTCGGCGCGAGTCCGGATGTCGTCGGCGTAGGCTCGCATGCTCTTCGGCGTCGGGAAGATCCCGAACACCGATTCGGCGTGCTTGGAAGCGAATTGGCGACCTTGCTCCGATGAGCCGGCCTGCCACAGTACGGGTCGCTTCTGCGGAGACGGCGCGACGAAGTGGCGGCCCTTCGACTTGAAGAACTCGCCTTGGAAGTCCACCTCGCGGATCTTGGACGGATCGGCGAAGACTCCGGTCTCGCGGTCGTAGACGATGGCGTCGTCGTCCCACGAATCCCACAGTTGATACAGCAACTGCATGTACTCCTCGACGACCTCGTAACGCTTGTCGCGCGGCGTAAGGTTGTCCTTGCCCATGGCCTGGAACTCGCTCTTGGAGTACGACGTAACGATGTTCCAACCGACGCGGCCACCGGTGAGGTGGTCCAGCGAGGACAGATGACGAGCCATCATGTACGGCGGCACGAACGACGTCGACAGCGTGATCCCGATACCGAGGTGCTTGGTGAAGGCCCCGATGATCGGCACCAGCGTGGCGGGTTCGTGCACCGGGAACTGGCCCGCGTACTTCACGACGGGATCCGAGTTGCCCTTGTATGTCGTGTACGGCGCGAGTTCGTCGGCGATGAACATCGCGTCGAACAGTCCGCGTTCCATGATCCGGCCGAGGTCACGCCAGTACTCGGGCCGCGACCAGTGGTAGCCCACCTTGTCGCGCGGATGGGCCCACATGGATGAGGCGTGGTTCATCACCCCGTGCTGGACGAAGCCCAGCAGGTGCGCTTTCCGCTGGGTCACGTGGCAGTCCCGGCACGGTCACCGCGCAACTCGAGGATGAAGGCCACGATCACCGCTGCGGCGGTTCCGAGTCCGCTGAACGCAAGCACGTACCAGAAGGCGCCGCTGTAGGACGCAACGACCAACACGACGAACGACGTCAAGACCGCCAGGGAGGCCTTCCACGTGAAGCCCGGAACCAGTGCGATCTCCGAAGAGTCGACTTCGTTGTGAAATGCGTCGACTCCCGTACCGGCGGCCAACTCTCGTCGGATCCGGACGAAGCTAAGCGCACCGACGATCAGGTATATGGCGGCGAGCACTAGGCCGATGCCAGCGCCTATGTAAAACAGTGTCACGACAGTGCCTTTCGGGTGTTTCGGCTCTTATTGCTGTCCGGCGGCGACGGCGTCACCGGGAGCGGGATGCGTCGGGTCCTCTTGCCTCTCGGTGGCTGCAGTCGCGATGTCGCGTTCGAGGAGCGCCGCCTTGCCTTCAGACAGGCTGTCGAAGTCGAACCGAGTGTCGGCGCGCAAGCTCACCACGACCGAGACGATCGCCGACGCCGCGATCAAGCCGATGATTCCGAAGAGCGGTCCGTAGGTGGGCCCGAGCGTCTCCCGGAGCGGACCTCCGACCGCGATACCCGCAAGCACACCCGCGACGTACCCCGTCCCCGTCATGCGAGACCAGAAGATGCTGAGGGTCACCGGAATGAGAAGACTGGTGCCGTAGAAGTACACCGTGGTCACGAGATTCACGTAGTCGATGCCGGTCAACACCACGCCACCCGCGATCGCGGCCGCGACGATCATGCTGGTCTTGGTGATGGTGAGCAGCGTGCGCTCGGACACCTTGGGCCAGTATCGATGGACGATGTCGACCGCGACCAAGGAGGTCACACCCGAGAGGGCACCGTCGATCGCCGCGAAGCAGGCATTGACGACGACGAGCGTATACAGGGCGATGATGAACACCGGCAGGCCGAGACTGGCGATGACGTGCGGGCCGATCGCCCCTGCACCCAGCGAGCCCAACTGCTCGGGTGTCACGCCGTAGGCGAAACCGATGAAGCCGAGCAGGCCGAGCGCTAGCGGAATGGGGTAAAACCACACGCCCGCCCACAAGAAGCTGCGGCCGAGATCCTTCGGCCTGATCGCCCAAACACGTTGCCAGAACGACTGATCGGCAATGACATTGGTAAGTAGCCCGAGCGCCAAGGCAAGACCGAAGCTCGCAGCGGTGACGGGATTGAAGGGATTCAGGTGCTCGTCACCACGAGCCTGAACCTCATTGAAGACGAGGTCGGCGCCGCCGGCCTTGGCGAGCGCGAAGAGCACCACCACGGACGATCCGACGCCGAGGAGCAGGGTGTTCAACGTTCCCGTGACCGCGGATGTCGTCAACCCACCGAAATAGGAGTACACGGTGACCACGACGACACCGATGATGACGATGCTGATCGGGGTGAGTCCGAAGATCTTGTTCATCACGAGCACCAACCCGGCGAGGTTGATCATGATGACACCCAGCAGCGCGCCGATCAGGAAGACCAGGGTCGCCACGCTGCTGATCGAGTTCTGGAATCGCGCGCGGATGAATTCCGCGAGTGTGTATCCGGACGGCATCTTCTGTCGGAGCTTCAAGGCGAAGGGCACCATGATGATCACGGCGAGCCCGTTGGGCACGATGAACCAGACCAGGCCCGAGGTCCCCCAGGTGTATGCCTGGGCGGACGACAGCATCACCGCCATCGACCACGTCCACACCGAGATGAGCGACGCCACGCCGAACCCAAAGCCGAGAAGTCGGCCGGAGATCACGAAGTTGTGTGTCGTCTTGACGGCGCCCTTGACTGCGAGGGCGATGAGCAACAGGACGACGCCCGGACCGAACAACAGCGCATATCCCAATGTGCCTGACTGCCGGATGAATTCGAGGTGCGGCACGGCCGGTCTCCTTGTGTGGTAACGGGGTGGTGAAGCGTGAAGCTGGCTGGCGGGCACAAGTGATCGCGCCGAGGCAGAGGGCACCTCGACTCCTGGCCGTGAGCAAGGGGCAGTCTTCAAAGACTAGGTACCACCGACATGCGCGTTAATCGTTTAGATCGTGGTGAACCGAACTGACCCAACGGATTGAGGTTGCGCAGGTCGTCTCGATTGCGCTCAGTGATTGGCGGCAGGCTTCCAACCAAGTTCCGGCGCGATCTCCTCGGCGAACAATCGCAATCGTCTGACGTCGAGGTCCGCTCCTAAGGTGCCTTCTCTGACGGAAGGAAACAGCCCGGTGGTGGGAAAGAAGTCGGTGACGAACCCCAACAACGCGGGATCTTCTTGAAGCTGCTGAACGATTTCCTGCGAGGTACCGGTGCGCGCTACGGAACGTAGGTAATCCTTCGGAGACAGCGAACCCAGTTGCGGGAAACGGGCTTCCAGCGTTCTTTGAGTAGCAGACACGTGCGATCCAAGTTCGTCCGCTATTGCGTCTGCACTCTCCCCGTGAAGGGTGAATCTCTGCGCCCCTACTCGCGCTTCCTCGAGACTCCCGTTGAGTGCTAGCCATTCTTCGAGGTAGCCGACGATGAACTGAAGCTGATGAAAAATTACATGGTCATGGAACGCACCGATCATGATTCCGTTGCCATTTCGTGCAATCTTCCGAGCTCTTTCCTCACTGCTGGCTGTCTGCCACACCCTGCGCCTCAGACTCGGCGCCGCGGGAAAGAGGCGCTTCGGCTCTTGGTCTGCTTTCGCCTGTTGGCCTGCGACCGAGTCCGAGGTGGACAGCTGCGCTCCGGACGTGCGCTCAAGGGGTGTACTGGTGTCATTTACCCGAACGTCGACGACGTGGGCGAACTCCGCAGAGCTCCGCTGTTCCAACAGATGATGAAGGATTTCGAGATTACGGTCGAACAGTTCGTGCCTTGCCGAGAAGTCGACTCCAAATGTGTTGAAAGCCTGCAGGTCTCCTCTGGCTCCCCCTAATCCGATCTGAACTCGGCCGTCAGATATCTCATCCAGTACCGCGAGGTCTTCGGCCAGTCTGATCGGGTGTTCGAAAGGCAGCGCAATTACCGCTGTGCCCAGATGGATTCTCTTGGTCCGTGCCGCGGCAGCGGCGAGCACGACCAGCGGAGATGGAACACCGCCATCCTCGGGACTGAAATGGTGTTGCCCGATCCAGACGCTGTCGTATCCGATCTCCTCGGCCGCCACAATGCTTTCTACGAGCTCTTCATATGTTCTGCGCGCCGGTCGGTCCGCTGGGCTGGGTACTTGAGTGAAGAATCCTAATTTGAACTGCTTCCCCGGTTGGCGCAGGCGCGTGGCTCGCTCTTCGATCTGATCGTGAGTGAGCTGATTCTCGTCGCTGGTCGTCCGCTCGGATTCAGACATGGCTACGGAGGGTTCCGTTCTCGTCGAATGCGTCCTGGAACAAATAGCTCGAGATGTAGCGATCTGCGGAATCCGGGACAAGCGTGACGATCGTTCGAATCGATGGGTCTCGGCGTTCAGCGACCTGCCTGGCGGCGGCTACTGCGGCTCCGCCGCTGAGACCGGCGGGGATCCCGGCGTATCTGGCGAGTTTTCTGGCAGTGACAGCCGATTCGGTCTCAGTGACTCGGAGAATCTCGTCGACTACCTCGTCTGCGAAATTCGGACTCTTGAAGTTGGGGCCCAACCCATAAATCTTGTGCGGATTGAATTCCTCGCCACTAAGAACTGCCGAATTATCGGGTTCCACCGCGATGATTTTGATATTCGGATTCTTTTCCTTCAGGAATGACCCGACGCCGCTGATCGTCCCTCCCGAGCCGACCCCGATTACTACTGCATCGACATCGCCGGCGGTATCCTCCCAGATTTCGGGCCCAGTCGTTGCTCGATGTACTTCGCGATTGATGGGAATGACGAACTGATTTACGAAGAATGCGCCTGGTGTGTTGTTGGTGATTCTTTCGGCTTCCTCCACCGACCCTCGCACACCGTCTTCCTTCGGCGTCAAGACAAGCTCCGCCCCTAGGTTTTGTATGACAACCTTTCGCTCATAGCTCGTGTCTTCGTAAATGACGATGACAACGCGATATCCGCGACTGGCTCCCGCGGCGGCGAGGCCGATGCCGAGGTTTCCGCTGCTCGCGGCCACGATGGTGCCCCCTGGTCGCAGCTTTCCGCTCTGCTCTGCGAAGTTGATCGCGCCGACTGATAGCCGGTCCTTCACGCTAGCCGTCGGGTTGTAATACTCGAGCTTCAAAAGGAGGTCTGTGCCATCCACTGCGAGCTGGTTATTCAATCGCACGATGGGCGTGTTTCCCACTGTTTGTGTCACATCGTCGAAAATTCGCTTTTGGCTGATTACCACTTTGTCTCGTATCCGTATGTTCGTCGGGTTGGAAAACTGCGTCGTAGGCCCGCGGGAGTCGCTCCACACAGCAGCAGTGGTGAGTGGAAAAGAAGTAGCGAATGTGCTCAGGCTCCGCGTGCCTTGAGCGAGATCTAGCCTTGTCGATCGAACAACGCCACTGCGGAGTCGGCCACAAACAAGCGCAAATTAGCATTGCGTGGTGGGCTTCGAAACGTATAAAACCAAGATGAACCGAACATGCCAGCGTGATGCGAGCGATGCGAGTAAGCACCCCGTCAGAGGAAGAACTCGCCGAGGGTGCGGCTCATCAACCCCTGGTCGATGAGAGACGCATCGCGGCCGTGCCCGCTGTGACCATGGCTCAGGTTTATCGCCGCCGTAGCGGCGCCTAGGGCGGGCTAGAAAGCCCTGAACTGCAATGACTCTGAGTGGCCAGGGCCGGGATCGAACCGGCGACCTTCCGCTTTTCAGGCGGACGCTCGTACCAACTGAGCTACCTGGCCGGGACGGCACGGAATTCCTTGCCTCGCCGTATGGCGACCCTGACGGGACTCGAACCCGCGACCTCCGCCGTGACAGGGCGGCGCGCTAACCAACTGCGCCACAGGGCCTTGCTTTCCTGCGTACTGCTCGCTCCGCGTTGCCGCGTTGCGTCGTACCCCCAACGGGATTCGAACCCGTGCTACCGCCGTGAAAGGGCGGCGTCCTAGGCCGCTAAACGATGGGGGCCAGAGCCGAATCTCTTCGGGGCACTCGTCAACGCAAGCGCGTTGGGAGCTTCGATAGCTTAGGTTACCGACCCCCAATTCCTCAAACGCGGGTCTCCCTTGCTCCCGCGGCGATCCGCCCAACGCCGGCAAGTATCCTGATCCTCCGCGCCCCTATAGCTCAGTTGGTAGAGCTACGGACTTTTAATCCGCAGGTCCTAGGTTCGAGTCCTAGTGGGGGCACCAGAAGTGCCAGTTCGCCTCGTCGCCGAACGATTCGAGGGCGAACTTCGGATCGGGACCGGGATCAACAGCGGTTTCGTGATCGCCGGGATCACTAAGACCACCGGCGACACGATCCTTCTCACCGACCCGTACTTCTGAACGGGCGTGTCATAGATGTAGGCGTGAGCGGTTCCCGCTCGCGCCGCCTCCCCGAGCAATTCCACCCGTCGCCTTTCACCAGATAGGCGAGGCGTGGGAGGCGTGTCCGCCCTAGAGCCTGTCGTCGGATTGCATGCGGTTGGCGGCGTGTCAATGGTGCACGGTTGCTCAAAGGGTTGCGGATTGCCGCATCTGGTCTAACCTTCCGAAAATGAGGTCGGTCCTGGCATTCCTGACGGCGCTGCTCGCACTGATGGCGTGCTCGGCGTGTGGCATTTCTCATGGAGCTTCCGGCACGTCCGTCGTTCGCGCCGCCACCAGCGCGAGTGCACGGGGCACCGACGTGCCGGAGACCCTGGCCGCCGCGACTGCCGCCGCCCAAGCCAACATCGATCGCTTCACGGCGGGCCAGTTCGCGGACGTCTGGGAGCACATGGAGCGAGACGTCCGGGACGGCATCACGCAGGACGACTTCGTGACGTTCTACAAGACGTGCAAGAAGCCCGGCCCACCGATCAGCGTCACGGGCGTGCGGCTGGCGCCCAACGACGAAGCGATCGTGCTCATGAAGATCAATGGCGTCGAGAAATCGCGGATCATGGTCTACGAGGACGGCGCTTGGAACATGCAAGCCACCGACGACTTCGCCGCGCATCTCGGTGAGCCGCTGAAACAGCTCATCGCGGAGGAGACGGCAGCCGGCCTCTGCACCCGCTGATCAGACCTTCGGGCAGTAGTGCATCGGATTGTCCCGCTCGTCGAGCGGCGGCAGGTTGCGCGCAGGCGTCTCCGGCAGCGGCGCGTCGGCAGGGCTGCGGCCCGTTACGCGGTCCCAGCCCGCCCGACCACGGGGATGCATCCGGCGGCGCTTGGGCAGAAGCGAGAAGGCCACGTGCACCAGCTTGCCGAGCCGACGGTGCAGCCACTCGTCGCGCCCAGACCACGTGTAGCCCATCAAGTCCCGGACCGCCGGATCGTAGAGGCCAACGGTGAACCAGACGAAGAAGGGCGCTACCAGCTTGCGCTGCTGCCGCCACATCCAGTCCGGCATCTTCTCGGCCCACGGCGGCTTGGGCAGGTCGGTCAGATCAAGCACGGCGCGCGCCGCGTAGTTGTTCTCCAACACGTTGCGGCACATGTGGTCCCAGTACTTCTGAAAGTCCTCCCACGACTCCGGGACCGGACGCATGCTCATCCCGTACATCCGATACCACTGGACGTGCTCGTCGAAGAGCTGTCGTTTCTCGGCCTCGGTGATGCCACCGCAGAGTCGCTCCGCGACGATCAACGTCCCGACGAAGAACGTCGAGTGCGCCCAGTAGAAGACGTCCGGGTTCAGCGCGTGATACCGACGACCTTGCGCGTCAATGCCTTTGATGTCCGTGTGGTACTCGCGAACCTCGGCGCCCGTGCGGGGGGCACGGTCGGTGTCGAAGACGACCCCGCCGATCGGATACAACGACCGCAGCAACCGCGGCCATCGTTCGCGGAAGAAGGTCGAGTGCTCCTCGACCGCGGCGCCGAGCTGGGGATGCATGTTCTGCATCGAGCCGGCCCACGGGCCTTGCAGCAGCCCTCGCCAGTCACCGAAGTACTTCCACGTCAACGAGTCGGGCCCGAGCGCAACTGGCGGAGCGTCGTAACCCCCTGGCGCCACCGGGCAGCTTGCGGCGAGCGGTTCTGCCGCGCTGGTCACCGGGCACACCTCGGACGTATCTTGAGTCACTGGTGACCTTCCCTGGGGTCTACGCTTGTTTGACTACGAGCGTTGTCATAGTGAGCTTAGGAGCGATGTGCCTTCCGGTCAACGACGGGGCCGCTGGTCTGGCGTACCACTGCAGGACCGCCAGACGCTGCGGCGCGACGAGCTCATCGTCGCCGGAGTGGACATTCTTGGCGGGGAAGCGGGTTCTGCACTCACCGTCCGCGCCGTCTGCCGTGCTGCCGGACTCACCGAGCGTTACTTCTACGAGAGTTTCGACGATCGGGACGGCTTCGTCAGGGCGGTGTACGACCACGTCTGCGGCACCGCGATGACGGCACTCACGTCCTCGACGACACCGCGCGACGCGGTCGAGAGGTTCGTCGCCCTCATGGTCGACGACCCGGTGCGGGGGCGGGTGCTATTGATCGCGCCGGAACGGGAGCCAGTGCTGACGAAGTCGGGCGCAGAGTGGATGCCCAACTTCATCGAACTGCTGCAACACAAACTGACGCGCATCACCGATCCAGCGGTTCAGGCCATGGTGGCGACGGGCCTCGTCGGCGCGCTGACGGCGCTGT